>NZ_JAJGVH010000072.1:0-5055 GCF_020785355.1 Limosilactobacillus reuteri | reverse complement strand
TTGGTTCAAATCCAGCCCCCGCAATTTTGGTCCGTTGGTCTAGTTGGTTTAGGACGCATCCCTGTCACGGATGAGATCACGAGTTCGAGTCTCGTACGGACCGTATTAATTAGTGATAGATAAAAACTTCCTACGTATAGGTGGGGAGTTTTTTTATTTCCCAAAGTAAACAGTTAATAAAAATACAGATCAAAAAACAGGACTATGAATTACCGAAAATGATAATTCATGGTCCTGTTGTAGGTATCAGTTAAATACCATTGGCAAATGCCCTTATGTTATTCTACTTATTAAAAAATGGGTTTGTAAATTTCATCATAGTAACTATTGTCTGACCCCATACTAGTGAAGTTTTTTAAGGATGTAAAGGTTTCACTTTCCTTCCATGCAGTTAAGGCTTCAAAATCAGCCCAAGCAGTCAGTAAAACTAAAGTAGTAGCTTCCGCTTTATTATCAACACTAAGCATATACCCACCATTCATGTCAGCTGGTTCAGTTAATACCTTTTGAAGTGTATTATAAAGTAGCTTTTGACGGTCACCGTTTACTTGAAATGATTGGTAGTAAAACATTCCATTTAATTGAGCATCTAGTGTTGAATCAAGAGTTGTTAATTTTACTGGTGATTGAAAAATAGTATCTTTTCCTGAAAGGTCAAATAATGCTAATTTTCTTGTATGAGTAGTTGCCTGCATTAATTTAAAATGACGTTCGGGATATTTATCAATGATTGATTGTAAAATTTGTCGTGAACCAAATGTTAAGCTAATTTTTGTTAACATATTAATTCCTCCTCAGAAGTTAGTAGTCATACTTATTATAGTACAACTTAATGTAAAATAATTAAATTGTAAATTTTATCTACTTTATTTTTGATAAGACATAAATAGAAAATATAATAGGAAGATAACTTACAAAAAGTCAATAATTTTTGTTATATCGCTTTAATATTAATTGAATAGGGAGTATAATAAACAATGTATTAATGAATGTTCTAGTTTAACTTAATAAAGGAGGCCACTAAACGAAATGGTTACACTATATACGTCTCCAAGTTGCACGTCTTGTCGTAAAGCACGTGCCTGGCTAAAAGAACATGATATTGCTTTTAAGGAACGGAATATTTTTTCTGAACCATTGTCTTTAAATGAAATTAAGAATATTTTACGGATGACTGAAGATGGTACTGAAGACATTATTTCAAAGCGGTCTAAAGCTTACCAAAAGTTGAGCGTAGATCTTAATGACTTGTCAATGAAGGCTCTGTTTAAGTTAATTAGTAAAAATCCAGGATTGTTACGACGTCCGATTATTATTGATGATAAACGGCTTCAAGTTGGTTACAATGAAGACGAAATCCGTCGCTTCTTACCTCGAAGGGTTCGTGAACTTGAACTAGTAGAAGCTCAAGAAAAAGCAAATATGATTTAACTGATAGAATATGGAAAGTGATATGCTTTCCTTTTTTTATTCTTTTAACCGAGTAACTTTACTTTTAAGCGAAAATCCTTACAATAGAAGTAACATCTAGTTTTGGTAAAAGGAGGTGCTGCTCAATGGAGATGGAACGCATTAATGAAAATACTATTCGCGTTTTGGTAGATAATGATGATTTATCTGCTCGGGGTATCACTATTCTAGACTTACTTGGCGATCATCAGCAAATTGAGGATTTCTTTTATAGTATCCTGAAAGAAGTAGATACTGATCACCAATTCCAAAACAACGATGCGG
This sequence comes from Limosilactobacillus reuteri, assembly GCF_020785355.1. Classification (GTDB taxonomy): domain Bacteria; phylum Bacillota; class Bacilli; order Lactobacillales; family Lactobacillaceae; genus Limosilactobacillus; species Limosilactobacillus reuteri_I. Next base: position 3,321 of record NZ_JAJGVH010000072.1, on the reverse strand, counting down.
TTACTTTTCAGGTGATGCCCACTAATAATGGCTTAGAATTATTTATTAGTAAAAATGATTCTAATTTTGCTGGGAATGAACAGCATGGACCAATTAATGACCAGGTGTCCAAATATATTAAGCAACATTTGATTCAAAAAAATAGTCCGGATCAAGATCAAAGGAAAACAGCGATTAATGATTCAGAGGATAATGAGATTCAACATACTAACTGGCAAGTAATTACATTTGATTCTTTTGAAGATTTGATTGATTTTGCGAAAATTGCTGAGAGTGATGATGTTTCATCATATTTATATAAGTACAATGATTTGTATTATTTAGCAATTGCTTATTCTGATTCTATTTTGAACAGTAATGATGTTAAAGATCAACTTGCTCTTGCTTATGAATATGGAAACCCCACGGCAACAACGGTTGATTTTCTAAGTGAACATGGAAAGAAAATAATGTCAGTATCTGCCTTGCATTTAATTCGACACTATTTTGAATAGGCTGCGTTTGAGTTCATACTCAACGTAGCTTTTTTTCGTGCAAAATTGATTAATTTCCGTATATAAATATATAGGGGGATTAAATGTTAATTGCAGTTCATAACGATCAATTAGTGTTAGCTGAAAATGCAAAAAACGATATGGCGTATTACTGTCCAGGATGCGGGCAGGGAGTGATCTTGCGTCGAGGAAAGCATAAGATTACTCATTATGCCCATAAGAAGGGAAATGATTGTGGCTTTAGCGAGGGTGAAACATTAGAACATTTAAAAGGAAAAAAGCAGATTTATCAATGGGCACAAAAGCATCATTGGAATCCGCAATTAGAAGTCTATTTTCCAACAATTGCTCAACGACCAGATATTCTTTTAGAAATTAATGGGCATACTGTAGCAGTTGAATTTCAATGTAGTCCCTTAAGCCTTGAAAAGTTATTAGCACGTAATGAAGGGTATCGCCAGTTAAAAATTCCGGTTTGGTGGATATTAGGATCACCTTATTTGCGTAACTTGAGGAATAAAAAAATCGTTCAGTTTACGCAAATTTTTAGAAAACAGTTTGTTCTCTTATTTTGGGATGTGAAAAGGGCGCAATTAGTTATTAATCAGAAATACTGGCGTTGCTCCTATAGCCGGTTAAAGTATGATAAAAAGACTATTTTAATGGAGCAGATTGAAATGTTGAAGAAGAAACAGTATCATTTTCCAAGTAAAGAAATAAGAGAACTATCATTAACTACTTTAAGACTTACTGGTCACGTTTTGTCAGAATGTCCGTTGGTATGTCATGATCTTATTGCAAGTTGGCCAGCAATGTCTATTCCAATAATTATTTGGCGAATTGGTGTAATATTAGAGATAGAGAAATTCCCCTTATTTTATTCTTGGGGGGATAAGGAATGGAAAAACTTATTAATGAAGGTAAACAAAAGCGACTGGCTATTCCCCGGTTGTTTACCTCCAGAAACAATTCGCAATATTATTATCAATCAATATACAAACGAATTAATTGCCTTTAAAGTAATTTGTAGGGAGGATAATCATCTTATTTTAATTCATCGTCCACAATGGTTTAATGATGCACAGTTAAAACTACAGCTGGTTAAAAGTCATGTGGTAATAAGTCAAGATAAAATTATCACTGACAAACTTGTTTTGACCAGATTTTTGACGCACTTAAATAAGCCTTGATCCCAAGGTGTTTTAAAAGCTAAGCGTCGAGAATCAGTTTATCTTCCTATACCAATTACCTCTTTTCCTGATAGATTTGATGATTTTTGAGTAGGAAGAAAATCACCCTAATAAGTTTACGTGCGGTAAGGACGAGAGCGCGTTTTGATGGGGTATGCTTTACTTCTTGATATTTACGCCGATAATATTCACCAAAAACTGGATCTTGGATTCTAACTCTGTTGGCAGCTTCAACCAAATAGTATCTAAGATAAGCATTACCAGTTCTCTTGAGCGGAGTATTATCACTAGCGTAAGCTCCGGACTGCTTTTCTCGCCAGGAAAGCCCAGCATATTTAGCCAATTTAGCTTCATTATCAAATCGTTCGATTTGACCAATTTCAGCTAAAATACCAGCAGCGTATACTGGTCCAATTCCGGGAATGGAGCGCAAAATCTGTTCTTCATCAGTTACTTGAACTACTTTCTCAATTGCTTTGTCGAGGTCTTTAATCATCTTCTGAAAAGCTTTAATTTCCTCGGCATAAACGGAGAGAACTGTATCAACTGAATTAGCAATTACTTTGTCTAAACGATAAGAAGCACGAACTGCCTTTTGAATTATTTTCGCCAAGGCTTCAGGGTTCGCGAAGCGACCCCGGCCGTGTTCATTCAGATAATCGGCTAAATCAGTAATCGAAAGATTAAGTAAGTCATCAGTAGTCATATCTTCAGTTAGCAGACTCATCATCGTTGAACCAAAGATAGAAGTATTCAGTTCATCAGAAATTACTAATTTATTGAGCTTGTAGTATAGGTTCTCAATAAAGTGTTGCTTAGCCCGAGCTAAGCTTTGAACAAGCTCATATCGGGAACGCGTTAAGCGTTGCAGGGCAATGTAGTTCTCTTGACGAACAATCCCTACTGAATAGCGTCCAACACGTAGGAAGTCAGCAATGTAAAAAGCGTCGATTTGATCATTTTTATCTTCAGCGAAGACATCATGATAGCGCTTAGTTTTCTTAGGATCGATAACCACGGATTGTGTATTGAACTTTTTAAGGTCCGAGTCTTCTTGGAAAAACATTGCTGGGTGAAAGCTGTAAATGGAAGTGGCTTCCATGCCAATCACAACTTGGTCGAGATGATTTGAATTCGCCGTATCGATAATCATGTTTTTTAATTCTGTTGCGCCTTTCAAATCATTAACAAAGTTACCATGGAAAACAACTTCAGTTGTTTCTTCAGAAATCATTGAAGTTACTAAATCTTTTGAGCTAACGTCAATACCGACAAAAAGTTTCATTGGAATGGCCTCCTTTCATTAAAATTTACTGGTCTTAATCTGATCACTGCATGATAGCCCCTAATTACAATCACTAAAAACATCCTCGCAAGTATCAGTATTCATTGGTTAGAGAGTTAAAGCTGCACCTAATCCTACTCTGAATTAGTAAACTATCTAATCGATACAGCATGTGAGTTCGAAAATCAGTAGATTGGCTGGGCGGCAGACTTCATAAGTAGTTAAAAACTACAGGAGGTATTAACCTATACCAGTTGACCAAAGCCAATGATAATTAGAGGTTATCATGCGGTGACCAGAAAACAAGTTGTAATGTAGCAAAATCCGTAAGGATATATTTATAGAATACGAG
>NZ_JAJGVH010000071.1:0-16919 GCF_020785355.1 Limosilactobacillus reuteri | reverse complement strand
CTCGTATTCTATAAATATATCCTTACGGATTTTGCTACATTACAACTTGTTTTCTGGTCACCGCATGATAACCTCTAATTATCATTGGCTTTGGTCAACTGGTATAGGTTAATACCTCCTGTAGTTTTTAACTACTTATGAAGTCTGCCGCCCAGCCAATCTACTGATTTTCGAACTCACATGCTGTATCGATTAGATAGTTTACTAATTCAGAGTAGGATTAGGTGCAGCTTTAACTCTCTAACCAATGAATACTGATACTTGCGAGGATGTTTTTAGTGATTGTAATTAGGGGCTATCATGCAGTGATCAGATTAAGACCAGTAAATTTTAATGAAAGGAGGCCATTCCAATGAAACTTTTTGTCGGTATTGACGTTAGCTCAAAAGATTTAGTAACTTCAATGATTTCTGAAGAAACAACTGAAGTTGTTTTCCATGGTAACTTTGTTAATGATTTGAAAGGCGCAACAGAATTAAAAAACATGATTATCGATACGGCGAATTCAAATCATCTCGACCAAGTTGTGATTGGCATGGAAGCCACTTCCATTTACAGCTTTCACCCAGCAATGTTTTTCCAAGAAGACTCGGACCTTAAAAAGTTCAATACACAATCCGTGGTTATCGATCCTAAGAAAACTAAGCGCTATCATGATGTCTTCGCTGAAGATAAAAATGATCAAATCGACGCTTTTTACATTGCTGACTTCCTACGTGTTGGACGCTATTCAGTAGGGATTGTTCGTCAAGAGAACTACATTGCCCTGCAACGCTTAACGCGTTCCCGATATGAGCTTGTTCAAAGCTTAGCTCGGGCTAAGCAACACTTTATTGAGAACCTATACTACAAGCTCAATAAATTAGTAATTTCTGATGAACTGAATACTTCTATCTTTGGTTCAACGATGATGAGTCTGCTAACTGAAGATATGACTACTGATGACTTACTTAATCTTTCGATTACTGATTTAGCCGATTATCTGAATGAACACGGCCGGGGTCGCTTCGCGAACCCTGAAGCCTTGGCGAAAATAATTCAAAAGGCAGTTCGTGCTTCTTATCGTTTAGACAAAGTAATTGCTAATTCAGTTGATACAGTTCTCTCCGTTTATGCCGAGGAAATTAAAGCTTTTCAGAAGATGATTAAAGACCTCGACAAAGCAATTGAGAAAGTAGTTCAAGTAACTGATGAAGAACAGATTTTGCGCTCCATTCCCGGAATTGGACCAGTATACGCTGCTGGTATTTTAGCTGAAATTGGTCAAATCGAACGATTTGATAATGAAGCTAAATTGGCTAAATATGCTGGGCTTTCCTGGCGAGAAAAGCAGTCCGGAGCTTACGCTAGTGATAATACTCCGCTCAAGAGAACTGGTAATGCTTATCTTAGATACTATTTGGTTGAAGCTGCCAACAGAGTTAGAATCCAAGATCCAGTTTTTGGTGAATATTATCGGCGTAAATATCAAGAAGTAAAGCATACCCCATCAAAACGCGCTCTCGTCCTTACCGCACGTAAACTTATTAGGGTGATTTTCTTCCTACTCAAAAATCATCAAATCTATCAGGAAAAGAGGTAATTGGTATAGGAAGATAAACTGATTCTCGACGCTTAGCTTTTAAAACACCTTGGGATCAAGGCTTATTTAAGTGCGTCAAAAATCTGGTCAAAACAAGTTTGTCAGTGATAATTTTATCTTGACTTATTACCACATGACTTTAGGTTCTTTTGCTAGCTTATAAGCTCGTTCAGAGAAAGCACGTGAATGAGCATGATCACCAAAAATAAAAAGAATTGGCCGTGGGGAAATCTCATCAATATAAGCTAATGCTGGAAATTGCATCATGGCTAGGTTGGAAGTAGTAGTGAAATTTCCGCGAGCATGAGCATGAAAACCACGAGGAACAGCATAGAATCGATTCCATTCATTAGTAATCGGATCGGTTTCTGGCAATGCATCAACATTCGGGTAAGGTTTAGTTGGGAAACTTGGCTTATATTCAGGAATCCCGCTTGCATAATCTTCCCAGCGCTGGTTAGCTAACTCTTCTTTCATTTTATTTAACTCTTCATCGCTTAGGTTCATCATTCCACGAACATCAGTAATATCATACATTGATGCAGTAGCAACGGCTTTAATCCGCGGATCTACCGCAGCAGCTGCTAGTGCAAAGCCACCAGAACCACAAATTCCAATAACCCCAATTTTGTTACGATCAACAAACGGAACTTCAACGCCAAGAAAATCAACCGCTGCACTAAATGATTCTGCAAATAAACCTGGGGAGGAAACGCGTCGTGGCTCGCCAGCAGAATCCCCCATATTGGCTTGATCAAAAGTTAATACAACAAAGCCACGCTGAGCAAGTTCATTACCATACACGGCTGGTCCTTGTTCTTTCACCCCACCATATGGCGCACCAATAATTAGAGCAGGGTGCTTTTCTTTAATATCTAAACCTTTAGCGTAATAAAGGTCACCGGCTAATTCTAAGCCATAACGATTTTTAAAATTAATACTTTGCCGTTCTACGTTTTCTGATAATGGTGTAATGTATCCAAATGACATATTATTCTCCTCCGATTTTTTTAATTACTTTAGCAGGAACGCCTGCAACAACAGTATTGGCAGGAACATCTTTACTAACAACTGCTCCCGCTGCAACAACAGCATTCTCTCCAACTGTAACACCTGGTAAGATTGTAGCGTTTGCACCAAGCCAGGCATTTTCCTTAATAAGGACTGCTTTCAATTCAACACCGTGGCGCTTTTCTGGATCAAGGGGATGATTTACCGAAATAATTGTTACATTGGGTCCGACTAGAACTTTATCTTCCAATTCAATTCCGCCGAGATCAGTAAACATTGCCCCACTGTTAATAAATACTTGTTTCCCAATTTTCAAGTTAGCTCCGTAATCGCTACGGATCGGCAAGCGAATTTCAACAGAGTCATCTATTTTTTGACCAGTTACATCATTGAGGATGTGGCGAATTCCTCTTTGCGATGCCGGTCGACTATTCAATTGTTGAAGCAAGTCTTGATTTTTTAAGGCCGTGGCCGTGATTGTCGCAAGTTCTTCTTTTTTAATCTCTTTCATTTTCATCCCTCTTTTGCCTAAAATTATTGTTTATATCTTATCGAGTTTTTATAATAATGTTAAATACTTATATTTAATAACATACTATAGTTAAAAAGCATATCGGGGTGATCAAAATGGAAGTCCGTGTACTGAGGTATTTTATCGAAGTAGTTCAAGAAAGAAACATTTCAAATGCAGCTAAAAGATTACATATTTCTCAGCCGACACTATCACGACAATTAATGGATCTTGAAAAGGAACTAGGGATCACTTTATTTGAACGAGGACACCGGCAAATCAAACTTACCCAAGAAGGCTACTATTTATATGAACGGGCGCAAGAGATTACTGGTCTCGTTGACAAAACTGAAACAGACCTGCAATCGCAAAAGATCATTAGCGGAACATTAGATATCGGTGCTGGAGAAAGTACAGCTATTCAACCAGTAATGACTGTAATTGGTAACCTGCTCAAAGAATACCCAGATATCAAGATTAATTTAGTAAGTGGCGATAGTGATCTGATCTACCAGCGCTTAAATAACGGTACCTTGGATTTTGGAATCATAATGGGACCAGAAAAGCTCCTAGATTATCATTCAATTAGGTTGCCGCAAAAGAATATCTGGGGAATCTTAGTCCGAAAAGATCATCCGCTTGCAGAGAAGGAAAAGATTACTCCGGAAGATCTAAAGGGTGTCCCTATTATTACGTCAGCTCAATCTAAAGAGCAGGATGTGTTTCGGGTGTGGGCTGGTTCATTGATTGATCAGTACAACTTTATTGGCCAGTACAATTTAATTTTTAATGCTCGTTTATTAGTCGAGACAGGAGCGTGCCTTGCATTAACCTATGAAAATCTGATCAATATCGCTGGAACTAATCTTGTCTTTCGTCCTTTAACCCCTACTATTACAGATCAAAATAATCTCATTTGGAATAAAAACCGTCAACTATCTAATGTTGCGCAGCTTTTCTTGAATCGGTTAAAGGAAGTACAATGAGTTTTACCATTACAAAAAAAGCAAACGACCTTATCCTAAAACGAATAAGGCCGCCCAAACTTATATGATTAAAACTCTAAAACACCATTAAACTACTGCTGTCTATAGGTCTTGAAGTTCTTCCATATGGTCTGCTGTTTTTTGATCTAAGTCATTATGCTCATCAGTAAAATCATTGTAACTACCACTAATATTAGTTGCATGATTAGCAAAATGTTTTAAGTCTAAGTACGATTTATGGATAGTTTCCTTGTCGGATTTCTTTACAGAATCATTTTTCTGAATTTTTTGATCTAGGTCATGCAGGTCATTAACTTTACTATCAATTTCATCAATCTCGTCGGTATGATTACTTTGGATAGTCTCAACGGCAGATTCTACATCAAAATCATCAGAATTATCTATTGCATCACTCCATTCTTTTCCTTCTTGCTTTGAAAGATCTTCAACCTTAGAACCAAGTGTGCCGTATTGATCAATAAAATCTTCTTTATCGTCCTTATAATTTGATTTGTTCTTTTCCTGTTGTTCTGTAGCTTGTTGTTCTTGAGCTTCATCAATACTCCCCTGTGCCATTCCAGCAATTAATAGTGAAATAATCATTACTATAAGACTAATCCAAAAATATTTTTTATTTTTCTTAAGTGATTCATTCTCTTTATCTTTTCTTCCTTTAAACCACCTAACCCCATAGACAATTGCGACTATAAACGCAACAAAAAACACCAAATCAAATAACGTTACCAATATCTCCATAATATAAATATCCTCCTCAAATATACAAAAATGGTCAACCAGCGTAGCTAATTGCGTCGATTGACCATTTAGTTTTAAAACTCTTACATTTTACCAAAAATTCCTTAAACTGCATATATTTAATACAAGAACTACCACTAATTTGGCTAATCGGATAAAACTTTAGATTAATAGTCAAATGCTTCTTTTATATCACCAAAAAAGCGCTGCATAACTGGATTTCACCAGCCTCAGCGCTTCTCTTTATTTAAAATTAAGCGAATCAATCCAGCCATCAATTTGCCTAGGACTATTTAAGATTGCTCCTTGATTGATCTTAGTATCATAGCCATTTTCATTAACCGTTCGTTCAACATAGCTTTGCGAGCGATCATAATTAGTTCCACCAGAAGTAGCAAATAAAGCTAAATTCTTACCATTTAAATTAAGATGATCAATCACCGTACTAATCATCCGCGGTGGAATTGCCCACCAAATTGGATGACCAATAACAATATTATCGTAGTTAGTAATATCTGGTAAATCATCCTTAATGTCAACACGGCTATTATGCTCGTGTTGTTCAACCGTTGTCCGACTGCTTTCATCATGCCAATTAAGGTCAGCAGCGGTATATGGTTGTGCCGGATGAATTTCTGCCATATCAGCATTTAACTTTTGCGCAACTTGTTCTGCAATCTTCTTAGTAGTGTTAGTTGCAGAATAGTATAAAACAAGGGTCTTTGCCATTCTTGAGGGCCTCCTTTATCTTAAAATGTGGTATAAATTTTAACGTAAAAAAATAATGATGAAAAATGCTTATAATTAATTCTTATCTATGCTTTAAAAGTATTAATCGTTAGCATGAATATCATACGCATTTAATAACATCTCACCAACACCGGGCGCATCTGGGTCATGCATTCCCTTACCCTTATCGAGCGCACGAATTTGATCCATTTCTTCATCCGTTAATTCAAAGTCAAAAATATCAAGGTTGCTCTTAATCCGTGCTTCGTGAACAGACTTAGGAAAGACAACAATTCCTTCTTGATTTTCAAAGCGAAGAATTACTTGACCAGCATTCTTACCGTACTTTTCAGCAATCTCCGTGATGGCTGGTTCATGAAGCAAGTCGGTATTACCTTGACCAAGAGGCGCCCAGGCTTCAAGACGAACATCATCCTTTGCAAGAATTTCACGTAATTCCTTTTGCTGGAAGTAAGGGTTAAATTCAACTTGGTTTACGGCAGGGGTCACATCAAAGTTCGGGACAAACTTGTTCCAAAGCTTAGGTGACATGTTAGAAACACCGATTGAACGAATCTTACCAGCTTTTTGCGCTTCTTCGACTGCCTTCCACGCTTCGTCAACCGCCCCATATGGTTGGTGAAGGAGATAAAGGTCAATGTAATCGAGCCCTAACTTATTAAGGGAAGTTTCAATTGCCTTTTTAGCATCTTCGTACTTGTAATCTTGAAGCCACATCTTGCTAGTGACCCAAATTTGATCTCGAGGAATACCACTATCCTTAATTGCTTTGCCAACTTCTTGCTCGTTCATGTAAGCAGCCGCGGTATCGATATGATGATAACCAGCAGCCAGGGCATCCTTAACTGCATTGTATGTCGTGCCATCAGCTGGGATTTGGAAAGTTCCAAAGCCGATTACTGGAATTTCATTGCCATCGTTCAACTTGAAAGTAGGTACATTATATTTAGACATTATTTTTTGTCTCCTTTGCTTTAATCATTGTCTAAATATTAGCATCAAATTTTCTAAACTAACATTACTTGATTATCATATTAGTATACACTAAATGTATACTTGTTTTAACTATTCGCTTTTTGCATCATTACCTACTTAATATAAGTATTTTCCATTTTATCTATCTCGGCTTATAGTAAAAGTAATCAAAAATAACAGTTGAGAAAGGAAGATTTTCATGGCAAAGAAACAAACAGCTGGTCGCGACCAACTTGGTGATTTCGCCCCTAAATTTGCAGAATTAAATGATGATGTATTATTCGGACAGGTTTGGTCACGGGAAAAGGAATTAAGCCTTCGTGATCGGAGTCTTCTAACCGTTACCGCGTTGATTACAAAGGGTGCCTTTGAACAACTCCCTTACCACATGCAAACTGCTAAGAACAACGGTATTACAAAAGATGAAATTGCGGAAATTATTACTCAATTAGCGTTCTACGTTGGCTGGCCAAATGCTTGGTCCGCATTCAACGTTGCTAAAAAAGTATGGGACGATTAAAAAATTAATTTAAAACGTGTCTTTAATGGCGCGTTTTTTATTTTCGGCCTATTATAAAATTAATTAAGGATAGTGAGGTAATTAGGATGGAAGAAATTAAAGAAGCCTATTATGATGGGGAACGTCCTCTTTATGGTCTCCGAGATGCGCATTTAGTCAACACTACTTTTGGTAAGGGTGAATCACCATTAAAAGAAACTGCTAACTTAACTCTTGATGGCGTGCTCTTCACATGGAAGTACCCTCTTTGGTATTCCGATCACATTAAAGTAACCAATACAATTTTTGAAGAAATGTCACGTTCTGGGATTTGGTATACCAACGATATTGAGATTACTGACAGTACAATTCAAGCACCTAAAGAATTTCGGCGATGTGATGGGATCGTTCTTAATAACGTTCACTTTACAGATGCTGCTGAAACAATGTGGAACTGTAAAAATATTAAGATGCAAAATGTCTATGCTACTGGTGACTATTTAGGAATGAATAGTGAAAACATTTATGTCGACCATCTTGATCTTGTCGGAAATTATGTTTTTGATGGTGCTAAAAATGTTGAAGTTCATAATTCACGCTTAGTATCAAAGGATGCCTTCTGGAACTGTGAGAACGTCACAATTTATGATTCTAAGATCAGTGGTGAGTACCTTGCTTGGAATACCAAGAACATTACTTTTATTAATTGCACAATCGAAAGCGATCAGGGATTATGCTATGTCGATCACTTAACGATGAAGAATTGTCGTGCTCTGCGAACTGACCTCGCCTTTGAATTATGTACTAATATTGATGCCGAGCTAAAAGGTACTATTATGAGTATTAAGAACCCAATTAGTGGTAAAATCACCGTTGATCACGCTGATGAAATTATTATGGATGATCCCAAAATTGATCCAAGCAAGATTCAAATAATTCAAAAGAAGTAAAGGGTGAAAAATTATGGAATATGATTTTGATACAATTCTCGATCGGCGTCACACCAATTCTGAAAAATGGAATGTAAAAGCTAATGAATTACCGATGACAACCGCCGATATGGACTTTAAGACTGCCCCCGAAATTATGACCGCAATGAAAAAGAAGATTGATTCAGGCGCTTTTGGCTATGAATATCCTAGTGATGAATACTTTAATGCAGTTGCTTCCTGGTATAAAACCGAGCATAACACAGAAGCTGATACCGCTTGGATGCGATTTGCGACTGGTGTCATCCCTTCTATTACTGCCTGTGTTAATTATTTAAGTCATGAAGGTGATAACGTCCTGGTAATGGAGCCAGTTTACAATACTTTTTATAATTCTATTCTCAATAGCGGCCGTCATGCTTTTCCTACTCAACTAAAATATGATCAATCTACATATACTTATTCTGTTGATTGGGATGACCTTGAAGAAAAAATGAGTAACCCGCTTACTACGCTGATGATTTTATGTAATCCTCACAATCCTACTGGTTATGTTTGGTCGCACGATGAGTTAATTCGGATTATTAAACTAGCTCAAAAGTACGGCATCATTGTTATTAGTGACGAAATTCATGGTGATCTAGTATTAACGGGTCCAGACTATACTCCTACTTTCTCCTTGCCAGAAGATTGTCGCCAAAACGTGGTTACATTAGTATCAACCAGTAAGACATTTAACGTGGCGGCCCTTCATGCTGCTACGGGAATCGTTCCTAATCCTCTTTTGCGGGAACACTTTACCCGCGCAATTAATAAGTATGAAGTCGCAGAACCAAACCTCTTAGCAATTCCTGGCACAATCGCTGCTTATACGCAAGGTGCAGACTGGCTTCATCAGCTCAAACAGTATTTACTGGGAAACCGGAAATATCTTGAAAAATTCATTCGCACTAACCTTCCTCAGCTCCATGTTGTTCCTGGAACGGCAACTTACCTTGTATGGATCGATGTTAGTGCAGTAACTGATAACAGCGCTGCTTTGGCACAAAAGATTCGCGAACAAACTGGGTTAATTATTAATCCAGGAACCTATTATCATGGCAATGGCAGTCAATTTATTCGTATTAACATCGCCTACCCCCGTTCACAAGTCAAAGATGGTTTAGAAAGATTAGCAACCGCCATCAAAAATTAATTACTTGGCGCCATTTGATATCAGTTTGGCATCATATGATATTACTTATTCTCTTCTTCAGCATATACTAGAATCAACATCAAACGAAAGATAAGATTTTGAGGAGGAATTATTATGTCAAAAGAAACTGCTTTAATTACTGGTGCTACAGGTGGTCTTGGAATGGAATTTGTTAAGATCCATGCGCAAAAAGGTGGTAACCTTGTTTTGGTCGGTCGGAACCCACAAAAGCTTGCCCAACTCGAACACGATATTACTAACAAATACCATGTTAAAGTGATGACCATCGCTGTTGATTTCACACAGTTCGATGCTGCCGAAGAAATTTTTGAAAAATTACAAGAAACTAACACTCAAGTCGATTATTTAATTAATAACGCGGGACTTGGGGGACAAGGAAGTTTCCTCGATCGGACAATGGAACAAGATATTAATATGGCTAAGGTTAACATGATTGTTCCTACAAAATTAATGAAGCTAATCTTGCCACAAATGGTTAAACGAGGAAAAGGACATGTCCTAAATGTTTCCTCATCTGCTGCCCTTATTCCTGGACCATTACAAGCTGAATACTATGCGACAAAAGCTTATCTCACATCATTAAGCGATGCCCTTTGGTATGAATTAAAAGACACAGGGGTAACGGTGACAGCCTTAATGCCGGGCGCAATGGACACTGGATTTGCTAAAGCTGGTGGCTTAACTGATACAAAGATGTTTGCTAATGGGGTTAGTCCACAAAAAGTTGCCGAAGAAGGCTACCAAGCAATGCTCGACGGTAAGTTAAATGTATTTGCGGGTCTCACTAGCTGGCAACGGCCATTTGTTAGCTTGATGCCAATGATGCCTAAAAAGCCAACAATGAAGTTTGTGGCAGACCAGCAATCAAATAATAAAAAGAAATAGGTGAATTAGGTGGAAAAATTTATTATTGATGGCCGTTATGGACAATTATTAGCTGCTAATGGAATTAATCCTCAAGAAATTTTGCGGATTGTAAAACTACCAGTAGATACATTTGCTCGTCAGCAATTAAAATTAACTGAACAAGAGTACTTCGCAATGATCAATGCTATTGATTCGGTAACCGAAGATCCGCTATTCCCGACTAAATTAGTTGCCACTGATAATATTGAAACCTTTTCTCCACCTATTTTTGCTGCATATTGTAGTAAAAATGGTTATCAATTTCTTAAACGGTTGGCGCACTATAAAAAATTAATCGGTCCTGTTACTTATAACGGTACGCAAAAACCCGATACGTTAACAATAACTTTGACATCGCTTAGCGCAACGGAACCCTTACCTAACTTCTTTGTCAAAGGTGAGTTTGCGTTCATGATTCAACTAATGTCAGCCGCCACTGGTCAAAAAATAAAGCCGATTAAAATTACCGCAACTTTCAACGATGACCAGTCAGCAATTATTGATTACTACGGCGTTCCCTTTGAGCTAGGTACAGCTAATTCAATTACATTCAAAATGGCAGATTTGCTTGTCCCCTTCACTACGGAGAACACCTCAATTCTTGAATATCTCGAACCAGAATTAAAGAAAAAATTAGCGGATCTTGACATCGATGATTCATATGGAAAACGAGTTCGGAGTTCCTTAGTAGAACTATTGCCACGTGGTGAAGCAGCAATTGAAGATGTTACCAAATCGCTTGGCATTAGTAAAAGAACTCTCCAGCGAAAATTAAAAGCTGAGAATACTAACTTTCAACAACAATTAAATGCAACGCGAGAAATGCTAGCTAAAAATTATCTGTTGAATACAACAATGACAATCGATGATATTGCTTTTCTCTTGGCTTACCAAGAAACCAATTCATTTCTGCGTGCCTTTAATACCTGGACAGGAGTGAGTGCGCAACAATATCGCGAAAATCATCATTAAATATAAAATCCCCCGCATGCGGCTTTGACACATGCGGGGGATTTTATTAATGATCGTTTTCAACGTTTAATACTTTCTTCGAGCCAGCATCAATCTTAACTTCTTTAACTGTCCGGCCGTCTTTTACTTTAACTTCCCAAACAGCTTGATTTTCCTTTTCTTGTTCTAATTTCCATTCAATACTACTACCCTTTTTAGCTGCCTTTTCTGCAATTTGACTCGCCTCATCACGACTAATCGCCTTACTTGGATCTAAGGTGTATTTTTTATCATTTTTATCGAGTTTTTCCGACTTGCTGGAAATTACTTTACCATCCTTGGCATTAACTTTGACCTTATACTCATTTGTATTGTCAAAGCCCTTTACTTTGTATACATATTTTCCATTGTCGCTTTCTAATTCAACTTCATCGATTTGCTTATTTTGATACTTTTGATTAAATTTATCAATTGCTGCTTGCTGATCAATCTTGATATCACTCTTCTTGGCTAATTTTTCATGTTTGATGGCCGCTTCGATTTGGTCATGATGGTCATGCATTGCCACTACTCCAGCTGTTCCACCAACTCCTAAAATAATTCCACCGCAAATGCAAGCTGTAATAAGCATTTTTTTAGTCATTTGAGGAAATTTCCTTGTTTTTTTCTTGTCTGCGTTTGGCTGATGATCTTGTCTTTGTTCGATTTTTTCTGTCATTTTTATCCTTCCCTTCTTAACTTTAGTTGGTAATTTTATTTTACGAAATAATCTGCCAACTAAAACCAAGAACAGGTGAAAGTATGATGAAGAAATCTTCATTTTTGTTTAGGAAGATAAACTGTAAAAATCGTTCCAACTGGCTCATTGTCATGAATCGTAATTTTCCCATGATATTTTTCAATAATCATTTTGACAATTGAAAGTCCAATTCCCGAACCAGCAACCTTATTGGAGTGTGATTCATCTTCACGGTAGAATCTTTCAAAAACTTTTTGACGATTTTCTTTTGCAATTCCCTGACCTTGATCAGCAACTCTTAAAATTATGCGGCGATCATCTGTCGTTAACAGCACATCAATTGGTGAATCAATTGGTGAATATTTGGCCGCATTTTCTAATAAATTATGCACAAGGCTTTGAAAGTCACCCTTTGTTATACGGTAAGATATATTCGGGTTTAAGTCCGTAATAAATTTCTGCTGATATGCGCCGTGGAGTGACTCAACTTCAGCAAGAATAATTTTCGATAAGTTAATTTCTGTTAATTTTTTAGTTTGATGTCCTTCTAGGATAAGCAATTCATTTATTAATTGACTCATTCGCTGTGCTTCTTGATCAATGTACTTTAATGATTTGCCAATTAATTCTGGATGTTTATCCCCATGCCTTCTTATCAAGTTTACATGTCCCAGAATTCCGGCAAGTGGTGTCTTCAACTCATGAGATGCATTTGCAATAAATTCTTTTTCTCGTTGCATCGCTTGATACTGCCGGTCTAATAACTGATTAAAAGACTGCGCAACTTTTCGTACTTCTAACGGCTGTTGGGGAACCATCAAAGTTTGTAATCGATCACTTTGAGGCGTGATTGCATCGATTTCATTATCTAAACTAGTCAATGGTCGGGTCCATCCTTTAGCCAACCGATGAATGATTGGGAGAGTAATGATGCTTATTGCAAGGTTAATTAACAAAGTCACTATCAAGAGCCAGCCTGTTAATTTGATTAAATCATCAACATTAATCGCTACTTTTACAATTCGCTGATGATGGACTTTTTGCTGCCGTAAATAATAGACCCCATGCCGGGTTAACTGTAGATTCTTGATCGCTAAATTTCGCTGGTCAATTCGTTTAAAAATTTTATGGGCTTTGGGTGAGGTATATTCTCGTTTACCATCAGTGATCTCGATTGCGTCATCGTCTTGACGAGCAACATAAGCATTCAAAAAAGTTTCGCGATTTTGATTTTCGGGCCAATCTTCCTCAATTGTCTCAATCACTTCTTCTGCCTGATCATCAGCATAACGATAGATTAAATTAGTGGCGGTAACCACAAAAAGAAGATTAATAACTACTAAAATCACTGCAAACAACATTAAGAAAAGACGAGTTAATTGCCGCGATGCAGTTACTGGATGTGTGTTACTCATTGCTCATCACCTAATACATAACCAATCCCTCGCACCGTTTTAATTAAGTCGCGGTATTTGCCTAACTTGTTGCGCAAAGCACGAATATAGACATCAACAGTATTGGTCTGACCATCAAAATCATACCCCCATATTTCATTAAGAAGATCATCACGGGTTTGAACGACTCCTGGTTCTTTAATTAGGGCAACCATGAGGGAAAATTCTTTAGGCGTTAAATGAACCTGCTTGCCATCAACCATAAATTGATGTTTCAGTAAATTAATTTCAAATGGTCCAAATTTATAATCATATTTCTCTGCTTTTTCTTGACCCAATCGTCGTAATACAACCCTAATTCGTGCTAAAAGTTCCTCAATCTCAAACGGTTTAGTAATATAATCATCTAATCCTTGATCAAGTGCCATACTAATATCAGAAGTTTGACTACGAGCCGTAATCATAATAATCGGCACATTACTTGATTGCCGAATTCGGCGTAGAACTGTGAGACCATCATAAATTGGGAGCATCCAATCTAATAAGATTAAGGTTATATCTTTCTCTTTAAAAATATCGAGTGCCTCACGCCCATCTTTGGCCCAGATGACTTCATAGCCTTCAAGTTCTAGTTCGGTTATTAAGAAACTAGCAAGACTTTCCTCATCCTCAACTAACATAATTACAGCCTTATTCATTTTTCACCCTCCAAGCGATTTTCTTATCTTCTATTTTAGCTGTTTTATGTTTTTAAATGGTGGTTAAAGGTAAACGAAAAAGTTTCATATGAAACTTTTTTCTTCTTATTCATTAAGGCCATTATATCAAAATAATTTCGCCATTGATTCCGCTCCTGTTAATACATTATTAAGAACCTTTTGCCGTTGATCGCAATGAGCGTCGGCACCTTCAGTAAAATCATTCTCCTTTTTGTTGTAAAATAGTAATTGTGATTTTTACTGAAGGAAGTGGTGCAATGTCGATTGGGCAAATTTTTAACCAAGTCGTCATTATTTTCTTACTAATGCTTTTAGGAGCAGTTATTAGAAAGCTCGGATTTCTCCATCCACAATCAATTAATGATTTAACCAATATTACACTCTACTTTTTATCGCCAATCGTAATTATTAAAGCCTTTGAACAACCGTTTTCGCGATCACGATTTTATCAATTATTACTATTGATTGCTGGTGTCTTTCTGACCTATTTTGTTTCAATTTTGATTGCAAAACTACTTTTTCATAAAGTAAAGGACCAAAATATTCGTCAAATTGCAACTTATGGAAGTATCTATTCTAATAATGGCTTTATGGGCGTTCCATTAGCACAAGGACTTTTTGGAAGCGTGGGCGTCTTCTATGCTGTCGCCTCAATGATTGGTTTTAATGTCATGTCGTGGACCCAGGGAATTGGAATTTTTCAAAAACGGCAGCCTCATGATTGGAGAACACAGTTAAAGAAAATTATTTTAAATCCTAATATTATCGCTATTATTATTGGCCTTTTCCTATTCATTAGTTCTTTTCGGTTGCCAAAATTAATTGCTGGTTTTATTGATTACACCAGTCCAGCGTTTACTCCACTATCAATGATTGTCATCGGAAGTAATCTTGCCAATCTAAGTATTAAAAATATCAAATTACCAACTGCACTCTGGGGAAGTCTCTTCGTAAGGAATATTTTCTTCCCAATTCTAGGGACAATTATCTTATTATTATTAGGAATCACCGGTGTTCCACTCTTCACCACAGTAATTCTTAGTGCATGTCCAGTAGCAGGATTAGTCGTTCTTTTTACCTTACAATCAAATGGAGATGCACGGCCAGCAACCGTCTTAATGAGTATTTCAACCATTTTGAGTTTAGTAACTATTCCATTAGTCTATTGGTTTGCTAGTTTGTGGTAATGATATATACAATCTTTGAATAAAGTATTAAATATAATAAGCATTTCAAATAATAGTCTCCTTAATCTATGATGGAATTAGATATTAAGTCATGTGGTAATAAGTCAAGATAAAATTATCACTGACAAACTTGTTTTGACCAGATTTTTGACGCACTTAAATAAGCCTTGATCCCAAGGTGTTTTAAAAGCTAAGCGTCGAGAATCAGTTTATCTTCCTATACCAATTACCTCTTTTCCTGATAGATTTGATGATTTTTGAGTAGGAAGAAAATCACCCTAATAAGTTTACGTGCGGTAAGGACGAGAGCGCGTTTTGATGGGGTATGCTTTACTTCTTGATATTTACGCCGATAATATTCACCAAAAACTGGATCTTGGATTCTAACTCTGTTGGCAGCTTCAACCAAATAGTATCTAAGATAAGCATTACCAGTTCTCTTGAGCGGAGTATTATCACTAGCGTAAGCTCCGGACTGCTTTTCTCGCCAGGAAAGCCCAGCATATTTAGCCAATTTAGCTTCATTATCAAATCGTTCGATTTGACCAATTTCAGCTAAAATACCAGCAGCGTATACTGGTCCAATTCCGGGAATGGAGCGCAAAATCTGTTCTTCATCAGTTACTTGAACTACTTTCTCAATTGCTTTGTCGAGGTCTTTAATCATCTTCTGAAAAGCTTTAATTTCCTCGGCATAAACGGAGAGAACTGTATCAACTGAATTAGCAATTACTTTGTCTAAACGATAAGAAGCACGAACTGCCTTTTGAATTATTTTCGCCAAGGCTTCAGGGTTCGCGAAGCGACCCCGGCCGTGTTCATTCAGATAATCGGCTAAATCAGTAATCGAAAGATTAAGTAAGTCATCAGTAGTCATATCTTCAGTTAGCAGACTCATCATCGTTGAACCAAAGATAGAAGTATTCAGTTCATCAGAAATTACTAATTTATTGAGCTTGTAGTATAGGTTCTCAATAAAGTGTTGCTTAGCCCGAGCTAAGCTTTGAACAAGCTCATATCGGGAACGCGTTAAGCGTTGCAGGGCAATGTAGTTCTCTTGACGAACAATCCCTACTGAATAGCGTCCAACACGTAGGAAGTCAGCAATGTAAAAAGCGTCGATTTGATCATTTTTATCTTCAGCGAAGACATCATGATAGCGCTTAGTTTTCTTAGGATCGATAACCACGGATTGTGTATTGAACTTTTTAAGGTCCGAGTCTTCTTGGAAAAACATTGCTGGGTGAAAGCTGTAAATGGAAGTGGCTTCCATGCCAATCACAACTTGGTCGAGATGATTTGAATTCGCCGTATCGATAATCATGTTTTTTAATTCTGTTGCGCCTTTCAAATCATTAACAAAGTTACCATGGAAAACAACTTCAGTTGTTTCTTCAGAAATCATTGAAGTTACTAAATCTTTTGAGCTAACGTCAATACCGACAAAAAGTTTCATTGGAATGGCCTCCTTTCATTAAAATTTACTGGTCTTAATCTGATCACTGCATGATAGCCCCTAATTACAATCACTAAAAACATCCTCGCAAGTATCAGTATTCATTGGTTAGAGAGTTAAAGCTGCACCTAATCCTACTCTGAATTAGTAAACTATCTAATCGATACAGCATGTGAGTTCGAAAATCAGTAGATTGGCTGGGCGGCAGACTTCATAAGTAGTTAAAAACTACAGGAGGTATTAACCTATACCAGTTGACCAAAGCCAATGATAATTAGAGGTTATCATGCGGTGACCAGAAAACAAGTTGTAATGTAGCAAAATCCGTAAGGATATATTTATAGAATACGAG
>NZ_JAJGVH010000070.1:0-122846 GCF_020785355.1 Limosilactobacillus reuteri | reverse complement strand
AAGGCTATATTCGCTTGGGAATGGATGTACACAAAATCTTATTATCATACACCAGATATGCAATCACAGCATGAGATTCTTAATAAAATAGCAACTTTGATTGATAATAGCGAATTACAATGCACTTTAACACAATCACTTTCCCCAATAAATGCCAATAATCTTAGAGAAGCTCACAGTCTTGTTGAAAATGGGCATATGATTGGAAAAGTAGTCGTTGCAGATTGGGAGGATTAAAATTGTGATCGAAAATGATAGATATTATCGTCGATATGTTAAAGATATAAATTCTGGTTACATTTACTTACAAACTGGTTTAGTAAAAAAGCAATTTTAAATAGTTTATTTGAAATTAAATATCGCCTAACCATTCAAATTGCTAAGGATAAAAAATTTACTGATCAAACTTTCTTTAAGGATTCTGCATATATGCCTGTGGTGGATAAAACACCGACAAAATATGCTAAAAGATTAATAGAAGACTACACTCATTTACAAACGTTGTATCAAGATGCTAATACAACAAAAATAGTTAATACAATTTCCGATTTCTTATCAACAATTGTAGACTATGTAGATATTCATGAGTTAACAAATGCTTACCTAAAATTGCTTAAACAAATAAATATTGTTGTACCTTTCTTATCATCAAATAAAAGCGGGTATGCCAATCTTATCAATAAACATGAACGCCTTCTATTATTAGTAGATTTAAAAAGTAATTCTGCCAATAATACCTCTCTAAATTACGATAGACTAGACAATGCTAAATTTATTAATCTAGCTAGTTTATTGGATACATTAATTAGACATGAAAATCGAAATCCAACATTCCAAGAATATCTAGCCAGACAAATTGCATTTGAAATGATCAACATTCGGGGTTATAACGAAGCTCCAATTGTGCCATGGGGAAACAGTGGCTTTCGGAAAATTCAAACACAAGCTTCAATTACCGATCCAGGACTAGGCCATCTAACA
Organism: Limosilactobacillus reuteri; assembly: GCF_020785355.1. Taxonomy (GTDB): domain Bacteria; phylum Bacillota; class Bacilli; order Lactobacillales; family Lactobacillaceae; genus Limosilactobacillus; species Limosilactobacillus reuteri_I. The sequence goes on along the minus strand of NZ_JAJGVH010000070.1, from coordinate 121,865 downwards.
GGAACAATTCGTAAAATGGAATTTATAAATGGTACCAATGTTCACATTGAGTATCTTGAACGTGGTCAAGAAAACGATCGTGAAGTAGTAGAACCATATCGTTTGCCTGATTTAGCAACAATAGGAAAAGTAAAGATGAGCGTAGGTAAAGACACATCTGTATCATCTTATGTCGGGAGACCAATGTTCGAAGATACTTTTGAGAATTCATTTATCAAATCAGTTCATACTACAATTGCAGTATGTTCATCAATCTTTATGAATGGGTTATCTGAATGTAAAGTAGCTATTGAAAGAATGACTGTATCCCAAGCTATAAAGTTTATGCAAACTGTATCGGCAAACGTAATTCGTGATGAAAGTTTACAGGTACTTGCAGCTGCTTTTTGCATTAATTATCCACTCATTGATGATAGACCCACTACTTTGGCCAATAATAATGGTAAAGCTAAAAGAATTACTGATAAAACAGAAATTGCAAAATTAGGAATCGAGATTGCAAAAGCTGGTAACTTCGATAAAGTTACATTTGATGGTACAGCAAACTGGTATCCTAGCGATCCAATTATGGAACAACTAGGATATAAGAATTCTTTAGTTTTAGTTCATAAGGCTCATGAACGAGGATTATTAACATATTTCTCTGCTGGCTTTCGTTTCAAGCATTTAACTGATATTGTCCAAACAGGAACAGACGGAATTGGACTAGGCGGTGCTCAAATATTACGATTCATGGACTCCAAAAATGGCTATCAAGATCCTTTCAAACAAGAAAACATTAAAAAAATTCTTGATATTAATAAGAAAGCTGCACATAGTATTATTGGACAAGGTGCTATCTTGCTTTCTAGACTTGACCGAATGCATTATGAAGGATCAATACCTCTTTGGGCAGATAAACAACGGGAAAAGTTATTTAATGCTCTTTTAAATAGTGATGAAGCAAATATTAGTTTATTGTTAGACACCCTTCAAGAAATTATGCAAATACCTGTTGATCTGGTTCATCCATTAGTTGCATGGGCCCAACGACTTATCTCAAATAAAAATGATGCTTTAGCATTTAGCGATATGGCGGAGTCACAAAAGCAATATTATATTGACTTGTTAGAAAAGCATATCAAGCATCATGATTATAATGAATTAAATACGGTTCTCAAAGAATTAATTTCCATAAAACACTATTGATATAATTTTTTTCATAACCTAATAATATACTAATAAAGCTCAAAAGGTCTCATGTAGCTGTTGATAAGGAGACCTTTTGAGCTTTATAAGATTTAATAATATCGACTAGAGTTACTAATTTGTATTTTTATTAATACGTAAATACTTACCAAAATAAGAAAGAGATTGGAGTGCATATCCTTAATGGGAAAAGCAAAGCTGAAAAATATATTATTCTTTTATAATCATCCTATAATAGCAATACTATCTTTTATTGTAATCACTGGTATTGATTTTATATCGTTCGTATTCAAGATAAAATTACTTTATTCTATCTTTAATGTTGTTTATCCAATAATATCTTTCTATATTCTGTGTTCAGTAGAAATTAAATTAATCAATTATTTAGGAGATTTATTGGATAAACATTATTCTAAAATTTGGAACAATTATAAAGTAAATAGTTGGAAAAATCTTACTAACATTGAAAGATTTTATAAAATTAACTGGAAAGATGACTATCTACATGACTTGTTAGTCTTTTTTGATATAAAACAGATTTTACCATCTGAAAATCAAATGCAGCTTTACATAGACAACAACGGTAATGTTAATAGTATTTTGTTATATGAACTATTAGTGTATGAATTACAAAAGTTATCACTAACCGAAATAACTACTTTGAAGCATTATATTGAACTAAAATCTTCCAAAAAAGTCTATCAAAGAAATATAACACTTAATAATGTTAGTAAAGTAATTCTAATAGTTAGTACAATTGCTCTTATCCTTACCATATCTGGGACTAATGAAGATATTACAGTCGGTAATGTCACTGTTAAAAATTTTAACACTAAAGTTATCACGCATCTTGTTGCTCAAGTTCCTGTTATTCCCATAATATTTAGCCTGCTTATTTTAATATTAGTTACAACTATTTTTATTTCGGTAGCATTTTATAATGCAAAACATTTAAGGTACGCGGATGTCATTCACCAAGCTCTGGAGGATGCATCCTCTATCAAAGCTAATATTCACCATAAAAAATAATGTTTCAACATATTCTTTATATATATTGATACATTTCTTTTTAGTTTAAGTAAAATCAATTCACTATGATTAATGAAATATGGATTATTAATTAAAGATAATTATATTATTTCCTAAGCATACCCTATCTATCATTTTTACAAAAAAATAAATATACCGCATATATTTCTAATAACCTTCTGACAATCAACGATACAAAAAGGTACTACGTAAACTCCAATTACGTAGTACCTTTTACTGTATTATTTGGTAGACTTTTTGGTAGACAACTTGCATTTAACTGCCTTTTCTATCAAATTCGAGCCTCTACAAATGCCGTTATCTTAGGCTTCCCTCTTCATATTGTCCTATAACATCACTCATATTCAATCGTCGAAGGTGGCTTACTCGTGACATCATAAAGAATGCGGTTAACGTGGTCGACTTCATTTACGATTCGGACTGAGATCTTTTGAAGGACGTCCCATGGAATCTTAGCGAAATCAGCTGTCATCCCATCAATTGAGGTAACGGCGCGGATAGCAACTGCATAGTCATATGTCCGGCCATCACCCATAACACCAACTGAACGAATACCTGGTAAGACAGTAAAGTATTGCCAAATTTCTTCATCAAGGCCAGCTTTTTTGATTTCTTCACGAAGGATTGCATCACTTTCACGAACAATCTCAAGCTTTTCAGGAGTAATTTCACCAATAACACGAATTCCAAGGCCTGGACCTGGGAATGGTTGACGCCATACCAATTCATGTGGAATCCCAAGCTTTTCACCCAGTTCACGGGTCTCATCCTTAAAGAGCTTACGTAATGGTTCAATTAACTTGAAACCAAGCTTCTTTGGCAAACCACCAACATTATGGTGAGACTTAATCGTCTGTGCGGTGTCTGTTCCAGATTCAATCACGTCAGTATAAAGTGTCCCTTGAGCTAAGAAATCAGCATCTTTAATCTTCTTGGCCTCTTCGTTAAAGACTTCGATAAATTTCTTACCGATAATCTTCCGCTTTTGTTCTGGATCGGTAACACCTTCAAGCTTACCTAAGAAGCGATCTGCTGCGTCAACTTTAATGATGTTAACACCAAGGTCGCGGCTCAACGCATCCATTACTTGGTCAGCTTCGTTCTTACGTAACAATCCGTGGTCAACAAAGATACAAGTAAGTTGGTCACCGATTGCCTTGTGGATCAAAACGGCGGTAACACTGGAATCAACCCCACCAGAAAGACCTAAGATAACCTTCTTGTCACCGACTTCTTTGCGGATTTCATCAATCTGCATATCGATGAAGTCATCCATCGTCCAGTTTGCTTTAGCGCCACAAACATCAAAAGCAAAGCGGCGTAAAATGTCTAATCCATATTCGGAATTACGAACTTCAGGGTGGAATTGAACACCATAGAATTTACGGTCATTATCAGCAATCGATGCGATTGGACAGTTCTTACTAGTAGCAGTAACTTCAAAACCAGCTGGGGCTTGAGTTACTAAATCACCATGGCTCATCCATACATATTGCTTCTTTGGCAAACCTTTGAATAATACAGCCTCGTCATCAAGTACTTCAATATCTGCTCGTCCATATTCGGAGTTATCAGCTTTTTCAACCTTTCCGCCAAGGTCGTATGACATTAATTGCATTCCATAACAAATACCTAAGATCGGGATCCCAAGCTTAAAGATTTCTGGATCGACCTTGAATGCGTTTGGATCATAAACACTGTTAGGGCCACCAGAGAAGATGATCCCCTTAGGATTAATCTCTTTGATCTCGTCTGCAGTCAACTTGTGAGAAAGCAATTCGGAATAAATACCGAAATCACGAAGCCGACGAGTAATCAATTGATTGTATTGGCTACCAAAATCCAAGACAATGATCTTATCAAACGCATCTAAATTGATGTTTGCCACAATGACACTTCCTTTGTTCAAATTTTTATTCTTAAAGGCTAGTTTACAGGCTGAGCATGGCATGGTCAATGATTATTTAATATTCCATAACAAAAAAGACGGGAGCCAAATTTTCTCACGCCTTTTTCGTTAGATGGAATTTTATTGAGGATATTTAATTAGTGTTCTAAATCAATATTTAATAGACGTAATTCTTCATCAACCGCTTGTGCTTCAAGTGTTTTAGTATCTTTATCAGTTTTTATCATTTCGACAGCCTCCTCATCTCATTTAATCTGTATCTTTCTTAAGTGGTCTAGCAGTAATTGTCAATAAAAATGAGCCATAAATATCACGTGCAACCGTTTCGAACATTGATACATTAGGATTAAAAAGATTTATTTTTTTACTTTTACTAAGAGATTTAACTAATTTTTCTAGTGCAGGATTTGTAATCCATTCCAAATTCAGTTGATTTGAATGCGCTTTCTGCATTTGATAAAATTTAGTTAGTTATTTTTTACTTGAGGTGTAATATGTTTATTCGGACAAAATATCTTAACCAACTAATAAACAACATGGACCAACCAACAATTAAGATTCTCGTTGGCGTTCGTCGGTGTGGTAAAACGACCATTCTTGACCAGTTCCGAGCAACTCTCCGGCGTCAAGAAATTTCCTCAAGTCAAATCCAAGTGATCAACTTTGAATATCTCCTAGAAAACGAATTATGCAATCCAGAATATCTCTTACAATTTATCCTTGATCGGCTTAGTAAACATCAGATGAATTATATCTTTCTTGATGAAGTCGAAGTGGTTCCCCAGTTTGCCCGCGTTGTCAATGCCCTAAATTCACTCTCTAATACTGATATCTATATTACAAGTTCCAACAAAACTATTCTGGAAAAAGAAAATCTTCAACAAATGGTTCCTTATACTATCATCCCCGTTTTCCCTTGCAGTTTCCGTGAATACATAAAAAGGAACCACCAAGAAGCTGATTCCCAAACGTTATATCAATATTTAAATGAGGGCGGTTTTCCCTATACCCACGAAATTCACGGTCCGATTAACCTCCGCAATTACGTGAATGGGATCATCAACACGATTATCATTACTGATTTCGCCCAACAAGCGACCCTTTGTAACCCAGGCTTGACTAAGCAACTCGCCCATCACTTAGCTCATCATGCTGGAACCACGCAAAACATCTCTCAGATTGTTGATAGTCTTAAACGTCACCACATCACTACTTCTAATAAGACGGTCGATTTCTATTTACAGTTCTTACAGACGTCCTTTATTTTTTACCCGTGCAAAGAATATGATTTTTCTCGTCACCACGTTAAAAGTACCAACATTCGTTATTATCCAGTCGATCCCAGTATCCGGCAAGCTCTTACGCTGAAAAAGAATGTCCTTTCTCAACGGATCCTTGAAAATATCGTCTTTATTGACTTGTTGAGCCAAGGCTATCAAGTATATAGCGGCCGCATCAAAGATAATGAGATCACCTTTGTCGCAATTAAAAATGATATCTTTACCTGTATTCAAATTGCTTATTCGCTCGCTGATGATGGCGCCTATCGTCGGGCAATCAGCGGACTACGCCAACTTTCCGCAAAATATAAAAAACTCTTAATTACAGTAAAACCAGCGCTCAATTACGCTGGCTTAGATCCTGATATTGAAATTATTGACTTATATAGTTGGCTAACCAATTAACCCCGTCGCAAGTAAAGCTTATCCACGACATGGCCAGTAGTTTTGTGTAAAATTACGTCAGCACGACTCTTAGTTGGTAGGATAAACTCCCGTAAATTAGGAAGGTCGACACGTTGCCAAACATCTTTTGCCATTCTAAATGCTTCTTGGCGGTCACCCTTCGAATAAGGATAGTAATAGTTTGACGGGTCAGTAAAGGCTGTATCTAACAGCATCCCAAATCGTTGAAGATACCAATGCTCAATCAAGTCCGGATCTGCGTCAACGTACAATGACCAATCGAAGTAATCACTGACATACAGTTGTTGGTTACTCGGCAATTGCAACGTGTTAATTCCTTCTACAATTAATATATCCGGACGATCAATTACCAAGGGTTTATCCAATTGAACATCATAAACTTGATGCGAGTATGTAGGTGCCTTAACAACTGGTTCCCCTGCTTTGACATCATTGAGAAACTTTAGAAGTCTTTCCATATCATATGATTCGGGAAAACCTTTTCGATCCATGATCCCCCGCCGTTTTAATTCTGCATTAGGATATAAGAACCCATCCGTTGTCATTAGTTCTACCCGCTTATCCGGCAGCATCTTATTTAGTAAAATACTAATCAACCGAGCGATGGTGCTCTTCCCAACTGCAACCGAACCCGCAATTCCAATAATATATGGAATGCGCATCGTGGAACGCTGTAAAAAGTTTGCCTTTTGCATCTGCCATTCCAAAAAGTTCTGGTAGCGCAGTTGAATTAATTTTATTAGCGGCAAATATACATCCTGCACATCCTCAATTGAAATTCGGTCATTCAACGATTTAATTTCATCCAAGTTTCCTTGGGTTAACCGCACTGAATCAGTTGGGAAAAAGCCGTGCCATGTTTGCCGATCAAATTGTTCATAGTTCATCCATTCATCCATTATGCAAAATCCTTTATTTCACCCGTTAATGAAAACGGTTACTCACGTTTAATAGTAACATATTATAAACATAATTAAAGCTCAATCTAGCTTGTGAACACCTAAACATTTTACCAGATAATTAGTGCAACGCAACTATTCGATATAAGAAATGGAGACTAGTATTTCTAACTGCTTTCATTGAGCAGCACCTCCAGCATTATAAAACCAGAGATTAAACACACCAACGTATACTTATAATCTAGCAATAATTAGATCAAAAATTAGAATACAGCCGCAAGTACACTATGTGCTATAATGCACTTTGTAAATAAAAGGGTAAGGTTATGCTGAAAACCATGGCTTTAATCTAAAATTTAGAGGTGCGAAAATATGGGTAATGTGTGGCGATTTGTGGTAAAGAGAGATGCCAAAGCGGGTAAGGCTAGATATTTACGTGAAAATAACACCGTATCAGGTGGGTGGACCTGTATGGGCTATCACAAAAGTGAAGGCGAGAGTGAAACAATTTATAGTATTGACGAATTTCTAAAAATGGCCGAAAAAGATTTTAATGACACAGCAACTTGGAATAACAATCATAAAAAGTCAGCATGGTCGTTTCAATACTTAATAGGTGAAAGAAGCAGGCGTACAGAATACCTCAAAAAAAGTGATTATGTTTGGCTGTTCGATTACGATGAAAATAAATACTTTGTAGGGAAAGTAATTGATGACACCTTTAAGTTGGTTATAGATGATGAAACTGTTAAGTATGACACTGGAACCCAATTAGAATGTGTTGAATATGTCAAAGAAGGATACGACGCAGATGATGTGCTACCTTTTATTACTGGTGTTGAACCTCGGGGGACATTTACGCTTATAAAAAGTGATCTAGTATATGAATACAGCGATTACGTCTGGAAAATCAGTCCAAAAAGTAACGACAAATCTGAGTATCATTTGGATACCTCTTCAGAGTTTCACCTAAATACTCCTAATGCCTTTTTGAGTAGCTTAACATCTGAAGGTGTAGAAGATTTAGTGTACGCTTATTTAAGTTCGACATCACAACTTGTCTTAATTCCTTCTACTAATAAGAGGAATACCCCAAAATACGAATTTCTTATGAAGGATAAGGATAATAATAAGTATACTTTGCAAGTTAAGAATGGTGGGCATATTAATTTAGACTTTGATAATTATATTAAAGATTTAGACAAAGGTCAGTATAAGGCCATCTATTTGTTTACTCGCAACGGATTTATTAAATATAATGATAAGAAGTTGAGAGGTGGTTTATATGTATTTTCTCGTGAATCTGAACCACGTGAAATAATTACACAGAAAGAATTAGTTGACTTTGCTACTAACAAAAATAATTATTGGAGATTACCCGATATTGTCGCAAGGCTTAGCAAAATGTATACTCCGGCGTAATAATCAATACGGTTTATTTTATAGTTAAGGCGTTCAGGATGGCTTAAAGGCTGTCTTGGCGCCTTTTCTTGTACATAATAAAAGAGGCCATTAACAAAAAAATCAATGACCATTTTATGAGAACTGAGTAGATATTCGTCATCTATTTTAAACTAGTCATTAAAATTCTTGTTTTAATGATATGATTGTTTGATAATTATAAAATTAAATGCCTTAGAACTATATGAAATCTAAGGCATTTGATTAAAAATTTACTTAAATACAGAAACTATGCTGATAATCTTTATAGCTCCAGCTGTAGCCCTTCCCATATTATAGGCTAATCTATTAAATCCACCTTTAGTGTTTGTCAACTCTGATTTATCCAATGAAACGTAATTTTTACTAAAATAAAATTTATTATTCATTATAATTATCCTTTCTTTGATAAAAAAATTGACCTAAGTTGAACATAAATAGTATTATAAAAATAATTACAAAGATATTTCTGTTGAATCCTAAATTATAAAGAGGTGTTTTAAAAATTACCATTAGAACTAGGATTTTCGAAATTCTTTTCTTTAAATTCCGATTGTTAAATAGCATTATTAAATCACCTACTCTTACATATTATAATCCGTCGAGAATACCGTTTCCATAGGAGTTAATTGCATCATATACATGATAAGCAGCTCTTCCAGCATTTCTCCAAAAATTGCGTCCACCATAGATTGTATCTAAGTCTTCTTTACTCAATGACGAAAACTTATTAATAGAATTAAGATTATTCATTTTTATCTCTCCTTTCCCTTAAAAGTTGTTTTTATAGTACACCTTATTTAAAAATATTTATTTTTAGGGCACTAATTGTAGTGTATTTTGTTTTAAGCGTTAATTATTTTAATTAATTTTCTAATCTGTCTAATACTGACTGAACATTTAACATTTTTATTTTTACTAAAGTAAACTATTCTTTTAGTTGAATCCATTTCCACTATATTATTAATATTAATTATATATTCACGATTAGCTCTAAAAAAGAATTTATACTTTTTTTCTAAATCTTTCAATTCGCCGCTAAAAGTTAATTGAGTATTTACACCTACTAATTTGACCTTTCTAGTTTTTCCTTTAATTTTATTGATATAAAAAATATCACTAAACGGTATTCTTTTATATATACCCTTCATTGCTTCATAAGTAAAAACTTCATTGCTTTTATTACTACTAAATATTCGGTTATACCTCTTATTAGCTTCATCAATTGCACTCATTATCTCCATTTTATATTTTTTAAATGAAGTATCTTTATATATAAAATCTAAAGGTTCAACGCGTCTCTTCAAAGTTTCCCTTAACATTTCGTCATGAGTTGTTACAAAAACAATTTCCGCCAAAGCTATTTTATCTCTTATATATTCTGCAACATTCAGTCCGCTTATATCACTATTTAAGTCTATATCTAGAAATACTATATAATCAGAATCTTGATTCTCACTTAAAAAATTAATAACATCTTGAGGATTACTTGTGTTTAAAACAACCTCCATATTGTATTCAAATGGGGTTTCATTGATCATAATCCTATTCGACACTATTCTACTTAATAATTGACGTTGTTCTCTGTCATCTTCTAAAATTATAACCTTTATCACTATTGCTCCTCCTGAATACGTAAACTAAAAGTAATGCTCGAATCTGTCTTAGATATATCAAAATCATACATATTATTATTATTTACTATTTGTAATATAGTAGATAATCCTAAGCCCGAATGACCATGTTTGGTTGTGTATTCTTCTTCCATTAACCGATTTAAATCAATTACCTTATTTATTGTATTTGAAATAACGAATTCATAAGCATAATTATTATATTTTATAATATTTATAGTAATCTTAGACTTTGGTATATCTAATACTCCTTCGATTGCATTATCTAGCAGAATTCCAACAACTCTAATGGTATCAATGGTATTACCTGGTACCCTTGTTATGTTTTCATTAATTTCAATATTTAATTGAATACCATAGAATTCTATTTTCTGTACTTTACTAAAGATTAAACTGCGTAAACTATGTGCTTTAATCTTTCCTATTTTTAAATAATATTCTTTACTTAATTTTGCTATCTTTGCTTCTGAATCTAGTAGCTTAGATATGTAATCTTGTGCTTCATGAATGTTATTAGTTTCTAGAAAACCATTCAAGGACAACAATAGATTTTTATAATCATGCCTACTTTTTCTTAACTCCAAGTATCCATTTTCTATTTCCGTTAAATATCTTTGCTGCTCAGCAAAACGTTGTTTTTCTAATTTATTCTCTAAATATTGTTTATACAACGTTATATAGATGACAATAACAAGCATTGCAATAGATAGCGAAACTAATAAGGCTCCTCTTACTTCTTTCTGTATATTTAAAACATCGCTTATAATTAGTAAAATATTTTCTAAACCAAATACCAAAAGTTCACTATAAATAACCCCATTCGAGTATATATCGTATTCGAGACCTTTTGAAAATGTAAAAAGATGTTCTTTTACAAAACTTATAAAGATATACACACCGATGATAATCATTAATGAAATAATAATCGTAGGGAGTGTAAAATTAATGAAATTCTTATGATAATAATGGGTCAACAATTTATTAATAACGGAGCCTAAGAACGAGGAAAGACTAAATATCCATATAGTACAAATATAAGAGATTAATAGGTTAGATAATACATTCCTAAAAGGTAATTTTACTAAGGTAACATATATTACAATTAATATTAATATATATGCGATATATGTTACATAGTCCATATTATCTCCAAAAATCACTAAAATTACTGCTATAATTATTTCGGTCAAAACAACTAGCTTACTTTTCACTCCAATCAGCATATACATTATTAATGATATTGTGTATGTTGATAAAAAGGAAAATAGAATGTAACTTATATAATTGATGGAACTTATTACCATTTTATTTTCCAAGGAAACTTTGGACGATAAAAACCAAAGCGTTCTCCTTTTCCTTTTATTTTTCTTAGTTCGTTTTTTTTCATTGTTTTAAATTTTTTAAGCATTTCTAGTTTTTTATTCATTCAAATTGTCCTTTCCTAGTAACTTATTTTTATAATATTTAAAATAGGATATTTTTCCATTAATTATTGATACATTGCCTATCATACCATATCTTAATTGCCTACTTGTCTTACTGGATACATTAGAAACAGCAGTTACTTTATACATATTTTTACCATTAATAATTTCTGGAACGACACTTATATTATCAATCTTACCCTGAAGGATTATTGGCGATGGGAGATTTTTACTAATTTTAAGTCTAACAACTTCTCCAGCTTTTACTGACGAAATATCCTGTGCAGAAATATAAGAAGAAATCCTAATTTGATGTGACCCTTTTAATACTGGATATATCTTACATAATGGGGTGCCTTTTACAATAATACTTTGATTTTCTAGGTTTTCATTTAAATGTATTATCCCATCTCTAGGAGCACGAATAATTAAATCTGCTTTTTTCCTATTAATTTCCTTTATTTCGTTTTCCAATTTCAAACTTGTATCGTTTTTAGACTGAAGCTGTTGTTTTAATTTGTTTAATTCTGTATTTTGAAATTCTGATATTTTTAATTCAATTTCTCTTTTCTTAAATGTACTTGAATTGAAATGTTGTAATTGGATAAGTTCTTTTTGCGCATTAAAGAGCTGGTTTTTAGTCTCACTTTCATTAAAATTAGTTGATGTTTGCTGTAACTGGGATTGGTAGTTTTCTATAACCTCTTGTTGTAACTCTATTAAAGAATTTATCTGGCTTTTATCAAAGCTATTCTGACTATTTAATAAGTTAAGTTCATTTTGATAAATTTTTTTCTGATCAAAGTAATTTTCTAATTCCTCTTTATATCCAAATGAATCAGTATGATCAAATAGTTGAGAATTAGTCATAACACTGTTTAATAAAATATTTAATTCATCTATTTCTGCAAGATTTTTATTGTACTGTTTCTTTGTAGTAGCTTGAACGTTATTAATGCTTTTTGTGTCATATTTAAGAAGTACTTCACCTTTATGTACATAACTTGTTTCTTTTAGTCTATTGTATTTCACTGGTTCTGATGACGTTGATTGTATAGTCAATGGGCTTTTACTTGGTTCAATACTTCCAGCTCCTTTTATGACAATTTCTTTCTTTACAATGAATGAGCTGATTAACATAAGAAGCAGTAAGCAAATCACAATATACATAATATATTGTGTATAACTTTTAAATCTTTTATTATAGAACTCACTACTTTCAAATAATTTATTATCCAAGATATTACCCCTGTTCTAATTTATAGTATTCCCCATGCTTTGCTATTAGTTCTGTATATGTTCCTTTTTCACAAATAGATCCATCTTTCATTACTAAAATATTATTAACCTTTTTTGCTATATTTAATCTATGAGCAATAAAAATCATTGTTTTACTTTTTGATAAAAGCAGATTATTAATAAGTTTACTTTCAGTAATTGAATCTAGACCACTTGTTGACTCATCAAATATCAGTACATCGGCTGGAGACAATAATGCTCTTGCAATAGTGAGTCTTTGTTTCTGTCCTCCAGAAAGAATGCTACCGTTTTCATCCAACATAGTATTAAATCCTTGAGGCATATTATCGATATCATCATAAATCATCGCAATTTTACAAGCATTTTCTAAATCTTCAATAGTTACATTCTCTTTATTACCTAGCCTTAAATTTTCTTCTATTGATCCTGAAAAAATAAATGGTTCTTGAGGAATATAATTGATATATTTCCTTAATGTTTGTTTATCTATTAATTGTAATTTATGATTTTCGTAAAGAATTTCTCCTTTAGATGGTTTAATAAATCCCACTAATAATTTAGCTAAAGTTGATTTCCCAGATCCACTAGTCCCCACTATTACCAGTTTTTCTTTCGATTTTAATGTTAAATTTATATTCTTAAGTATGTCGTTTTTAAATCCATAGTGGAAATAAAGATTTTTTATCTGAATTTCTCCTACTATTTTTTTAACATCATTAATATATGTCTTTTCGGTAAATTCTTTTTCTACTCCATATACTTCATTAAGTCTATTATTTGCAACTTTAGCACTTTGTAATTTTGGCTGAAGCCCTATAATATTTTGTAGAGGATTAATAAAAAAAGTTAACAATGAATTAAACGTCATGAGTTGTCCGATACTAAGCTTATTTTTTATAACAAGTCTAGCTCCTATCCATAGTATCAATAGGTTTAATAACATTTGTATAAAGAGCTTTAATGCCTGTTGGATTAATAGCATTCTTTCATAACCTAAATTACTCTTTAGATATTTTACAAATTCATGATCTATTTTTTTATATACATGATTTTCTACATTTAGAGTCTTTATTGTTTCTATCCCTCTTATATCTTCGATAATAGAAGAATTTAATATCGCATTATACTCCATCTGATCATTATTATTTTTCTCAAAGGTCCTTGTGAATGCTAATATTATAAAAATGTAAAATGGAACAAAAATTAGTGTTATTAAAAATAATTTATAGTTTTGTACCATCATTACAAATCCAAGGATTGTTACTATCAACACATCAAGAAATATTGAGATCACAGAACTAGCTAATGCATCTATTATTTTATTTGCATCAGTAAATCTTGATACAATCTCTCCTATTTTTCTTGTTGAAAAAAATGTTATTGGTAACTGAAGAACATGCCTTATATAAGCTAAAATTATATCTATTGATAATCTTTGGCCCAATACAATTAGTAAATAATCTCTTGTATACGTAAAAACGGCATTAAATATATAGGTTATTATTAAACCAATACTAATTATATTTAGTGTGTATTGCATATCGTTAGGGATAAACGTATCAATTATTGATTGAATATAATACGAGGTTGCTATACTAATAATTGTAATAAGCAGGGCAGAAAGTACTATATCTAAAATCAATTTCTTTTGCGTTAACAACTTCCCAAATAATGATATAAATGACCTTTTCTTTTTGCTTACAGGTGCATAGTCGATTGAAGGAACCAAAAATATAGAGACACCTGTCCATTCATTTTTGAAATCGTCTTTACTAATCTTCTTTATTTTTTCTCTTGGATCAGGATCTGCAACAATTACTTTTGTTTTCGTTGACCCTAAAACAACATAATAGTGTTCCAAACCAGATTTTTTAATGACATGTACTATAAAGGGATACGGAATGTCTTTGATATCAAATAGTGACATATCTGCTTTTATCGCTTTTGTATCAAATCCTACCTTTTCAGCAGTTTTTATTAATGCAAATGCTGAAGTTCCACTTTTGTCAGTATTCGCTAATTCTCTCAAAGAAGCGAGTAGGTAATTTGATCCATAATGCTTAAAAACCATTGATAGCGCTGCTATGCCACAATCAGATTCATCAACCTGCGCAACATAATTTTTATAAAAGAACATTATATTAACTCCTTTCAGTCCATAAATATATACAAAAAATGTAGAAAATTTTTATTAGATGCATTGAGCGTTAATATTCATGGGCTAAACGTTAGCTATGATAAATCTGATAACTAGCACATTATTTTCTATGATAATTACAATTACTTTCATAACAGAATACAAAAAGGACCCAAGTTTTTCCCCAATGTCATTAAGTTAGTGACTTGACAATTATCATCTAATCCTTGCTTTAGAAACCTATTTAGCAGATTTTAAAACCACCCGATTGACGATTTAATGTCGTCAATCAGGTGGTTTTAATGATTTAAAGCACACTAAAGAAAGGCAATTAGTTACCTAACTGCTATTTATGCAACTCGGTAAACAAAATCAATCGCTCTTTTAGCCCTTAGTTTCCGCTTATCTTTACGCCCTGGACGGATGGGAATCAAGTATCCCTGAATCTGTACTAATAATTGACGAAACTTTAGCTGCCAATTATTACGATAATAGTGACGTACTATTATGGTCGCCATCTTGAAATTAACTGTATACCAATGGCAATGATTAGTCTGAGGAACATAGGCTTGGTTTACAATTGTGCTTACGACATTATACATTATTAAATTGGCATAAAGTTCCATTTCGATAAATTTATCTTTTTTTGAGTGAAACTGAATAGTGTCAAGATCATACTTCAACTTGGAAAAGGCAGTTTCTATTCCCCAGCGTAAATGATACAACCGCTTCATTTGCGATAAGAGAAACTGCTCTTTGGGAAGGTTAGTTATTAGAACTTCCCATTCCGGCTTTCCAGTTTTAGTTGTCCCAATCCGAAACTTACAAGCACGAAAATTAATCGTACAAAATACTCCAAAATCCCAACGTTGATCTTCCGTATTTTTTGAGCGAAATGCTTTATACTGATGCCAGTGATGATTAATACAGTGAACTTTTTCTTTATCTTTGTGCTCAATGTAATAACGGCTAGAAGTGGTAACCCGACATTTAATTTGGCGGTCACATTCGCTAGCTGGCAGTTCTTTAATCTCTTTGATACAACCACCGGACAGTCTGGCACGAATAACATAATATATTCCTTGATGGCGATTGAGGTTTTCAATTAAATTAAAACTAGGATAACCTCGATCCATAATTACGATGGCATTATTTGGCAGGCGGTTCATCATCATTAACACACTATCACGTTCATTCATCTTTGCTTTGGGTTGAATTACGCAGTCTTGATAACTGTTATTTAACAGATCATATAGGGCATTAACATGCATTTGACAATAAGGTTTATATTTTGAAAAGTCACAAATATAATTTGAATCTGGGTTCCAGGGTAAGCTAAGTCAAACCCGTCAATTGCCAAAACGTGATATTGATGATTCAATAGCTGTTGATTATTTGTTTGCCGGTTAAATTGATGAAAAATATATTCGAAACAAGCAGGGGTAAGTTTAGCTTTCTGCTGTTCAAAAGCAGAAACTGAGACCTGCTTATTAGGTTCGGGAAAAGCATCAAATAATTCGGCGTTTAGACTATTGCTACGCATATTAAGAATCGTTTTGATTACCGTACTAGCAGATAATTTTCGTTTTCGAGTAAAGTCATGCCTCGAATTAGTGAAATCATGGATATGACTGGTGGTTTCATTGATAATTTGGTCTAAAACGTTTAAGATATTAGTATGGTTAACCATTTGTGACACGCTCCTTATCGTGATTAGGACGGTTACAATTTACTAGGGAGAAAGGGCAGTGACTTTCTCCTCTTTAATTTTAAAAGACTAAATAAGTTTAATGCAAAGAATGAGGCTCTATCTACACAAGTAGTGTAAATAAAGCCTCATTCTTTTTTGTCAATAGCTTACCTTAATGACATTGCTAGTATTTCTACTGGCCTCCATTTTTATTTTATTATGGTTTAGGGAAGTTTAATTTCGGATAATCCTTTAACTCAGGTGCATCGGTTGTGTAATCATCGAAAGTACTCTGGTTATTATTTTCCGACTTCAAACTTGTCTTCTGTTTCTTTTGCTGCTTCTGTAAATTCTTCAAGCTCTTCTTAAGGTTATAAGTATATTGTTTTTTATCAACTTTCTTAAATCCTGGGAGTTTGTAGAACCGAAGCAAGTCACCATTCACGACTTTATCTGATAATCCAAGATCAGTTGTAACGTATTTTTGAATCTTACCAATTTCTTTACGTTGCGCTGCGGTTTGGTGCGTAATTTGCTTACCATTCTTAGTGTAATAGTAGTCTCCATTATACTTAGTGTATTTTGGCGTTACCCAATCACCATTTCTAAACGGTACAATTTGCTTATTTTCTGGTGAAAGCAAATCTTGTCCGAACTGAATATAATTCTTAGAGCTAATTCCTAACAAGTCCTCAAGAGTAGGTAAAACATCAATTTCACCACCATAAGTATGGTTAATCCCACCTTTTAGGCCAGGCATATTAATCATAAATGGCACTTTTTGGAACATTGCTAGATCATAATTAGTTACTTTCTTCTTACCTAAGATTTGCGCAATGGCTGGTTGGTGGTTATTAGAAATTCCATAGTGGTCACCATAAAGAACTAACACACTATTTTGTCGTAATCCAGTCTTGTCAAGATAATCAAGAAACTCGCCAAGTGATTCATCTAAGTATCGTGCGGTTTGAATATAAGGATCGACCGTGTCATCCCCAGTCTTCCACGCTTCGATATCCTTATTCTTTTTATCGAGGATATATGGATAGTGGTTAGTAACTGTGATGAGCTTTGCATAGAATGGTTGTGGAAGCTGCTCGATATAGTGGGCTGATTCTTTCATGAAGATCTTATCCTTCATCCCATATCCAGCATCATAATCCTTGGTCTTTGGGTAATACTCTTTACTAAAGAAATATTGGTAACCGAAAGACTTATAAGCATTATCACGGTTCCAGAAACTAGGAACATCCCCGTGGAATGATGCCGTCGTATAACCTAGCTTTTGATGAAGAAGCGCAGGTGCAGATTGGAAGGTGTTAGTCGTCCCATCAGTAACCATTGCTGATCCTTCTGGAAGACCAAATAGCGAGTTTTCGAGCATTGTTTCAGCATCCGCCGTCTTTCCTTGACCAACTTGGTGGAAGAAGTTATCAAACGCCAAAGTATCATTAGCATGGTACAACTTATTCAGGTTTGGCATTACTTCTTGGCCATCCTGCTTATAGTCGATCATGAATTGCTGGAGACTTTCAAGGTGAATGATAAAAATATTCTTTCCTTTAGCCTTACCGTAGTATTCAACGTTTGGCGCAGCATAATTACTATGGATGAAATGCAAAACCGGCTTTAATTCATCACGATTAGCACGCGCTTTTACTACACTGTTATTAGTTGTCTTAACCCCATCATAAACTGTATATGCTTCGAGCCCTAGATACTTAACAATATAGTTATTATCAAAAGTTCGCGTAAGTAATTGTGAACGGTCACTTTCTGCCATTCCTAAGTTAACTCCAAATAGCACGAAGCCAAGGGCAGTAATCGTCATCGCATATCTAACCTTAAAGCGCCGCATATCAACACGGACAAAATGGAAAAGTAAGATGAGTGCTAAAATTACAACATCTAAGTAAACTAAAAAGTCTTCGGGACGTAATATCCCCATTAAACTTTTACCAAGATTATTTGAAGCCGCTCCAGATCCCTTTATTACGTTAAAGGTAATGAAATCTGAAAATTCTCGATAGTACAAAATATTTGCAAAAAGCCATGTCGATAATGCCGCATTAATTATCAACATCATCCAATAGGACAAGCGCCCACGGAAATATAATGCAATTCCCAAAAATACAAGGGCACTTGGAATCGTATTAAATGCTAAAAGGAATTGTTGCATGCTTCCTTTTACACCTAAATTAAATTCATTTTGATAAGCCCAGTAGCTCTTTAAACAAAATAAAAGTACAACAAGCAGAAAAAAACCGAGCTTGGTATTCAAGACACGGCGGAGCTTCTGCAACGCTGTTTTCATAGTCGTTCCTCCATAAAAAAATATCATTATTAACAATAATACACTAACTAGCTAACCGCAACCGTACAATTTTATTTTTCCAAAAAGTTAAAAATTCCGTCACTTTTCTGTCTTAGTTAACCTTTTGAAAATAGATCTTAAATGTTATGATTGAGTGTCGTTAATTAACAGAAGGGACTGAGCACCATTTCAAAGAAAAAAGCGAACTTAATGTTACTGCTAGTTGCTATTTTATGGGGAAGCAGCTACGTATTTGCCAAACTAACAATTCAAGCTGGAATGCATTCTGGAGTCATCAATGCTTGCCGGGGAACAATGTGTGTAATTGCTGGCTATATTATCTTCCATAAACAGATCAACCAAATGACTTGGCTAGATTTTAAGCTAGGACTCCTTATGGGAACAATCAATTTCCTGGGTTATTTTTTGCAGACTGATGCCCTCCGTTATACTACGCCGGCTAAAAATGCCTTCTTGACAACCTTATACGTTGCAATTGCTCCCTTGATTTTATGGCTATTTTGGCATGAACGTCCACAGCGAAAGACATATTTTGCGGTCGCCCTCGCGATTATCGGGATGGCCGTCATCACTAATGTTGCTAATACCGGTCTTCAATTAAATTTTGGTGACTTTCTAACTGTTGTTTCTGCTATCTTTTGGGCCTTACAATTAATCTTCTTTGGAAAGTACGCGCCGAAAGTTTCCAGTCCCTGGGTGGTAATCTTCATGATCGGCTTATGTCAAGGCACGTTCGGCTGGATTACGACCGGATTATTTGAACGTACCAATCTTCCACAAATTCATTGGGTTCAAGCCTTGATTCCCCTGGCTATTTTAGCGATTGTCGTAACTTTCTTAGCGCAAGGAATGCAAATTACAGCTCAACAATATACTGATGCTACATCTGCTGGATTATTATTGATGCTAGAATCATTTTTTGCCAGCACCATGTCAGTTATCATGGGCTATGATCCTCTTACACCACAACTAATTTGGGGTGGTTTGATCTTACTTTTAGCCAATGCAATTATGCAAATTAATTTCCAAGATGTACCATTTTTAAGAAAACAGCATTAAAATAGCGAGGACGAAATTTTTTCATCCTCGCTATTTTTTATTTACTTACTTTCTTATCTTCCTTGGCAACCGCTGCTTGAGCCAGCAAGTTGACATAGTTAAATGGTCGATCAAAGTTTGGCTGGAACAATGTATCAACATAAGCAAGGAAATCAATTGAATTACGATTTTGAATACATACAGATACAAGGTTCGCAGATTGAGAAACATCATGCTTACTCATAAATTGTGCCCCAAGAATCCGCCGCGTTCCTTTTTCCCATACCAGAGTCATAAAGACGGGCGTGGTAGTTGGCATAAATTCTGGACGGTAATTATCCTCGATTGTAACTGAATCGGCATCAATTCCCATTTCTTTTGCCCGCCGTAATGTTAAACCAGTACATACCATTGTATTGCCAAACAAGTGGAGACCCGTTGTTGACTGTGTTCCCATGTACTTCATGGTATTGCCAAAAACATTAACACCGGCAATCGTTCCTTGGCGAACAGCATTAGTAGCTAATGGAACGTAACGATCGGTATTAGTAGGATTAAAGTGGACGGAGGTTACATCCCCACCAGCATAGATATCAGGATTAGATGTTTGCATATAAGCGTTGGTCTTAATTGTCCCATCAGGATGAAGGTCAATTTTTCCACGAACTAAGTCACTGTTTGGTCGGAACCCAACACAAAGAACAGCCATGTCAGCATCATAAACTTTCCCCTGGTTGGTAAGAACTTTAACACCGCCATTGCCATCGTCTTCAAATCCAGTAACCCGTTGTTGTAATTCAAGATGGGCGTTATGATCTTTGAAAATACGACCAATTCGATCAGAGTACTGTTTATCAAAATACTTAATCAACATTTGATCTGAGCTATCAATTAATGTTACTTCGCGTCCCTGACGAAGATATGCTTCGACTAATTCAACACCGA
This sequence comes from Limosilactobacillus reuteri, assembly GCF_020785355.1. Classification (GTDB taxonomy): domain Bacteria; phylum Bacillota; class Bacilli; order Lactobacillales; family Lactobacillaceae; genus Limosilactobacillus; species Limosilactobacillus reuteri_I. The sequence goes on along the minus strand of NZ_JAJGVH010000070.1, from coordinate 101,210 downwards.
TATATCCTCCACCAACGACAACAATCTTTTTTGAATCCTTGGCAACATTGAAAAGTTTCTTGGCGTGGTAATAAGTTTTACACAAGTACAAATTCTTATTTTCCAGTCCAGAAACTGGTGGAATAACTGGCCATGATCCGGTGGTAACAATCAATTTATCGTAATAATCCGCAGTCAGTTCGCCAGTTTCCTGGTTCTCAACTTCAAGTGTCTTTGTATCAGGGTCAACGCTTAAGACATTGTGCTTAACTTTAACAGTGGCTCCCATCTCTTCTAGTTGCTTAGGGCTAGAGTAGAACATCGCGTCTGGATCCCCAATTTCACCACTCAAATAAACGGCAATTCCACAAGAAAGGAAGGAAACACTATCATTCCGTTCATAAATTACTACCTCAGTATCTGGATGTGCATTTAAAATCTGGGTTGCTGCTATCGTGCCCGCGTGCGTACAGCCAACAATAACTACTTTCATATCTACACCTCATTTTATTTGCTTACTATTTATAAGGGCAAGCTTTTTTACTCCCATAATCAATCGACCAATTGCCTACCTATTATTTTAACAGATTATTCAGTCCCTGCTTTAGCCATTGCTGCTTGTCCCAAAATATTAACGTAATTAAAGGGACGGTCAAAATTAGGCTGGAACATCGTATCGTACATTCCGAGAAACTCAATTGTATTTTGATTTTGAATACATAACGAAATCAGACTTAAAGTTTCTGAAATATCGTGCTTACTCATCATCTGTGCTCCCAAAATTCGTTGGGTGTCCTTATCCCAAATCAATGTCATCAGGACTGGCGTAGTAGTTGGCATAAATTCTGGACGATAATTATCCTCAATCGTCACTGTATCAGCATCAAAACCAGCTGCCTTAGCCCTTTCATAGGTTAATCCTAGGGAGGCCATATATGTTCCATCAAGATTCAGGCTCATGCTAAGCTGTGTTCCTGAATCTTTTACTTGTCCTCCATTAATATTTTGGGCTACGATTACTGCCTGACGAACAGCTTCAGTCGGCTGAGGTTTATAAATGTCCCTACCAGTTGGATTATAATGAATCGTCGTTGATCCGCCAATTGCATAAATATCTGGGTCAGATGTTTGGATAAATTCATTAACAGCAATTACCCCATTTTCGTCCATCTCCACTACACCCTCAAAAATAGATGTATCTGGCTTTTGACCCGCAGCAACAATCGCCCGACTAACACTATATGAGCCACCATCAGTAGCAACTGTAATGCCTATTCCATTATCATCCAATTCGGTAACATGTTCATCAGTAACCACTTTAATATTGTCTGCCGTTAAAATATCAAGGGCGCGTTTAGAATACTCTTCTTCAAAATTATGGTGCAAAATCGGCTCACCGTTTGTAAAAAGAGTCACTTCTTTTCCCTTTTGCCGATATGCATCGACTAGTCCCAAACTAAGGGGGTCATTACCAATTACAGCAATTTGCTGGTCAATGACAGACAGCAAAAGAGCAGCTTTAGCATCTTGTTGGTCCTTGATTAAGGTTACATTGCTGCTGTCAATTCCCTTTAAAGCAGGTGCTTCATTTCTTGAGTCGGTAGCAATAATCAGCTTATCGTAATGCTCTTCGGAAGTAGCATCATCCAACATCCCCATAACTTTAATCGTTTTTTGTGCTGGATCCACACCCATTACAAGGGAACCCATTTTTATGTCAGCACCCTTAATTGATAATTGATCCGGGCTTAATTCGGTTCGTAAACGAGGTTGTTCCGCATCTTGATCATCATAATCATTGATGTCATATACTATTGAGGGAACGACAGCATTGCGATCATAAATTGTAACCTCTGTCTCCGGATGACTTCTTAAAATTTGCGACGCGGCTGTCATCCCCGCAAAGGTACAACCGATAATAATAACCCTCATATGAACTACTCCTCATCGAACTTATTCTTCACTTTTTTATACACAATTAAATTATAAATCTAATATGATAAAGTGCAATATTACTCTTGCCATTTATTTGTCAACATTAACTTTTTCATATTCATCTGTCGGCACCTGGTCTAGCAAACTAGTTGTGCTGCCAATTGATACTAAACTTAACTCATGCATTGCTCGGGAACAAATTGTATAGAGCAATTGTCGCTCATCGTTACCATGGTATTGCTGATCATTCGCATTCCAGACAATAACCGCATCAAATTCCAACCCCTTTGCTAAATATGACGGTACAACAATTGGGCCTTTTACTAACCGTTGATTTTCTGTCCGAATAAGGGTGGTTTTTATGTTGTTAGCATTTAACTTTTGATACAACTCTTCACTATCTTTGAGATCTTTACCAATAATTGCGACGGCATCATGGTCATTCTGATACTTATTAAGGATATCAATAACTGTCGCTACCCCTTCTTGCTCATCCTTAGCTTGATAGACTTGTGGCTTATTGCCTTCACGTTCAAAGGCTTCAATCGCTTCACCATCAATTAAAATATGTTTAGTAAAGTCGGTAATTTGTTTTGTGGAACGATAAGACTTCGTTAACTGGACAACCTTTGTCTTCTCTGGATCAAACATTGTTCCTAACTGCTTTAATAGTGACCGGCTATTCTCATGAGTGAAAATTGCCTGGTTAAGGTCTCCTAACAGTGTGAATTTAGCACGGGGGAAGCGATACTTAAGGTAAGCTAACTGGTAAGCATCATAATCTTGGACTTCATCAACAAAAACGTAGCGGATATCACGTTGGCCATGCTTTCCAGTAATCAAATCATACAGGTACAGGTAAATAGTAATTCCGTTGGCACTGATGTTACCCTTCTTTAGGTCTTCTTTTACCCCATCAACGTAATCTTTCCACTGTTCTGCAGAAATTCCATACTCAGCAATATTAACGAGTTTCGGTGTTACCCGGAGAAGGTGTAAAAATTGTCCATTGATATTAAGCCACTGATTATGATCGATGGCCTTTTTTATTGGCATAAATGCCCGCATAACGATTTGACGTGCGAGGAACTTATATTCTTTATCTTCATCCTCAAATTCACGTGGTTGGTTATTAAATAAGTTATCAATTTCTTCTTTACTCAAGCTTTGAATTTCATCTTCAACCCATTTATTGCGCATTTCAGTACTTACGCGGTGATTAAGATATTTGATCAATTCTTCTTTGGTTCCATCCAACCTATTTCCCAGGTTATAGTTGTTATTAAATGAATAGTAAATTTCTTTAATCTTCTCTTTACTCAAAAAGACTTTACCATTAAACATAAGGTTGCGGAAACGCATATTAGCATGACCAAGATGGTTAGCATAACGCTCTGTTGCTTTGAAATATTGCAAGCTAGTTAATAGTTGTTGCGCATTCTTAGCCGTTTCATCTTGATGACTTTCAAACCGTTGTTCTAAATTCTGAACATGAAGCTTTGGCACCCGGCGATTAGCAAACTGGAAGTAAGTCATCTGGACCATGTTATGCTCACCCAATTCTGGCAAGACTTGATCAATATAGTCATTAAATAATTGGTTAGGTGAAAAAAGAACAACTTGTGAAGAGGTCAGATTACCCCGGTAACGGTAAAGAAGCCAGGCAACCCGTTGGAGAACTGCCGCTGTCTTCCCCGAGCCAGCAGCCCCCTGAACAAACAACAATTCATTTTTAGTGTCACGAATAATTTCATTTTGTTTCCGTTGAATCGTCGTCACAATGCTCTTCATCTTGGTACTGGAATGATTGCCAAGAGCATCAAGGAGCATCTGGTCGCCTACTTGTTCGTCGGTATCAAAGATGGTTACAATTACCCCATCTTTAATTTGAAATTGGCGTTTAAGAGTAAGATCTACCTCTTGCTTGCCTACCGGAGTCTGATATTTAACTTTCCCGAGCTTTCCTTCATAGTAAACAGACGAAATCGGGGCTCGCCAGTCATACACAAGAAAATGGTCTGGCTTATCGGTAAAGGATGCAAGCCCGATATATACCTTTTCGGATTCATTGGCACCTTTTTCACGAAAATCAATGCGGGCAAAGTAAGGTTTCTTTTCAAGTCGCTGTAAAGTTGCTAGCCGGTCTGCAGCGTGTTGCCAGCTATTTTGACGTTCATCTAGCATCTGTTGTTGAGCACGAAAAGACATGGCCGTATCCATCATGCCTGAATAAGTAGTGGTGTTTAAGTGAATATCATCAATTTGCTTATTGATGCCCTTAATATCTTGTTGAGCCGTTTTAATCTTTTCTTCTGCTTTTTGTTCGGCCTGTTTTACTTTATCAATCACATTATCAAGGTACTTTTGTTCTAGTTCTTTTTCAGTTTTTGTAGACATTCCATACTCCCTACCTTTCATCTTCAGGTCGACTTACTTAATAATTTATCTTAAAATCATCCAATTATTATATCATTTTCGCCAATTAGTCTGTTAACTTTCCGCCTTCTATTTTTTCAATTATTAAATGTCGCTTAATTTTAATCCTAAGATCATCAAAATAACTAATAATAACGCTACAATATATTGAAACCATGATACAGGAGGAGGAAAACAACAATGAGCCATCTTTTTTATCTTCTAACTCATATTGCGGAAACAATTATTCCCATGTTTGAGTGGATGGGCGCTTGGAGCTATGTTCTCCTTTTTATCCTAATTTTTATGGAAACCGGATTAGTAATTTTTCCTTGGCTTCCTGGTGAATCGCTTGTCTTTTTAACTTGTTCTTTTATCGCTTTTAACCCGATCTTAAAAATGGAAATCGTCATCCCCGTCTTCTTTTTCGCGGCGCTAATTGGTGACACAGTTAATTATTATATTGGTCATTCCCTTTCTCATTGGCAATGGCTCAAAAAAAGAATGGCCGGTCCCCGCTTTGAGAAAGCACAAGAATTTTTAGCCCATCATGGGATCAAAGCTGTAGCATTAGGGCGCTTTGTACCGCTCATTCGTACCTTTGTCCCCTTAATTGCTGGAACAATGCAGTTTCCGTTCCATCGTTTCACAGTTGGTAATATTATTGGCGTTACATTATGGGTAGCGATTGGTGCTGGATGCGGATATTACTTTGGAACAATTCCGTTTGTCCGTCAGCACTTCTCACTTATCATCTTAGCATTTGTTGTGGGTTCACTGTTAGGAGTTGGCCTATTAGCACTTATCAAGGCGATTCGTCAACGAATTATTAAACGAAACCGAATGCTATAATTGCTTTTTCTTCAGCGAAATCATGTTAAAATGTAATAAGTATTTTTATTTCGCTTAAAGGAGTGCTGTAACTATGGCAATCAACGTTTATTTTGTACGCCACGGACAAACCTATCTTAATCTCTACAATCGGATGCAAGGTTGGGCTGATGGTCCGCTAACGCCAAAGGGTGAAGAAGACGCCAAACGAGTAGGACGGGCGCTTACTCCTATTCAATTTGATTATGTATTTTGCAGCGACCTCGCACGAACAGTTTCAACTACCCGTTTCTTACTTGCTGAACACCCTGGTAATAATCCAAAGCCAATTCCAGAGCCAGCGTTTCGGGAAGAATTCTTTGGCTACTTTGAAGGAGAAGATGGCCAACATTTTGCTGACTTCCTTGGTGGTCCAGATGGTTATCATAGTTTTGCAGAAATGGTTGCCGGGTGGGGCCCAGACAAATTAAAAGATAAGATTGCGGCCGCGGATAATTATGGTACTGCTGAAGACCATGTTGCTTTCTGGAAGCGGGTTGACAAAGGTTTTGACCGCCTGCGAGCATTACCAGATGGGTCAGAAGTACTAGTAGTTTCACATGGAGCCACTATTCGCTCAATCGTCCAACGCTATTCTGACGCTTACGATCCAGGCGATTCACCACGTAACGGAAGCATCACTAAGCTAACTTTAGATAAGAATAATACTACTGTTGATTTTTATAACAAACTTGAATTACCAGAATAATATCCATAAAGGAGGAACATTATTCTTCAATGGAGACTAACATACAAACTCTAGAACCAGTAATTATTACTGGATTAAATACTGGTCAAGAAGACTTTGACTACTCAATGGTTGAACTTGCTGAATTAGCACAAGCAAATCACATGGAAGTTATCGATCGGATTGATCAAGTCATCGATCGCCCTAATCCCGCTACCTACTTTGGAAAGGGGAAAGTAGACGAAATTCGCGATGTGGCTGATGCTAATCACGTTCCTACTATTATTACCAATGATGAATTATCACCAAGTCAATTACGTAATCTTGAAGAAGGAACCGGATGTCGTATTCTAGACCGAACCGCTCTGATTTTAGAGATTTTCGCAACCCGCGCTCAAACCAAAGAAGCCAAACTTCAAGTACAAATTGCGGAACTGCAATACCGCTTACCACGATTGCAAACTAGTGCAAGTGAACGGCTAGACCAGCAGACTGGTGGAGGAAGCGGCTTTACTAACCGGGGAGCTGGGGAAACCAAACTCGAAATGGATCGGCGAACTATCCAACATCAGATTGCCCACCTTCGTCAAGAATTGGCAGCTATTGCTAAATCCGAACAAACCAAGCGAAAACAACGAGTAAAGAGTGCAATTCCCACAGCTGCTCTTGTCGGCTATACTAATGCCGGTAAATCAACCATTATGAATGGTCTCGTAAGAAAATATGGAGCTGCTGAAGAAAAAACCGTTTTTGAAAAGAACATGGTATTTGCCACCCTTGATACAAGTGTCCGGCAACTAACACTTCCGGATCAAAAACGCTTCTTACTCAGTGATACGGTCGGTTTTGTCAGCAAGTTGCCTACTCACCTTGTTGAATCGTTTAAATCGACGCTTGCAGAAGCCGCTAATGCCGACTTATTAATCCAAGTTATTGATTATTCTGATCCACATTACAAGGAAATGATGGAAACAACTAACGAAACTTTAAAACAAATTGGGATCACTGATATTCCAATGATCAATGTATTTAATAAAGCAGATAGAACAGAGATTGAATTCCCTATTCTTGAAGGTGACGATCAAGTTGTGATTTCAGCTAAACAAGATGCTTCATTAGACCTTCTTGTTGATGTTATTAAGAAACACTTATTTAAAGATTATGTCACCACTACTCTTTTAATTCCATTTACGGATGGTCATGTCGTTTCTTACCTTAATGAACATACTAATATTTTAGACACTAAATACGAAAGTAATGGAACATTATTAACGATAGAAATGGCAGTTCAAGATTATCAACGCTTTAACAAGTACGAAAAAGCCTGATGACGTAATTACAGGTGAAAATCCCTCCTAAGAAATGAGATATGAACATTTCTTAGGGGGGATTTCTTATATTTGTTTTTGCTGAACCTATAATGTCCATAAGAAGTAAACAGCATGGCATTACAATGGCCTCTAACATTCAGCATGCTCCGAACGTTAGAGGCCATTAATACTTGTAGGGAATCGAGTTGCTCTCGCTCTTTTACTTCAAATTATTAATTAATCGGTTCGAATTCCGAAAATCAAGGAGACGATCATTACTAAGATTACTGCTCCAATAATTGATGGAACAATTGCCATCCCGGCTACTTGCGGTCCCCATGCACCTAATACTGCTTCACCGATTGCTGATCCTACTAGTCCAGCAACAATATTACTGATCACTCCCATCGATCCGCCACGACGGGTTAACGCACCAGCAGCTAAACCAATTAATCCACCAACAATTAAAACCCAAATCCAGTACATAATCAGCCCTCCTTTTTATTTCCTTTTATTGACTCTTTAAGGTCATTAACCTCATCTTTTACTTTTCCTTTAAGTTTCTGAAGTTTTCCTTCTCCTTCACGAGTCTTATCATTAGTTACTTTTCCTTCAGTTTCTTTAAGTTTCCCTGCTATCTTATCTTTTATTCCGTGTTTATCGCTAGCCATTATTATCAGTCCTTTCCTTATGTATATGGCTATTAGTGGCTGACAACATTTAGGGGATATTCCGTTCCTCCTTTCTAAATTGACTAGTGGTATTTGATAATTCTAAGCTTAACAGTTATCCCCCGAGAAAGCGATACCTTTTTGGTTTACTTACATCTTCTTTAATAACTTTATTTATATCTTAATTAAAAAGAAACTCTACCGTCAAAAATTGGTAGAGTTTTTTAATTACATTCTAATTTCATTACGTGAATGTTTGCCTTCTAGAATCGTTACAGCATCATTCAAACTAATCTCGACCATATTACGAATAGATGTTTCGGTGAGAAACGCAACGTGGGGTGTAATAAGAACATTTGGCATTGCTGCTAATTTCTTGTAATCATCTGGAATTTGGTCTGGTGAAACTTGCTTTCCAAAGAAAGAAGTTTCGTCAGCTAATGTATCTAGGCCAGCACCCGCAATTTCTTTAGTTTCCAATGCTGAAATTAAATCCGCGGTATTTACCAGTTTTCCACGAGCCATGTTAATCAAGTAAGCATTGTCTTTCATCATCTTAAATTGTGGTGCTGCAATCATGTTTTCGGTACTTGGTAACAACGGTGTATGCAATGACAAAATATCCGCATTCTTAACAACAGTATCGAAATCGGTATATTCAACGTATGGTTCATATTCGACATTGTATGATGGATCATATGCAAGAACTTTTGCGCCTAATGCTTTATAAATCTGAGCAGTGGCCCCACCAATATTACCAAGGCCGACAATTCCCACGGTTAAATTGTAAATTTCATTACTGATCAAGTCATCGCTCCACCGAAAGTCGCCATGGCTCATGCGTTGTTCGAATTCACCAATCCGTCGTAACAAGTACATCGCCTGTGTGACACCCATTTCTGCAATTGCCCGTGGTGAATAAATAGGGACATTCGTTACAATGATGCCATTTGCTTTACATGCATCTAAATCAAAAATATCAACACCAACCATTCGAGCAGCCAACTGTTTAATCCCCATTGAAGCTAATTTCTCATACAGTTGTTCATCCCCAAGTTTTGTTGTTTGCTGTAAGGAAATTCCATCATATCCCTCTGCAAGCTTAACTGTATCAGCATTTAATGGTTCAGTAACCATCTTGACGTCATTGCCTGTCTTCTTTGCCCATGCTTCAATATAAGGCTTTTCAGCGTCACGAACGCTATACATAATTAATTTCATCAGTTTTCCCATTCCTTTCATAAAAACTGCTTACATTAATAGCTTAGCACTCCTTTACTTAATCATCAGTATTTTAGCAACAAAAAAAGCAAAGCGGATTCATAGTTCCACTCTGCTTCTGTTATCTTTAATTATTGTTCACCGTTTTTTTCTTGGTTTGGGCGACGTTCTTGAAGGTGCATACCGTCATAATCGCCTTCTGGTCCAAGCAGTTCTTGGTTATTATCCAATTCTGAGCGCCCAGCATAATGATGGCGTTGTAACCAAATCATGCCGACTAATAACAATGCATAGAAGACAATTGCGATTACGATCAGAACAGTGTTACAGAACATCGTGTAATGTGCTCCCAAACCACCAGAAATTGAATCACGGAGTCCTAAGATTGAGTAAGTCATCGGTAAGTACCAGTGAATTACATTATAGAACTTCATCGTAATTTCCATTGGGAAGGTACCACCAGATCCACCTAATTGGAGCATTAAGAGAACCATAGCGAAGAATCGACCGGGGTTATCAAAAAGCATTGAAAGGAACATAACAATTGCCATTGAAGCTAACCCGAAGCATATGGTTGTCGCAAAGAATGCAACTGGGTGAATAACTGTAAGTCCACAAGCCATCATAATTGCATCTTCCGCGATTGCCATTGCAGTTACTACCAGTGATCCAACTGTTACCTTACTTGCCCACCAAGCGATTGGAGCTTTACCAAATTCAGCAACCCGACGAATTGGGTAAACAAAGTTAAATACAAGTGCCCCAACATAGATTGCTAATGATAGAACGTATGGTGCTAAGGCGTGACCATAGTTTGGTACATAACTGTAATCTGTGTGCTTAAGAGCAGTTGGTTCTGCAAACATCTTGGCAGTCCGTGGTGAAGTCTTAATACCGTTAATTTGCTTTGCACCACCTGCAAGCGATGTAGCCAGTTGAGAAGCACCAGCATTCAACCGCGCAATTCCTGAAATAAGAGCTGGAGAATTATCTTGAAGTTGTTGAGTTCCGGCAGCTAATTGGTTTACCCCAGCAACAAGAGCAGGAACTTGACCGTTTAGTTGACCAAGCGCTCCAGCTAATTGAGCTGCACCAGAGTTCAAAGCCCCGCTATTAGCGTTAAGCTGGGCAATTCCGTTACCTAATTGACCAACACCGGCTGTATATTGACCGATTCCGCTAGCCAATTGACCAGCACCGGCTCCAGCTTGGGCGACACCTGCTGTGTATTGACCGATTCCGCTAGCTAATTGATTAGCACCGGCTCCAGCTTGAGCAACACCTGCTGTGTATTGACCGATTCCTGAATTAAGCGTACCAGCACCGGCAGCAGCACTATCAACACCATTAGTGTATTGATTTACACCACTATTAAGCGTACTTGCTCCAGAAGAAATCTGACTTGTGGCTTGTTTAAGTTGATCAACAGCTCCTGGCATTGCCGCTAGGGTACCTTTATAGCCATTTAAGGTTGCTAATAATGCGTTAGCTTGACGAATAGTCCCATCTGCATTATCTAACACAGCAGACATTTGTGAGAGCTGACCTAATTGTTGTTGCATACCACTCAAGCTTCCTTGAAGGTTACTCAATTGACCAAGGGTTCCACTTAATCCTTGAATAGCAGAAACATTAGCACCGGCTTTTTGCACAATTTGTTGAGCAGCCTGTTTGGATTGTTCACTAGTTTTATCATCGCTAAGAATTTGTTGTGCCAATCCAGCAATTTGACCATCATTAGTGGCAACGCCTTTAAGCTTGTCACCAGCACCAGCAGCACCAGATAACGCTCCGGAAGCTTGTTGAAGACTAGCAGCACTACTTTGAACACCAGCAAGAGCATTCTTGGCAGTTGTCAAACCGGTCTGGAGTTGACCTAACCCTTGCTGAAGATTTTGTGCTTGATCCATGGCCCCCATAATACCGTTAAAGTTAATGTTTCCTAACTGACTGTTAACAGTTGAATTCAACTGATTAGCACCCGATGCTAATTGACCAGAGCCGTTCCTTAAGTTCTCTGAATTACCACTTAACGTATTCAAACCATCACTTAATTTGTTAGCACCAGAATTCAAGGTACCAGAGTTAGCCATTAAAGTATTTAATCCAGCATTCAACTGACTAGCACCAGAATTTAACGCACCAGAGTTAGCCATCAAAGTACCTAATCCACTGCTCAACTGGTTAGCACCGGAATTTAGTGCACCGGAATTAGCCATTAATTGACCAACACCATTGCCGAGGAGACTAACCCCACCAGTATATTGCATAATACCATTTGCTAAGGTTTGGCTCCCGGTAGCAAGTTGTTGCGCACCAGAAGCTAATGGTGCAACGCTAACACGCAAGGTTTGAACCCCGTTATTTACTTGGGAAACCCCTGCAACATAACGATTTACACCATCACTCAAGGTCACCATTCCGGTACCAATTTGTTGGGCACCATCAGCGGCCTTGTTCATCCCCTTACCTACAACATGTAATTGCTTAAACATTACCGTTGCGTAAGCATTAGTAACCTGAGCACGAATTTTTTCATTTAGCCGTGTCATCCCTGTTTGGGCAATTACCTGTCCAATGTAGTTCAAGGAACCATTAGTTTGGTAATGTAACTTCATCGTCTTAGGATGCTTTTGCAAAACAGTCGTTGCATTTTCAGAGAAATCTTTAGGAATCGTAACAACAGCATAGTACTTGCGATGACTCATACCATATTTTGCTTCTTTAGCGGATACGAATTCCCATTTTAATTGGTGATTTTTCTTCAATTCATTAACGGTCTGTTTCCCAACATCCATTTTCTGGCCTTGGTATTCAACCGGAATATCCTTATTTACCACCGCAACTGGTAAGTTACGTGTACTTCCATACGGGTCCCATACTGATTTTAAGAAGAAAATACTATATAGGAAAGGTATGAAGCAAATAACCGTTACTGATAAAAGCAGTAAACGGTTATGAATAATATGACGAAATTCGCCTTTAATCATGCTCCACATTTAATACTTCACCTCAAAATTTATCCTTTCATAATTTTAGTTTGTTAGTGATTTGGTGGCTGCTCTTGCAAACTTAATAACGTCCTCAGTTGGTACGTCATAATTATTGCCTTGCCACCAGTAAAAGGTCCCGATAATAGCCCCACTCAATACATAAGCAAGCATCTCAGGATTATCAGACTTTTGCAGCGCCGTTACAATCGGATCATTAGTCTCAAGATTACGCCGCTCTAAAAGAACCTGACTTAGAATATTTAAAATTTCGGTATACAAAGAGCTTCGTGCACTATTAGGTGCTAAATGACGGATAACATCCTTATTTTTATCAATGTATGATAATAATTGCTTAATAATGTCATCTTCAGAATCTGTATTCTCCGTCAATTTATTAATTTGTGCATTTAACGTTTGCTCTAAGAGGTCGTACTTATCACTAAAATAGCGATAAAAACTGCTCCGGTGCATCAATGCTTCTTTACAAATTTGATCAACCGTCAAACTTTCAAAAGAATTTTTCTCTAATAACGTTATCAATGCATTTTCAAAGTCACGAATAGTTCTCGTAACACGCATAACTCTTCCCTCCCCAAATAATACAAATTTAACATGATTATTCTAACTTGTTGCAATTCAGTACAACAGGGGTAATTAAAGATAATTATTTCAAAATAAGACAAAAATAGTTATTTGTTCGCAAAAAGGTCCATGTTTGTATCTTAATCAAACGAAAACAATAATATGCTCTTAAATTCAAATGGTCAAGCGCGTCGTCAATAACTTTACGAGTCTTTCATAGTAAAATAATTATTAACTTTCTAAATCTCTTCTCTGAAATACGTTATAATAAAGGTATTAAAGCTATGCGATTGGAGGCTTCATAATGGCAAAAACTAAAAAACATTTAACTAAATCCAAAGATAAAGTATTTCTTGGTGTCTTTGGGGGTATCGCTGATTACTTCGGTCTTGATGAAACCCTCGTGCGGATAATCGGAATTCTCATTTTCGTCTTTACTGGCTTTTTCCCGCTAGGAGTCTTCTACCTCTTGGCTGCCCTCGTAATGCCTGAATATAATGATAATAAGACAAATAATGATGACAATATCGTCGACGGTGAATTCAGAGAAAAATAATGTTGATTGCAGTTAAAAAGCTGAGGTTGGGAGAATTTCCAATCTCAGCTTTTTATTAAGCATTATTTCGTTGTTTATAAGCTACCTGAACTTGTAGTCCATAATTTTCTTCCGTTAAAATTGTTGAGCCGCTTCGCCCAGCAATCTTGTTCGGGCCCCCAGTAACAACTACTGCTGCAAGATACAATTGATACTTATCATGAGCAGTATGGACATCGGTTAGGCCGATTTTGGTAATATGACCAACCGGGCGTCGTTCCATTTGGTTCATCCCGATATAGATTTCAAGACGGTGTCGCAACTCATCATGAACTAATTCAAAGTATGGCGGAACAGATTGTGAATTCAAAGCCGTAACTGGTTTTTCAGTTGCCTGATATTGTTCAACGATTTCTTTTTCACTCAGGCCATCATAGCCGTTAACAAACACACCCTCCATTAATAGTTGGTCAACAACACGTTGTAAATTATGCTGTTCATGTTCGTCAATTGCTACTGCTGCTGGAATTGTATCAGCATTAGCAAACAAGCCATTCGACCGGTTTGCCAATTCTGCTGCTAGTCGTTGCTGTGCATCAAGAGGGGTCTTAGCTTTGCCGTCCTCAAATTTTTGACCAGTAATCTTTGCGACACGCGGTGAAATAAAATCAAATCGTGAAGTCTTTTCAAGAAAGTAAAAGACGAAATTAAGATAGATGAAATATGTTAATCCAATCACTGCTAAACAATATAACAATGCCCGTAGCCAAACATGATTCATAAAGAGTCGGAACGTAACATAAATTAAATAAATATCGCCTAGTGAAGCAATAATGATATAAATACGACTCTTTAACTTTACATCAAGGTTAAAGTAACTCAATGACGAGTTAATCATATCAAGAAAACTAAACATTAATAACCCGCCTCCTTATCATTCAGTCGTAGTTGTTCCGGTAGTATTACCACCAGTCGTGTTCTGTGTCGTTGTATTATTATTAGTAGTTGTACCAGTTGATTGTGAGGTACTGTTTCGATTAGCACTTGTACTTTCATTTGTATTTGCTGATCGATTTGTCGATGTTTCTGTGCCAGTGTTTCCTGCTGACCGTGTAGTTTGATTAGTATCCCCAGTATCATCCGCTGTATTGTTGCTATTACTTGTCCGGGTAGTTGATGAGCTACTTGCACTTTCATCATCATCACGATCGCTTTGTGAATTCCGACTTGATTGATTGCTTTCGTCATCACCCGATTGCTGAAATTGGCGACTTGTTGATACTGATGTTACTTTTGCACCTTCAGAAGTATGCGTTGCCTTATTAACCACTACATTGGTGGCACCCAACGCAAGTACCAATGATACAAGTGCAAAGGGGGTTACTAATGGCGGTATCTTTGCTCCCATGTCTCATTCTCCTTTTCCAGAGTATATAATACACGAAAACTGGCCCAATAAATATGAATTTATTGTAAAGATTTTTTCTGACATTGGGCACATATTCCGTGCAATTCAAAACGATGCCCAGTGATTTTAACTCCTGGCAACTGCTTTTCAAAGAATTCCTTATCAATTGGTGGCATTTGAATCTCTTGAACTCGTCCGCAAATATCACAAATAAAATGATGGTGATGGGTAAAATCACATGAATATTTAACCTGCATCTGATCATGATGTTGACGCAATTCGACAATACCCAGTTTCTCAAATTCTTTGAAATTCCGATAAATAGTATCGTGACTTAATCCAGGGAATTGTTCTCGAAGATATTGGTCAATTTCTACAATATTAAAGTAACGATCAGGATGCCGCGCAACTGATTCAATCATCATTTTACGTTGCTTAGTCCACCGCAAATGATGGTCTTTAATAATGGTCTGTGCTTGATCAATTAATTTCTCCAATATTTTTCCCTCCCGATTAGAGATGATATTGTAACATATTTTAGTTCTTTTTGGATAATATCTGCCTAACAATTATATCTATTTGTTGTTTGGTATTTTTCCACTGGTCATTAACTACGACATGCGCGATTCCTTTTAAAGCTGCTGGTAGGGCAAGATCACGGTGGTACTCTTTGCTATGTAAACGGGAACGAATTGCACTCAATTTATCGCCCCGGAGTGTCATTCGCTTTGCTAAAGAAGCCATATGGGTAACAGTCAAGAAAATAATTACTGCTTGAGCACCAAGTTGTTGATGATAAGTAATCGCGCCAGCTGTGTCAAGAACGATCACGTCATTTTTTCCTTGTTCCCATCCTTCTGCTAAACCTTCTAATGAAGAACCATATTGAAATTGGTCATAAGTGACTTGCTCAAGTAAATGGAGTTTCTTCAGGGAAGACGGTGTTTCAAAATGATAATCTACCCCATCTTGTTCTCCCGGACGTGGCAGTCGGGTCGTATGGGTGATTACCCGGTGCATATCATAATGATCTTGAAGGTAGTTAGCGACTGTTGTTTTGCCTGACCCTGCTGCCCCTGTCACAATAAACACATACTTATTATTTTTCATCATTGTTTATTTTAAATGATCGTTAACTTGATCTAACAGTTCTTTTAAATTCTCGTAGGTTAACCGTTCACGAGCATCTTGATAATTGAACCATCCACAGTTCTTAATCTCTTCTGCTTGCAGGTGAATGTCTTCCTTATTATCTAACTCGGCAGTATAAAGGGTCATTTGCTTATGATTGCCATTTGGTAAGTCGTATTCGGTATACACCTTAAAACTGGTATCAATCGGTAATTCTAATTGCGTTTCTTCCTTTATTTCACGAATTGCTGTTTCTTCTAGTGATTCATTGCCTTCAACGTGGCCTTTGGGGAAGCCCCAGAAGTGTCCCTTATTTTGACTTTCTAAGAGTAAATACTCGATCCCGTTTTCGCCTTGACGATATACAACTGCTCCACTAGTAACTTCTATTGCCATTTTTATCCCTCTTTTGTAATTAAATTTCTCTAATTTACTTTTAATATTAACTAAGGTATTATTATTAATTATAAACGTGACGAACCATTTCGGCACGTACAATTTATTATAGCAAAGGTGGGTTAAAGATGAGCTTAAACATTATGCGAAAAGAGAGTCTTGATCGGTATCTTGGTGAAGACAAGCTTTTCGTTAAATCAATGAATGCTCGTGATCTCATGGCAATTGGGATCGGTACTGTTATTGGTACTGGGATTTTTATTCTCCCTGGAACAATTGCCGCAAATTCAGCTGGACCAGGAGTGTCATTGTCATTTCTGTTTTCAGCGATTGTCTGTGCGCTAGCTGCAATGTGTTATGCCGAGTTTGCTTCTGCATTACCGGTTGCTGGGAGTGCCTACTCATACGGAAATGTAGTGTTTGGTGAATTCCTTGGCTGGTTGCTGGGATGGGCATTAGTTCTTGAATATATGTTAGCTGTTGCTTCTGTTTCAACAGGTTGGGCAGCCTACTTCAATACATTGCTTGAAGGATTTGGTATTCATCTTCCTAAAGCACTATCGGGTCCATTTGATCCAGCTCATGGTACCTACATAAATATCGTGGCGGTTGTAATTGTTCTTTTGATTACAGTAATGCTTGCACGGGGAATGCAATCCTCACTGCGTATCAACAACATTGCTGTTTTCCTTAAAATTGCAATTATCTTGATCTTTATTATTGTTGGTTTCTTCTTCATTAAGCCAAAAAATTACCATCCATTCCTTCCATACCACATGAAGGGTGTGATTCACGGGGCAACAATCGGTTTCTTTGCTTACCTTGGTTTCGACTGTGTTTCTAGTTCAGCCGCTGAAGTTAAGAATCCTAAACGAAATATGCCTTTGGGAATTATTGGGACACTTGCTGTTGCAACAATCTTATATACCGGTGTCGCCGTAGTCCTAACGGGGATGGTTAAGTACACCAAGCTTGATGTTGCTAATCCGGTGGCATTCGCCTTACAGATGGTTCATCAAGACTGGTTGGCAGAATTATTGTCAATTGGGGCTTTGATCGGAATGTTCACAATGATGGTTTCGATGATCTATTCTAGTTCCCGTTTGATCTATGCAATTGGTCGTGACGGTCTGCTTCCTTCATTCTTAGGAAAGCTTGATAAAAAGAGCCACTCGCCACAAATTGCATTATGGATCGTGGCGATTATTATCGCTATCATGGGCGGACTTGTTTCTCTTGATCAACTTACAAGTTTAGTTAACATCGGAACCTTGTTTGCTTTCATGCTCGTTTCATTTGGAATTATTCCGCTTCGTAAGCGAAAGGATATCGGTAATCGTGGGGGCTTTAAGGTTCCCCTCTACCCTGTTCTTCCAATTCTTTCTGGTTTTGCCTGCCTTGGCATGATGACTCAGTTGCAAAAAGAAACGTACATTGGCGCAGCGATTTGGTTTGGAATTGGAATTATCATCTACTTCACTTACGGCTACTGGCACAGTAAGTTAGCAGATAAGAATTAATAGCAAAAAGTTAAGCAGAGAGTGAGATTGATTTTTTCTTACTCTCTTTTTTATTTGAAACAGCAATTTGCATTAAATACCATTTTTTTGTTAAGGTAGTATTACTTACTTTTTTATTCACAAGGAGGAATCAATTAGTTAGGCTAAATTTTGATCACATATGCCTAATTTTTTATGGAATATACAAAGAAGAATTACAAAAAAGCACCTTTATCATCAATTCACTTTCGAATATATTTTGCCCTGGCTCTTGGACAAATTGCTTGTGGTTTCGCTCTTGGAATTAGCGGAACTGCACTTTCCCAAGCCACTGATTATATCAATATTCCCAACTTTTGGGTTGGCCTAATTGGTGCTGGGAGTTTAATTGGACTTGCTGGGAGTGCTTTAATGGGTAAAATCGCTGACCAATTTGGCCGGCGAAGAATGTTGATGCTCGATATGTATCTTTTTTCTATATTTTCTCTTTTGCAATTAGCAACAATGAATCTTGTTATCCTGTTTAGCTTACGGATTTTAATCGGTTTAATGATTGCTATTGACTATACTGTAGGGAATGCTCTATTGGTAGAATGGTTACCAGCAAAAGAAAGCGGACGTCTACAGAGCCAACTAATCGTTTACTGGACAATTGGCTTTATTACTTCATATATTGCTGGAATTCTAATAACGGGATTTGGCGCTCATAATTGGCAAGTTATCCTTGCATCAAGTGTCGTTCCAGGACTGATGGCTGCAATCTATCGGTCAATCTTCCGGATTCCGGCATCCCCGAGTTGGTTAGCAAGTCAAGGTAAGAATAAAACTGCTCAAAAACTAATTCAAAAACACCTTGGGAAAAAATGGGGATTATCATTAAAACAAATTCGTAGTAAAAAACCAAAAGCTGTCTCTCTTAAAACCCTCTTTAATCCCCCTTATCGCCGAAAAACCATTGTTGGTGGGTTATTCTATGCTTGTCAGGCATTTTCATTTTTCGGTATCAGTATCTTCTTACCAATTCTCCTAAAAAGTATGAATCTTGGTAATAACAACCTCTCTGGGATTATCTATAATAGTTGCGTCCTTATCGGTGTAATTTTCGGTAGTTTAATCTTCAAGATTCTTAGTAGGCGGATGTTTTTGGTAAGAACATTTTTCCTTTCCGCAGCCGCCCTTATTTTATTAATAATTGGCAATAACTTTTCACCTTTCTTCCAAATTAGCGTTTTTGCGATCTTTGCGATAGTCTTATCCTCAGGACTTGTCCTTGATTATCCATATCCAACAGAACTATTTGATGTTAAGGTTCGAGCTAGTGGGGTTGGTACTTGTATCACCATCAGTCGTTTTGGAGCTGCTAGCGGAACATTCTTATTACCAATCTTAACTCATCTCGGCGGTCCAATTTTAGCAATGCTAATTTGTACTCTTGTTTTACTTATAGGTGGTACTATCTGTCTTTTATGGGCACCTGAAACTTCACCAAAATATATTTAACATTAATAATAGAATGGCCGGGAAAATTTTAAATTTTTTACCGACCATTTTTAGTTTTAAACATCAATCCAATAGACTAATCAATTTTTAACAAATAAATACTTGCGGTCATGATAAATCACAAAAATACCAGTAATAACAAATAAAGTAATCATGCTAACTCGCAAGTAAAACATCTCGCGACTATATTGCAGCTCCTGTTGGTGATCGATATACGGGATAAGGAGTGCGCTCTTATTATCAAGTTGAAAATATGAAATTAATTCCAAAGCACCAAATAAAATAATTTGATTACAAAGCGAACCAAATACGGATAATTTTTGGTCAATGCTGCTATATTTATCGGGAACTTGTTCTCGTGCCCACTTCCCTAATAAGATGGCGCAAAAGACTGTTATAGCGGTCCCAAGCAAATATAGGTAGTCGGTATACGTTAAGAATAAGCCAAGGTTAAGAAAGATAAGGGTAGTTTTATAGCGAGTAGTTAATGGAATCTTTTGCAATTTAGCACTCAATGCACCCACTAACATTCCCGATAGCATCAATTCGATAAAAACAATGAAAATCCAATAAGCTTTATTCTGTTGAAAAGCAAATAGTAAAGTATAGATAATGACATAATTCTTAATCGCCCCGAGCCAAATACGAAATAGTTTAAAGGGTTGTCCCAGAATATTTCGTAGTTCAAGAATAATCCCAATAATTGCGAGCACGATTAGGGCCCAGCTAAAATCAGAAATTCGCCCCGTCTTCTTAAAGAAACTAATAATAAAAACCACGGTAAGCACGGCGATGGCAGGAAAAGCCGTTTTTAAATTAAAAGAGAATTTTAAATCCAGTGGTGTCTTATCTCGTTTAACAACAACGTAAGCGTAAATAACCTCAAGGCCCAGGAAAAAAGTATAAAAAACAAAACCGACAACTAACGGCAGCTTCATCAGTAAAATTCCGAGGGCGATCAGTCCGACAATTACACTAAAGCCCGCGATAACATTTATTCGCTTCAAATCAATCCCGGAAATTTCCTTATTGGGATCGCCCAGCAATTTTAACCCTGTCACGCCAAAACCGATCAAGATTGCCGCCAAGCTAGCAAGCCACTCAAAGCGAAAATAAACTCCAATGGAAGCAAGGACTCCTCCAATAAAAGCAATAACTGAACAAAACTTAGTAACACCTGACCAAGAAGCTAAATTTAGGCGGCCATCGAGAATAAAAGGCATTACTTTTTCAACGGTGTAAACAAAAATGAACGGCCAAACAAATGTAATTATATTTGCATGGGCAATGATAGAGAATGCAAATAGCAACGTTGGAAATAGAATATAGCTTCGAGCAACAAATTCATGGTTAATTGCTAAAATTTTCTTCATAAGCAGCCTCCGATCACTTTGCCTTTTATTTTTAGTAAACCACATCCCCTTATAAAAGAAAAAGAATAGGACTCCTAACATGATTTTTAATGCTAGAAGTCCTATTAGCTTTTTATTTAGCAAACATCTTAAATTCTAAAAACAAATCATTGTATTCACCTAAAACGCGTAATGGCAAATCACGATATACTTGCAAATGCTTCATCGTTGTTTCAGGAGGGTAGAAAGCTTTATCATCGGTAATTTTCTTGGGTAATTCTTTTTTAGCCGCGTTATTCGGTGTCGCGTATCCAACGTATTGAGCATTTTGAGCCGCGTTTTGGGGATCTAACATAAAGTTAATAAATTCGTAAGCCGCCTTTTTATTACGTGCCGCTTTAGGGATCACCATGTTATCAAACCATATATTGCTTCCTTCGCTTGGTACAACATAGTGAAGGTGCGGATTAATATTCATCATTTCGCGCGCGTCACCAGAATAGGTCACACCTACTGCTGCTTCGTTTTGCTCCATGTACATCTTCATCTCATCAGCAATAATCGCTTTTACATTGGGCGTCAACTGCTTTAAATGGGCCTGCGCAAGCTTCAACTGATGGTAGTTAGTCGTATTAACAGAATGATGCTGGGTAATAAGGGCAACCGCAAACACATCCCGCGCACTATCAATCAGCATGACATTATTCTTTAAACGCGGATTCCAAAGCTGTTCCCAATGCTGGACGTCTTTGCCATTTACTTTTTGGTCATTATAGATAATACCTAACGTTCCCCAAAAGTATGGCACAGAATAACGATTATCGGGGTCAAAAGAGCGATTTAAGAATTGCGGATCAATATACTTAAGGTTAGGTAATTTCTGATGGTTAAGGGGTGCAATTAAATGCTCCTTTTTCATCCGTTGAACGGTGTATTCACTTGGCACAACGACATCATAATTAGTCCCGCCTTGCCGAATCTTGGTTAACATTGATTCGTTGCTATCAAAGGTTTCATAATCAACATGGTAGCCAGTTTGATGTTCAAATTTCGTTATCAATGCTGGGTCAATATAGTCTCCCCAATTGTAAATGGTCAGGGTTTGTTTACCACCACCAGTTTTTTGCTGGTTGAGAGCGACGTCCCCCAGCGCTAGCAAAATACAAATAACGACAATTGCGAGGAACGCAGTAAATATCTTTTTCATTGCGCATCCCCCTCTTTAACAGCCACAATCCGTGTCCGTCGACCGCCCCGTTTACTAATAAGGTAATAGCCAATTACTAACAGAAGCGAAACAATAAACATCAACGTAGAGAGGGCATTGATTTCAAGGTTAATTCCTTGACGTGCCCGGGAATATATTTCCACCGATAACGTTGAGAAGCCATTTCCAGTAACAAAGAAGGTCACAGCAAAGTCATCAAGTGAATACGTAAAAGCCATAAAATAGCCCGCAAAAATACCTGGGGCAATTGATGGCAGTATTACCCGGGAAAGAACTTGCCAGCGACTGGCCCCTAAATCATAGGCAGCATCTACTAATGTTGGGGACATTTCATTTAATTTTGGCAAAACCATTAAAACAACAATCGGGATACAAAAGGCAATATGGCTTAAGAGGACTGAGACAAAGCCTAGTCTTACCCCCAGCATGGTGAAAAAGATTAAAAAGCTTGCCCCAATAATTACATCGGGCGAAACCATTAAAACATTATTCAAGGATAATAAACTATTCTTCCACGGACGCCGTGCATCCTTAATTGCTAAGGCCCCTAATGTACCGATAATCGTTGCTAATAGTGACGCCAAAAATGCTACTAACAAGGTATTGATAACAATGGTAATCATTCGCGTATCCGCAAGTAAATCCGCATAGTGTTGCCAAGAAAAACCATGGTATTTTTCCATTGTTTGACCACTGCTAAAGGAAAAAACAACTAGATACAAAATTGGCGCATATAAGATCACAAAAACTAACGCCAGGTATGCTTTTCCCCATGACCATCGTTGCTTTTTCATTAATGGCGTCCTCCTTTCTGTTTCTTATCACCAGTCATAAACATAATAATAAACATTGCGATAATCAGCACGACCCCAATCGTTGAACCCATTCCCCAATTTTGCGTTGTGAGGAAATGTTCTTCAATCGCAGTCCCTAAAGTAATTACACGATTTCCACCAATCAAACGGGTAATCATAAAGAGGGAGAGCGATGGGATGAAGACTGCTTGAATTCCAGCTTTTACGCCCGGCATAGAAAGAGGCCAAATCACCCGGCGAAAGGTTTGCCAATGGGTAGCGCCCAAGTCATAGCTAGCATTTATTAGTGACGGGTTAATTTCGGTAAGATTATTAAAAATCGGCAACACCATAAACGGAATTTCAATATAAGCAGCCACAAACATAAAACTGGCATCCGTGAACAAAAGCTGGTGGCTTCCAAGGCCCATAAACTGGAGGAAACCGTTAATTGTCCCCGTTCGACTAAACAAGCCGATAAACGCATACGTCTTTAATAACAAGTTGATCCATGTTGGCAAAATCACCAGCAATAGCCAAAACTGCTTATTAGGCAATCTATTCAAAACATAGGCTGTCGGATAACTAATCACCAATGTCACAAGGGTAATCAAAAAGGCATACCAGACCGAATTAAGCGTCATCTTAAGATAAACACCCGATGTCAGGTATTCAGCATAGTTATTAAGGGTCAGCTGACCATTGATATTAAAAAATGATTGATAAAGGATCAATACCAATGGCGCAATCACAAATAGGATAATCCACAATGCATATGGGACGATAAACATCGCTTTTTGCCGCATTAGTCCCCCTCCTCGTAGCTATCAAGGCGAGCATCAAAGTCTTCTTCACTTTCGTTATACCGCATAACGTGAATATCTTCGGGATCAAATGTAATCCCTACTTTAGCTCCGACTTTTGTTTTATGAATAGAATTGATCTTCCACTTATGGTTGCGTTGATCAATCACCGTAATTTGATAATCAACGCCACGGAAAAGCTGGGTTTCAACGGTGCCGACTAATTTTCCTTTTTCAACCGTCGTAATGTCAAGGTCTTCTGGTCGGATGACAACTTCAACCTTTTCGTTTGGTTTCATCCCCGCGTCAACACAATCAAAATCTTGACCATTGATTGAAACTACATAGTCTTTTTTCATAATGCCCGGGACAATGTTGCTTTCGCCGATAAAATCAGCCACAAAATGGTTAAGCGGTTCATCATAAATATCAACGGGAGTCCCACTTTGCTGGATCTTACCGTCATTAATGATCATAATTTGGTCACTCATGGCTAGTGCTTCTTCTTGGTCATGGGTAACAAAGATAAAAGTAATCCCCAGCCGCCGTTGCAACTGCCGCAATTCGGTCTGCATTTGAACCCGTAATTTATGGTCCAACGCAGATAAGGCTTCATCCAATAATAGTACTTTTGGCTTATTAACTATTGCCCGGGCAATGGCAACTCGCTGTCTTTGCCCACCAGACATCGCGGTAATTTCTCGATCATCATAGCCATCTAATTGAACCAGGTGCAAAGCTTCTTTTACGCGTTGTTTAATTTCTGCTTTTTTGACACCCTTAATTTGTAATCCAAAAGCAACGTTTTCTGCCACATTCATATGAGGGAAAAGTGCATAATCTTGAAAGACGGTATTAACTTGCCGTTGATTAGCGGGAATATCATTGATTTGCTTTCCATCAAAATAAATTTTCCCGCTACTAGGATGATCAAAACCAGCAATTAAGCGCAAAATTGTTGTCTTTCCTGATCCCGATGGTCCTAATAAGGTATAGAATTTACCGGCCTCAATTTCAAAGCTTATATCACGCAACACAACGTTATCATCATACTGTTTGCTTACATGCTGAAATTCCATTATGTTTTTTACCATCAGCGTTTCCCCAATCATCATTTTTTAAACTAAGTCTTAGTATAAAGTATACGCCTTAAATCGCAACACTGTTTATCCTAAGCAAATTATTCTAAAAGTGCGATAATTAATATATCAAATTTTATACGAGGTGTTCCAGATGAAAATCAACCAATTTAGTATTACTTCAACTACACCACAAGCACGGCGCCAAGAATTAATGCAGATTCACTTGCTGCGGAAAAACGAAGAACAAACTTTAACACCAAACGCAATGTTTGAAACCTTCTTAGCACGCATTCATATGGCAAGTGCCCAGCCGATCGTCACTAAACAGTGGCTTCATGACCTCTTAGCTACTCCTGACCTTGCTCTTGATGATTGGTTTGACCAGAATCAAACATTAACCGATGAAGTATTTTACCTCGTTGCTCTCCAATTACTCGATTTTGAGGCCGCAGTTGATTTTGATATTACAGATTCCCTTGCTACAGTTAAGAAAATTGGCTTGCCAGTCGAATCACATCAAAAATGGACAACCGCCAACGTTATCGATGCTTTTTACCTTCTTTTAAATACTCACAACAAAAACGGCCAATCGCTTATTGATCATTTAACGGCAGAGGGCTTTATGGCTTGGAGTTACCAGCTTCCAGCTGAACAAAAACCACTCTTTTTCAACGGGAAGCCGCTTGCCAGTTTTGATCCTGCTAAATTCATTCGTGAGGTTGTTTATATTGAGACCGATATGGATACCGATTTTGATGGTAAAGCAGATTTAGTTAAAGCGGAAATCATGCGGCCAATTGAGTCGGACCATGGCTTAAAAGTTCCCGTTGTCTTTACTGCTAGTCCTTATAATCAAGGAACAAACGACGAATGGGGCGAAAAAGCAACGCATAACGTCAACCTTCCTTTGAAGCATAAGGATCCTGATTATCAGGCCCCAACTGAAGAAAAATTTCCGACTGATTTTTCACGCCAAAAAGTTACTGGGGAAAGCCGGCAAGCTACTGAGACATTTAGTACCACGCCAGCATACACGCTAAATAATTACCTCGCTGCCCGTGGTTATGCGGTTGTTTATTCAGCCGGAATCGGTACTAAAGATTCAGATGGCCTGCAAACGTGTGGTTCTCCAGAACAGACTGATGCGATGAAGGCTGTCGTTGAGTGGCTTCATGGTGATCGCCAAGCCTTTACTGACCGTCATAGCGGTACCACAATCAAGGCGACCTGGTGTAATGGTAAAGTCGCAATGACAGGACGCTCATATCTCGGTACTTTAGCCACCGCTGTCGCAACCACTGGTGTATCGGGCCTCGAAGCAATTATTAGTGAAGCTGCCATTTCCAGTTGGTATGACTATTACCGGGAAAACGGTCTTGTTCGCGCACCGGGTGGCTTTCAAGGGGAAGACGCAGACGTTTTAGCCGATGAAACATTCAGTCGGACCAAGCGTCCCGCAGACTACCGCCGAATTGAAAAAGTAAATGATAAATATATTGCTAAAATGCAAGGAGCAATGGATCGGACGACTGGTAATTATAATGAGTTCTGGGACCACCGCAATTATCGGCATGATCTCGAAAACATCAAAGCTGCCGTGATGATGGTGCATGGCCTTAATGATACCAATGTCCGTCCTAGTAACGTTAAAGCACTTTATAACGGCATTCAAAGTCTGCCGATTACAAGCAAACTCATCCTTCACCAGGGACAACATATTTATATCAATGCCTTTCGTTCATTAGATTTCTCTGACATGGTTAATCTCTGGCTTGCTAATAAGCTCTGGGATCAAGAAAATCATGCTGATGATACCCTGCCAAGCGTTCTTGTGCAAGACAATACCACCCCTGAAACTTGGACCGCATATGACCAATGGACTGCAGGCGAGCAGAAACAGTACCAATTTAACGACCATCGCCTAACGAATTTGTCCGGACTAGGAATCCAAAGCTTTAATGACCAACAACCAGAAGAAAAGTACCTTCAATGGTGTAAACACCCACAAGCATGGGCAAAGGCACTCGTGAATGATAACGGGCAATTTAGTCGGCGCTTTGTAACTGCTGTATTTAATGATGATACGCTTCTCCGCGGAACACCGACTGTCACATTAAAAGTAGCTTCTTCGAAAAATTATGGAATGATTAGCGCCCGGCTTGTTGACCTTGGCAGCAGCAAACGCCTTACAATGTCGCCTGTTCTGTTTAATCGTAATGGCCTTGAGCTAGGTTATCACTGGAAGACAGATGACCTTCGTGAATTTAAATTAGCAAAAGAAGCAACTAATTATAAGGTAATCGCAAGTGGACATATCAATTTGCAAAATCGAAACAATCCAGCCCAAGTTGACGAATTAGCCGCTAATCAATTTGTCACTGTTAAGTTTGATCTTCAACCAATTTTCCACCGAATTGTAGCTGGCCATCAATTGGGGATCATTATTTATAGCACTGATTACGAATACACGCTTCGTGGCAACGAACAGATTGAATATCAATTAGCGCTGAATGGCTGTCATCTTGACATTCCTGGTTTCAACATTTTAGCTTAAAAAGACAGCACGTTAAAACTAGTTTTAGCAGAATTCAGCTAATTGCGGTAAAATAGTTAGTATTACCAATAAAAAGGAGAGATTCGAGAATGAAACAAGGCACTAAAATTATTACCCTTGATAACGGCTATCATCTGTGGACAAATACCCAAGGTGAAGGTGATATTCATTTATTAGCTTTGCATGGGGGTCCTGGTGGCAATCATGAATACTGGGAAGACGCTGCTGAACAATTAAAGAAGCAAGGTCTTAACGTTCAAGTAACAATGTATGATCAATTAGGTTCACTATATTCTGATCAACCAGATTTTTCTGACCCTGAGATTGCGAAGAAGTACCTTACTTACGAATATTTCCTTGATGAAGTAGATGAAGTACGAGAAAAGCTTGGCTTAGACAATTTCTATCTTATCGGTCAAAGTTGGGGTGGCCTTTTAGTTCAAGAATACGCTGTTAAGTATGGTCAACATCTTAAAGGCGCAATTATTTCTTCAATGGTTGACGAGATTGACGAATATGTCGACCGGGTTAATGAATTACGGGAAAAGACCCTTTCTCCAGAAGCGGTTGCCTTTATGAAAGAATGCGAAGCCAAGAATGATTACAGTAATCCTAAGTATCAAGAATACGTTCAAGTAATGAATGAACAATACGTTGACCGGAAGCAACCATCCAAGCTTTATCATCTTAAGGACCTTGGTGGCACGGCGGTTTATAACGTCTTCCAAGGTGATAACGAATTTGTGATTACCGGTAAGCTTAAAGACTGGCATTTCCGTGACCAATTGAAGAACATTAAGGTACCAACTTTAATTACATTTGGTGAACACGAAACGATGCCAATCGAAACTGCTAAGACAATGAATAGTCTCATTCCAAATTCACAGCTAGTTACTACTCCCGATGGTGGTCACCACCACATGGTAGATAACCCCGATGTTTATTACAAGCACCTCGCTGACTTTATTCGGAATGTTGAAAATAATACGTTTAATAATTAATTTAGGAGAGGCTGGGAGAAAACTTTTGTTTTCTCTCAGCCTCAACTACTTGTTATGAACAATAGTACGATAACGTGGAAAATAATCACAAGGCTCGAGGTTAAGTCCGAACGCTAATCAGCCCGTGCCGTGCTAATTACCGTCCTATCCTTAGCCCACCGCCTTGTCGAGAAGATTATTTCCCACTCCCTTTTTATTAATAATTCATGAATCATATTTTAAAAATATCTTAACTAGAACTAAAATATTAAATGAATATGGTACGATATTTATACGATAAATACGAAGGAATGATTAAAGCAAAAACTTAATACGGCTTCACTGATGTTGTTCGCTTAAGGTGTGGGACCTTTAAGCATTAGTTACTTTACTCAATTTATATATTTAAGGGGAAAAATGAAAGAAAATTATCAACTAACAACTGACGAAATAAAGAAAGAATACCAATTAACTGATTTTACTCACGGTTTATCAACCCAAGCTGTCGAAAAACGGCTTGCTGACGAAGGGCGTAATATCATTGAAGTAAAACCAACGCCCAAGTGGAAACTCTTCTTACGCCAGTTTAACAATATTGTTATCTACATTTTATTAGCCGCTACTTTACTGACCATTTTAATCGGTCACTATACTGATGCGATTGTTATCGGGGCGGTTGTCATTCTAAACGCGCTCATTGGTTATTTCCAAGAATCAAGTGCAGCGAATGCCCTCGCCAAAATCAAAGAGATGATGGCGCAACATGCCACTGTCTACCGGGATGGCAAACGACAAGATATTGATGCCGCGAATCTTGTCCGTGGGGATGTTGTTTTCCTCGAAGCCGGTGATAATGTACCAGCCGACTTACGGATCGTCTCAGCTGATAACTTACGAATTGAGGAATCGGCTTTAACCGGTGAAACTAATTCAGTTATCAAAACTGATGAAGCAATTATCGACCAAGACGTTCCTCTCGCTGATCGTGTTGATATGGCATATGCTTCCACTTCAGTTACAAGCGGAAGTGGCCTAGGAGTTGTAGTCGCAACTGGTGAACAAACCGAAATTGGTAAGATTTCACAAGAAGTTGCGCAAATCAAGCCAAAGAAGACCCCATTAACTAAAGAAATTGACCATGTTGGAAAAGTCGTTTCTTACATTACAATTACTGCTTCAGTGATTGTTTTCGTTGTCGGTTTCTTCCTCGAAATTTACTCCTTGCCTGCCCTTGCCCTCGCAGTCGTGGCAATGTTGGTTGGTGCGATCCCAGAAGGTTTACCTGCAATCACCTCTGTTATCTTAGCCTTTGGTATTAGCAAAATGGCAAAAGAGCATCAGACGATTATCAAATCAATGCCTGCTGTTGAAACATTAGGCTCGGTCGATGTTATTGCTACTGATAAAACAGGAACTCTTACCAAAAACGAAATGACCGCCATTGAGTTATGGGTCGGCGATAAACACTACACGGTTACCGGAACTGGTTATGCTCCTAATGGTGAGATTCTCTTAAATGGCAAACCAGCTCAACTGACAGATCAGCTCAAACTTTTCTTAGAAGCTGGATACCAAGCAAATGATACGGTTTTAACTGATGAAGACGGCACCTGGCATATTAATGGCGAACCAACTGATGGAGCTTTCTTAACTCTTTACCACAAAGCGTTTGGGGCTAAATATCAATCGCCATATAAAGCAGTTGACCTCCTTCCATTTGATTCTGATTACCGTTATATCGCTGAATTAACTCGTGATCCGGAAGATAAGCAGCAAGTTATCTTTGTTAAGGGATCTCCAGACAAGCTCTTTGAAATGGCCGCAAAAGAAGATCCACAATTTGATACTGCCAAGTGGCAACAACGGGTAGATGACTGGTCCAAAGCCGGAAAACGAGTTATTGCAGTCGGCTACCAACCGGTTAATGGCGAAAACCTAATGGAAGTCGAACATGACCACCTCTACAAGGGAATTCACTTACTTGGTTTAGCTGCTCTTCAAGACGCACCACGTGAAGAAGTGATCGTTGCGTTAAAGCAAATGAACCGTGCTGGTGTTTCCGTTAAAATGATTACGGGGGATGACCCGCAAACTGCCCGTGCAATCGGTAAGCAACTAGGATTATCAACGGGCCCAATCAACGCAATCACAGGTGCAGAATGGGATAAACTTTCTGCCAGTGAACGAGAAGAGGCCGCTTTAAATAACCAAGTCTTTGCGCGGACGACTCCACAAAACAAGCTTGAAATTATTGAAGCGCTCCAAAATCGGCAAAAGATCACCGCGATGGTTGGGGATGGAGTTAACGATGCCCCCGCCTTAAAGAAAGCCGATATTGGGATTTCAATGGGGATTAAGGGAACGGACGTCGCTAAAGATGCCGCTGACATGATCTTAGGAAATGATAACTTTGCGGTAATGGCTGCTGTTATCAAAGAAGGTCGGCGAATTTACGACAATATCAAAAAGAGTATCTTATTCTTATTACCAACCTCCTTTGCTGAAGGATTGGTGGTTGCCTTCTCCATTCTTACTGGTCAGCAAGTTCCCCTTCAACCGGCACAGTTATTGTGGATTAACTTAATCGCCGCAATCACTATCCAGTTTGCGTTCGTCTTTGAAAAAGCAGAAAAGGGCATCATGGATCGCAATCCTCGCCCAGTGACCCAACGTTTAATGAATCGGCATGATTTAATCCAGATGGGTTATGTCTCAGCCTTAATGGCGCTGTTCGCCTTAATTGGTTACGAATGGTTCATCAGTGCTGGGGCAGACGTTGTCAATGCTACAACAATGATGGTTAATACCATTGTTATTAGTAAGGCCTTCTACTTCTTCAGCATTCGAACTGAACGATATGGACTAAAAGAAGTTGGAAATATTGGCAAGAAAGCCTGGGGCGTTATTGGATTGATGATTCTTTTCCAATTGATCTTCACCTACGTTCCATTTATGCAGGCAGCCTTCCACGTGACCGGAATAAGTTTACTGGAATGGCTAGCAGTAATTGTCTTCTCTTGCTTAATCTTCTTATGTACTGAATCCGATAAAATGATTCGTTTCCGTCTAAATCGACGATAAAATTAACGACACTGAATTAGATTTCATCTTCTTCAGTGTCGTTTTTTAATTCATAAGCTTTCTTAATGTTTCAGCCAAATCTATGTAAGCGTATTCCAAAATCTGATATGATACACCTAACACATAGAAAAGGAGTCTTATCATGAAATATCAAGAAACCAAAGAAACACTTAATCAATTAGTTGCTGATCTGAGTCAAATGGCAATGATAATTCATCAAACTCACTGGTATATGCGTGGCACTAACTTTCTAAAGCTTCACCCATTAATGGATCAATTTATGGATGAAATCAACGATCAACTTGATGTAATATCTGAACGATTATTAACTCTCGACGGTGAACCTTATTCGACCCTTAAAGAAATAGCAACCCATACGAAAATTAAAGACTGGCCAGGAAACTTTGATAAAACAACGCCAGAACGACTTGCACATTTAGTCGCCGGTTATCGTTATCTTGAGGACCTTTATCAGCATGGAATTGAAGTGACTGATATTGAAAAAGATTATTCTACCCAAGATATCTTCATTGGTTTTAAGACGGCAATTGAAAAGAAAATCTGGATGCTGCAAGCAGAATTAGATCAGGCACCAGAAATTGATAATTAATAGTAAAATCGGCACCAAACGAATCGAGATTCGAACGTTTGGTGCCGATTTATTGTCTAAAAATTATTTTTTCTGGTTATCTAGGAGTTCTTCTTTTTCATCTTTTAATCGTAAGTCATCAAGCCATTTCATATGCTTTTCTTCATAACTACGATCTTTCTTGATAAAGAAGTATGCTGCCGCGGCAAGAATGGCGATGACAGTTCCGACAAGCAGGGTCTTAGCCGTAAAATTGGTAACCATATAACAAGAAACTAATAATGCAAAGCTGGGGATAAGATATTTCCCGGGTAATTTGAAACCGTGTGTTGGATATTCGTTACTATGTTCAAATTTAATGACGGCAAGAATCGAGGGAACATATTGAATGAATGAGGCCAAGACTGTACAACTAACCAAGAAGAGGTAACTCTGGGTAGCGAATAACGCAGAAAGGATGGATGTTAGTAAAATTCCGACCCATGGGGCATCATGCTTATTCTTCTTCCCAATAAACTTTGGCAACATACCGTGCTCATTGGCCATTGAAGCAATTAACGATGGCGTGTTAAACGAAGCTGAAAAGGCAACCCCAAAGATACTTACAAGCATCCCGAAAATAATAAAGGCATATCCCCACTTACCAATAGTGGTTCCGAGTCCCTTCGCAAGGGCACCTCCCAAAGCATTAGCCAGTGGTGTCGAGTAACCGCCTAATTTAGTACCGGAAAGTCCAACAGCAACGGTCATCATCAATGCATCCAAAATAGTTACACTAACCATGACTGCAATTAACACCCGAGGAATATTCTTTTCTGGATTTTTCATTTGCTTAGCAGCAATTGGTAAAAATGAAAAACCAGTAAAAAGATAAAAGATCGGAGTAAAGGCTTCTCCAAAGTGATGAATAAATGGCATTGGTCCCTTTAAAGCTGCTTGGGGAATCACTGGTGAGAAGTTAGCTTTATGGATAAAGAAGACCCCAACGACAATAAAGATGATCAGCGTAAGAATCTTCGCAGCCGCTGATACATTATTAACTAGTTTAACAAGACCGCGACCGAAGAAATTAATAACCGCAAAGAGCACAATTAAGCCAAAAGCGGCAACCCCATAGATAAGCGGCCGATTAAAGATTGGCAAAAAACTCTTGAGGGTAGTTAATAAAGCAACAATTTCCGCTGAAAGAGTACAGCAACCTAAGAACCAGGTAAAAATTCCTAGCTCATAACCGGTGAATCTTCCAAATGCATGATAAGAATAAAGCCACGCTGCCCCTGAGCCGGTAAAACGACTAGAAAGATCGGCATAACATAGGGCGATCAATGAGACGGTTATTGCTGTACATAGCAAAACTGCTACAGCCGATAAGTTCATGTACCGATAAATAACAGATGGCAGTAAGAATGTTCCTGAGCCAATTACTCCATTAATCCCTAAAAAGTAAATTGAGATGAAAGACAGCTTTTTAGGTACTGATTTTTGATTACTGATAATGACCACCCCACATAAATTTTATAATTCCATTTATATTGTAGTCTTTTTCAAATAAAAAGGTAAATTATCAGCTATTCTAATCTCAATCTTTTCCGAAATTGTTATACAATTAAGAACGTACTTATATTTTATAAAGGATGAATAAAATGGCACAGAAGATTGAGAATTTTATTTTTGATATAGACGGCACCTTAATTGATACTATTGATATGTATATGCCAGCAATGATTGATACGTTAGCTCAACACGGTCACCCAGTTGCACCCGACAAAGTAGAACAAACCAAGCATGACTTATTTGGTATTACCGGACAAGATGCCCTCCGTCTTGCTGGAATTAGTGAGGATGAAATTCCTGCGATCCAACAAGACTGGTTTAAGCTAGCTTATCAACGTGCTGACCAAGTAAAAGTAATTGAAGGAATTCCGGAAATGCTTAATACCCTTGCCAATCGTGAAGATGCAAAGATCGCCATCGCAACTTCAAAACTCGCTGACGAATACCAAGAATACTTCGTTAACAAATATGACTTTGCGAAGTTATTTAAGGTTGCCATTACGTCTGCGGACACTAAAAAGCATAAGCCAGCTCCAGATCCTATTTTAGCGGCAATGGATAAAATGGGAGCAGATCCCGCCACTACTGTTTATGTTGGAGACACGATCAATGATATGAAAGCCGCCCATGCAGCTGGTGCCAAGTTTGCAAGCGCCCTTTACTCTTCTGCAAATCCCGATAGTATTAAAGATGCGGACTTCCCATTAATGAAACCCGCTGATCTCTTAGAAATTTAAAACAAATAAGGAGTCTCTGATGTTTAGAATTCAAACGTTAGAGACTTCTTTTAATTGTTATTTTAGATACTTATCTATTTCTTCGTCTTTGAGATCAAAATTCTTTTTTATCTCTTTTTTGATTAGATGGTTATCCAAATCTAGGTTACGCAAAGTACAAATTAAGCTTTTTATTATAACATTCCTAGTATTCACTAACCTTTGATTATCTTCAACTAATCTTTGATTTGCTTCTTTTAATTCTTGTTTTTCCTTTTTTATTTGTTCTTGATCTTTTTTTATTTGCTCTTCGTCTTCTTTTATCCTTTGCTCACGCATCTCTTGATCCATTTCATATACTGACCGTCGCATATATTCCGACCTCCATTTCCGATTCCGTTTTACAACAGCCATTCTCTTCCTTAATTTTACGACAAGCGGATCGCTCTCTTCAACTTTCCGTTGGGCAATCATATCCAAAAATGCTTGCATTTTAGGATTAACATCATGCTTTAATGAAGGAACATTAAATAAAATATCTGTCTGGCCATCCTTAACAACATACTCTGGAACTCCATCAATATGTTTATGCAATATATAACGTTGCTCTCCAAGCTGGAACGGATCGAAATTACAGAAGAAAATCACATAAGAATCATCAGCTTTTTCGTATGGTTGCCCTTTATCATAGGCTTCCATTGAACTAGCAGTTTGATAATAACGAATTCGCTTAGCAATATTGTGATGATCTGCTACTTGCATTTCAATATCGTAGTGGTTACCTTGCTCGTCCGTCGTATAAATATCAAAACGCACCGCTTTGGCATCTGGGGCTAAGGCAATTTCCTGTTGATTATTTGGTAAATCAATCTTTTTAATATGTAGATCAGGTAGTATTCGCCGTAAGACTTCCAAACAAATATCGTAATCAAGCATCACCTTATTAAAGATATAGTCATCTGTTAAATCTGCCGCTTCCCACTTTTTCTGAAGGAACTCATTCATCTTTATAGACTCCTTTCAATAGATTCTATAAAGATATATACGTAAAAAATTGCCTTTTGCACTAAAAATCCCTAAGCCAGCATTACTACCAATCTTAGGGACTTTATTAATACTTCTATGACAAAACTACTTTCTAACTTTCATATATTCTGCCACATATTCCTGCGCTGCTTTTTCCGTCATTTGGTAAACATTAACGAGGGCGGCCACTATTTCTGACGGTGCAGTCTTTTGACTACTTAAAAACTTAACTAATTTTTGTTTTGACTCTTCTCTTCCCTCTCGCCGTGCATCCATCAAATCAAGTTCGAACTTCATAAAGCCTCGTCTCCTCTCTGGCTCTTGCTTAATCTTAACAATCTCGTCTTGAATCTTAGTAATAAACCTACTCTTATTGTCTACTTGATTTTGCATTAAAGCAAGGAAGTTCTTAATCGGTTGCTCATCTTTAGTAAATTCTTTAGCCAAGGCATTAAAGATCACAACTGTCCGTTGGTCGCCTAGTTTCAACTGATGATTACGGGTACACGCCATTTCAAACACATAACGGGCCCAACCATAGCCAAAATAATCAAAATCACAAAACATGATCACATAGGTCGGATGAAGGCTTAAATCGCGATAATCCTTGCCCGGCAAGAGTAATCCATGATCTATTTGCTCTTGATAATACCGCAAGCGATAAGGCAAATTCTGTCGGTCAGCTACCTGCATCTCAATAACAATAATGTTGCCATCTTCATCCTGCACATAAACATCATAACGGACGCGTCTGCCAGCGACGACATTAATATCTTTTTGAGTTGTTAACTGGACGATTTGAGTTGCCTTTAAATGGGGTAATGCACGATTAATCAATTCTAAACAAATTTCTTTATTCTGCATAACCATCCCGAACATTGGATCACTTGTAATAGTCATCTTTTCCCACTTTTCGAGGGCCTTTTCATAGTTCTCTGGCAATTTCTTACACATTTCCTCAATCCTTTCGCTCTACCTCACTATAAAGATATATACGTAAAAAATTGCCTTTTGCACTAAAAATCCCTAAGTCAGTATTACTACCAACTTAGGGACTTCAACTATCCAACTGAAATATACATTAATTGCCGGCCTTCGAAATCTTCTTCGATCCATGTCTTCATTGCATCATTATGATCGGGATACGTCATTTCTTCCCATGGCAACCGGATTGTAGTTTCCTCACCGTCATCCGTAACCAAATCAATCATACAAAGGTCCGCGTAATTATGACTATTTAAACGTTCATCAAGCGTTACGTTCTCAACAGTATCAATCTTTTGGAGTTCATCAACGAAAAACGTTGCAGTAAATTTTCGACAAACCTGCTCAACAGTTAGACTATAGCTCGAATAATCAATGGTCTTTTCTACCCCACTTACATGAAACTCCTTAACAGCCGCAAGCGGAACATCATAACTGTCAATATTTTCAAAAGCAACGCGCAGTTTCTTTAGTTTCATTGATTACTCCTGCGTAAAATGTCACTTTTTAGTTTATATGTTGTGTAATATATGCTTGAGCTACTTTTTCTTCCATTTGATAAACATTAACAATAGCCATCAAATCTCTGAGGATATAGTTTTTTGGCCACTCAGAAACTCAATTAACTTCTTTTTTCAACTGTTAGCTGTCCTTCCGCTCTTTCTTTTCTGTGTATCCTCAAGGTTAAACTTTATGTTGAGACTTAAATTAAAAAGGTATCATAAATTATTTACTTTTTAAGGTTTTATCGATTTCAATATTAAATAATATATCATAAAGTAATTGATATTTTGATGTTTTTAAATGATCTTTTTGCTCATAATAGTAATAAACAAAAAAAACGAGAATTCCCAAAATAATTGCTAGTAGGAAAAACAGAACCGATCTGTTTTTAATTAAAAGAATAATACCCTTATACAAAAGAGCCCCTGGAATTAGTAAACCTAGAAACCTAGTTAAAAATTCAAATTGTTCTTTAACTAAATTACTAGTACTTTTTTTATAATACTGAGCTTCTTCTTTTAATAGCTTTATACCATCAATACCTATATCTTCTTTATTAAGGAGTACACTAACATTACGCTGTAATTGAGTTGCTAATTTTTCATATGATGATTTATTCTTTTTATTTAAGTTCCACTTTCCTAATATAAAATAAACTACTAGAAGAAATACACTTGAGACAATTATTACCAATATGTTATGAATATGAGAAATCATTAATATAGATATTGACCAACATCCTACTAACAACAATAAAATACCAATTTTTATAAAGGGTATTATCATTAACGTTTTTCGATTTTCTTCAATTAAATCTAAAGTTTCTTTATTATCCTCTATAAGTTTTTCGAATAAAAAACTTTTTTCTTTCATTAAAATCTCTTCTTTCATATTTTCTTTCTGTCAAAAAAAGCGCCACTAAAAGCAGCACTTTTTTCTCCTGCACTACTACATCCGTTTCTTACCTGCTAAGCCAAAGCCAAACATTGCAGCAGCTGCTCCTAAAAGAACCATTGCTAATGATGAGTTGTTACCCGTTTGTGGTAAACGACTAGTATCATTATTAGACTCTTTTGAAAGTAATTCATTAGAATCGCTATTACTATTAGTCTTAACGCTATTTGTTGCTATTGATTGGTGACTAGGAACGACATAAGCTACTTTACCAGAACGACTAGTAAATACTTGCTGAGTTGAATCATTAATCACCGCTTTGGTACTTGGATTTAATTTATTAGCTAATGCATCGTATTCTGCTTGGTTCTTTGTCTTAAGAGCTTCATATTGACTATCGAGTTCTTGTTGCTTCTTAGCTAAATCATTCTTGATTTGGTCAATTTGGGCGTTAAGTTTATCGATTTCAGGATCGTCTACTTTTTGATTCTTGATAGCAGCGATCTTAGCATTCGCATCATCAGTAATTTGCTTAAGCTTAGCGTCATGGTTAGCCTTTAAGGTGTCTAACTTAGCTTGAAGTTG
This sequence comes from Limosilactobacillus reuteri, assembly GCF_020785355.1. Classification (GTDB taxonomy): domain Bacteria; phylum Bacillota; class Bacilli; order Lactobacillales; family Lactobacillaceae; genus Limosilactobacillus; species Limosilactobacillus reuteri_I. The sequence goes on along the minus strand of NZ_JAJGVH010000070.1, from coordinate 63,351 downwards.
ATTTTGCAATTCTGCAAGACTAGTAGGTTGTGCAGCAATCTCTGCTAATTTAGCTTCATGCTTAGACTTCAAATCGTTAACCTTAGCAGCATATTGATCGTTTTCAGCTTTTACAGCAGTACTATGTTCCTGCTTGACATCTGATAGCTTATTTTGAAGTTTTTTCACTGCTGGAGACTGCATCGGATCAGTAGCCATAGCTTTTAATGTCTTATCCTTGTTAGCTTTTAGATCATTAATGTGGTCTTGTGCTTGTGAAAGCTTAGCTGAATCACTCGCAAGCTTATCTTGAGCGGACTTGAGTTCGGAAGCTGCAGTGTTTGCCTTAGACTTGGCGTCGTTTAAGGCTTGTTGGTCGGTAACAATAGTTTGCTTAAGGTTAGCGATCTTTTCTTCTAAGCGCTTTGTAGCTTCTCCAGGAGTAGGTACGGCAATTTGAGTGTAGTTATCACCTTGAATGGATTTATCTTTGGCAGAACCTAAGCTAGTACCATACCCCCTCATTCGTTGTGCACGTTCTCCTTTGCCATCACCAATTGAATTAAAGCGAATCCAACCGTTCCGATTTATAGGATCAATATCATAGGTGACCCCTAAGAAGTCACACCCACCTAGGAAATTATTATTCACGGTGTAACGGACGCCTAAAAGATCAGTTGTATGACCATTATCAGATCCATTCGTACTTCCTTCGAAAAGAAGGGCAATGATTGCATTATATACGGTTTTCTTTAGGTCAGCTACAGTAGGATTTTTTGCTCGGGCCAGTGAATAATTCCCACAAAGGCTTTCCCCTATATCATCACAGCCCCATTCTTGTGCGATTTGCTTAATGAGTTCATTATCATGACCAACTTTAAAGTCGTTATGACCTTTAGCCCGGTATTTACTTGCATTTTCAGCTGTAATATCGATTGATGCATTAGTAATCTTTAATGGGTTAACGCCAATTGCTTTACGAATTGGATTAATTAATTCAGCAGCATATTGTGTTGCGATTATTTCGTCATCACGAGAGAGTGTTCCGTCTTGATTAAAGTGAATTAGTGTGTGTTTGTCAGTGGTAGAAGCACAGAAATTTGTATCTGAATTGAGTTTCTTTGCTTCAATAGATGCGTTGTGGTTGCGATTCCATAAATCAGGGTTTTTGTCTTTAGTAAGATCCCAGCTATGAATATTTTGATAATAATCTTTCCACACATTAATGTAATCTTGTGGAACGTTTAAGGAATCAGTAGTTACATCATTAATACTCTTTTGTGCGCTATTAAGTGCGCTTTGCAAACTACTCAACTTATCTTGTGCATTCTTAACCGCTTGTTGTGCCGCCGTGTTTGCAACATTTTTTGCATTAACATCTTGTTGATCATCATTAACAGCCTTTTGAGCATCATTTACTGCTAAGTTAGCGTCAGCAATTTGGTTATCGAATTCCTTAGCTGTTTGGTTAATAGCAGATTGCTGAGCAGCCTTTTGGCGGGATACTTCCTTTTGAATAGCAGCGTTAGTGCCGTCAGTATTGTTCTTTAAGTCTTGGTCCAACTTGTTTAACGTGGCCTTGTGCTCGGAATTCAAGCTACTAACTTGTTTTTGATAATCAATATTTTCTTGTGCCGTCTCTTGTTCCTTTTGTTGCTCAGTCACAATTTTAGCCTGTGCATCCTTTAATTCTGCATCATTAGCAGCTTTTTGCTTAGTAACCGCACTAGAATAAGCACCGTTTTCAGCATTAGTTGCAGCTTGGGCATCTTTATTTACTTGGTCGATTTTGTTTTGTTGAGCCGCTGCATCACTTGCTTGCCGTGCTTTAATCTGATTATTTAAATCAGCAACTTGACTATTAGCAGCAGAAGTTGCCGCACTCATTGTTGCAGCATTTGATGAAGCAACAGCAGATTCATTAGCCGTTTGTTGACTCTTTAAGTTTGCTAATTGCTGATTAGTGTCAGTGGTAGCAGTAGTAGCAGCATTAGTTGTGGTGTCGGCGTGAACCCCGCTTTGATTAACACTTACACCTAATGCCATCCCAGCTAAAACAGCTGAAGTCGTCAAAGCCGTCTTTTGCACATTTTTTCTATTCATATAAATTACTCCCTCAAATCGAAATACATAAATAATTTAACAATCTCAGTTTAAGCAGACTATTTTTATAAATAAATATAATTTTTAGTACTTTTTAATTTCTACAAATTTAACTGAAATTTATCTCACTATTTTTCAGTTTCGGGAAAGAAATTCACTTTTATAGACGGATAGGTATACGGCTCTACCCCCCCCCATGATATATTAGTATTCGGGAAAAGGGGGGAGTACATCTTGAACGTTTTTATCCTTGAAGATGATCATAATCAGCAACGACATTTAAAAACAATGATCAAAAAGATTTCCTGGGAAATTTCAGTAAATGAACTTAAGATTAATCTTTTTGCCTCAACTGATCAATTGAAAATGGGGTTGCCGGTTGCTAGTAAGGAAAACGTCTTTATTCTCGACTTAGAAATCAACGGTATTAAAACAGCGGGTCTTGAAATTAGTCGCGTGATTCGGAAACATGATGAACTCGCCAGTATTATTTTCATCACTGTTCATGATGAATTTGTCTATACTACCTATAAGTATCGAGTTAGTGCGCTAGATTTCATCGCTAAAGATCGGGGAAATATCCAAGAAGAACTAAAGCAAGACTTTATACATATTCAAAAAGAAGTCCAAACAGCTGCAACCGAAGAATTATTTACATATAAGTCTTATTACGACGAAGTTCAGATTCCCTATAAAAATATTTGCTATTTTGAAGCTAATCATAATAATACGCATTCATCGATCATGTATACTACCGACAATCAGGGAATCCAGCTCAACTACAATCTACGGACTCTTGCAAAAAATGAAAAGCGCTTTTTCCGTGGTCACCGTAGCTACTTAATTAATCCCCAACAGGTAAAACATGTCGATTTTCTTCATCACCAAGCTGTGTTCTATAATGGTCTCGTCTGTCCAGTATCACGACGCCACGAAAAAGAATTATTTAAATTAATAAAGTCCTAGGAATATTATTTCTTAGGACTTTTCATATTTTCTTATTCGCAACATAATGCTATGATTATAACGCTTTAAATATTTATATTAGGGAGTTATTGCTATGCACTTTATATATACAGAACTTCAAATGTTTACACCTATGTTCTATGGTCCTGACCTTCTAGATTATATTTATGGATTTTGGATAACACTGCTTTTATGTGGGGCATGTATCCTCTACCTATTTCAGAAGATCACCAAAATTAAAATGCCATTCTGGATATACCTCACCAGCTATCTTATCTTTCCTTTTCGTCGTACATATTTGTTTTTGCTCCTGCCGATAATTTTTAGTCTACTAATCTATTTTTTTGTTACTAAACGACAAATTTCCTTTTCATATATTTTAACCAATATGCTATTTGATATTGGAATCTTTTATTCCGTCACAGCTGTCTTTGGCTTAATTATTGTTGCTTCTGTCCAATCTATTACTCCAACCTACGCCACCCCCATTTTAAATTACGGCGGACCAATCGTCTATCTGATTGAAATCATTACTACAATGCCAATCATCAAAAAAATACAGCCTGCGTTAAATTACTATTCCAAAACTGTCTTGGTCCAAGCTCCAGTACTCGTATGGTTATTTAATCTTTTCCTCTTTTTCCGCATTTTTCTCGGCATTAACTATATAAATCCAATCATCAAGGTTTCTGCCCCTGTTCATATGTTGAATGGTCTTCTTTATGTCATCATTATCGTCTTGTTTACTCAGGTTACCGCCAAATTTTACCGTTATAAGAATTTAACGACTTCACAAGGCGCAGAACTAACAAACCTTCAAGCCTACACTAGCCATATCGAAACAATGTATGATGACCTTCGTCGTTTCCGTCATGATTACAAAAATGTGTTACTAAGTCTTGAGGGAGCCGTTTCTAGCGGTGACATTAAAGAAGTTCAAGATATTTTCCAACGTGTTGTTAAACCAACTAATACTAACCTTGATGATCAAACTGCGGTCCTCAGTCATCTTGAAAATATTAAGAACATTGAAATCAAGAGCTTAGTTTATAACAAGGTCATGACGGCAATTAACGACCACATTGACGTATCAGTTGAGGTAGTAGAACCATTCAAGATTTCGCCTAAAGTTAAGATAACGGATGCGGTGCGGATCATCGCTATCCTCTTTGATAATGCTATCAATGCCGCTAAAAAGGCGCCGACAAAGGAAATTAACTTTAGTCTCTTTACTAAAGGATCCGCACAATACATCATTATTCGTAATTCAACCACTGAAGAAAAAGTTGACCTTCATATGCTTGATGGCAATTTCAAGGGTATTTCATCTGGAAGACATTCTTTAGGCCTTCGTAATCTACGGATTATCCTTGCCAGCTATTCATTCATTCAGCATAATAGTCAGTCGGAAAATCATTCTGTTACACAAGAAATAATTATTCATTAAGAAAAGGCTTAAGATTAGGCTCTCATAACCTAATCTTAAGTCTTTTTAATAATCATCAATTAAAATTAGTGTCTGAATTTTGATTGATTTTACTTGGTTATTACCTTTAACCACACAAGAGTTCCTTCCTCGTTGGTAAATTTTATTATGTCTACCAGGATTCACAGAAAGCATCTTAGCACCATCATTTATAGTTACCTTTTGCGGGCCACTTACTATTACATCCCTTTTTCTAACATAAAGCGAGTAATGTTTGTTTTGACGATATAATTTTTTGGCTTTCTTTAAGGTTACTACTTTAAGTGGTCGGGCTCCTTGCGAGTCTCTTCCGATATATGCAACACTGAAATTTTGGTGCAATAAATTGTTTGTGTTATTTAAAATATAATAGTCATTATAAAGTACTTTTTTATTTTTATCGAAGTATCTGAATTCTAGTGCTTCAGTCTTATTTGGAGTCAATGAATTACTGGCGTTTTTGGTTCCTAAATAAGTAAATAAAGCAATTAAAAGGCCAAAAGCGATGAGGGCTACATATCCCCACCGCTTATTATTTTTTCTGGGTGTAATTTCGCGTGAAACTAGCTGATGATTACTTTGACTTAGCTTCGTATGGCATACCGAACATTCTCGTGACCCTAATGCATTAACTTTTCCACAGTTGGGACAGACTAAGGCAAGCATCTGCCCTTTAAGTGGTTTTCCACAATTCTCACAGACTTCGGCATCGTCTGGATTTAATGTGTTACAGTAGGGACATTTTTTCATTTAGTAATCCCCATTGAAGAGCTGTGCATTGCCATTCGCTTATCGGGATAGAGTTTCTTAGCTAGGGCGGTTACCGCGGTCGGTGCTTCACCAAAGCCAGCCGCAATCAATGCGACTTTCCCTGGATAGGTCACACCATCCCCGATCGCATATACCCCGTCAATACTAGTCTCCATCATTGAATCGACTTTGATCAAGTTGCGTTCCGCTGCTAAGTCAAGTGACCACTGATTCAAGGCCGCATTATTAGAGGTAAAGCCATAGTTAACCACAATCTTATCCACATTCAATTGTGCTTCGTCGTCACTACGCATCTTCTTAAGATCGAGCGTTACCGTTTCATCATCTTCCACCGTTAATGCGCGTGGTAAGAAAGGCGTATCCAATTGCACAGATGACTGTTTAAGCTGAGTTACAGTATGCTCCAGGCCACGGAATTGGTCCCGCCGATGGACAAGGTGCACTTCCTTGGCAACGGGTTCAAGCATCAAGGCAATATCAATTGCGGAGTCTCCCCCACCAAGAATCGCAACCCGTTTGTCCGCATAATCAGCTTTATGATTAACAAAGTATGAAAGCTGCTTACCTTCAATCTCAGCTGCCCCTTCTAAAGCGAGCTTACGGGGAGTAAACGCTCCGTTACCAAGAGCAATGATTACTGCTCGTGACCGGGATACCCGCTTTGCTGATTTGATGGTAAAGGTTCCATCGTCTTCTTTAATGACGTCCTCAACGGTTTCGCCAAGGAATTGATCAATCGGTGCCACTGCCATTTGTTCATCTAGCTTAGCGATCAGGTCGTGTCCAGTTACGCCTGGCATTCCCGCTACATCCCAAACTTGTTTTTCAGGATAGAGCGCCCCTACTTGCCCGCCAAGTTGCGGAAGGCTTTCAATTAGCTGGGAATCTAATTCATGAAGGCCGCAATAAAATGAAGCAAACATCCCCGCTGGACCTCCACCAATAATTGTCACATCGTAAATTTTCTCTGCCATTTCTCCTCTGATCCTTTCATTTTCATCTCTAGAAGTATTATATCATCTTTATTTTTTCTAAAATTTCGTAAGCGGTCTCAAATTTTAATTGTAATTATTCCAAATTTAAATTAACATATTATATACAGAGATTGATTTTGCTTAAAATTGGAGGAATAAATACTATGGCAAAACGTAAAATGATTCTTGATTTAGATACTGGTGTTGATGACGCTTTAGCTATTGCCTATGCGCTCGCTGACCCAGAAGTTGATCTAATCGGAATTGTAAGTTCATACGGTAACAACCTATTAGATGTTTGTGCCGAAAACAGCCTTAAGTTATTGGAATTATTAGGTCACACTGATATTCCAGTATTTAAGGGTCTTCCACATTCATGCACTACTGACCACTTTGATGTAATGCAAGTTTCAAAGGATATCCACGGTGATAACGGTATCGGTGATGTTGAATTACCTGCTCCAAGTCGGGCTCTTGAAGAACAATCCGGTGTTGATTTCTACATCGAAGCCGCTCACAAGTATGGCAAGGACTTAATCATCATCCCTACTGGTCCAATGACTAACTTAGCTGCTGCTTTGAAGAAGGATCCTGAAATTGCTGACTTGATTGGTAATGTCACATTCATGGGTGGTGCCTTAACTGTTGAAGGTAATGTTACTCCTGTCGCAGAAGCTAACATTAACCAAGATCCAAAGGCTGCCGATGAAGTAATGAAGTCCAACTTGCCACTTACGATGGTTGGTCTTGATGTTACTCTTCGGACTCTTCTTACTAAGAACGAAACAAAGCAATGGCGTGAATTAGGCACTGCTTCTGGTAAGGCTTTTGCTGATATTACCGACTTCTACATCGACGCTTATTACAACCTTGATATTGATAAGCGTGGTTGTGCCCTCCACGATCCATTAGCTGTTGGTGTTGGTATTGACCCATCATTTGTTTCAACTATTAGCTTATTCATGAAGGTTGTTTACCAAGAAGGACCTTACTATGGTCGGACAATTGGTGACAACGCTAAGTTAAACGATCCTAACCCTAATGTTAAGGTTGCCGTTAACGTTGACAAAGAACGTTACCTCAAGGCCTTCATGGACCGCTTAAACAAGCTTTTCAAAGAAAACTAAATTTAATTAAGAGGCTGTTGAAAATAATTCTCCAGTCTCTTTTCATTTTGTAAGGCGTTATTCTCCTGTTTTTCTTCGATAGTTGTTATAATAAAATTTGTAAAGGATTGTTTTTGATTTTACTAAGGAAGTGTCTTATCAATGGGTCGTTTAGATAATAAAGTTGCAATTATTACTGGTGGTTCTAAAGGAATTGGGGCTGCTGTCGCAAAAAAGTTTATCGAAGAAGGCGCAAAGGTTGTTTTAACCGCTCGGAAGATGGATGAGGGACAAAAAGTCGCTGACCAACTAGGTGACAATGCGATCTTTATCCAACAAGACGTTGCTCGGAAAGGAGACTGGGACCGGGTAATTCGTCAAACTGTCCAAGTCTTCGGGAAACTCAATATTGTGGTTAACAACGCGGGAATTGCCGAATACGCCGATGTTGAAAAGACGGACGCTGAAATTTGGGATAAAACAATTGCCGTTAACCTCACTGGTACGATGTGGGGAACTAAGCTCGGTATTGAAGCAATGAAGAACAACGGGGAAAAGAATTCAATCATCAATATGTCATCCATTGAAGGACTAATTGGTGATCCTGATCTCTTTGCATACAATGCTTCTAAGGGTGGTGTCCGCCTCTTAACTAAGTCCGCTGCGCTTGATTGTGCCCGGAAAGGCTATGATATCCGTGTAAATACAATTCATCCTGGTTATATCTCAACTCCACTAGTTGATAATTTGGTCAAGGATGATCCAAAAGCAGAAGGACACCTAGAAAGCCTTCATCCCCTTGGCCGTCTTGGAAAGCCAGAAGAGATTGCTAACCTTGCTTTGTACCTTGCCTCAGATGAATCAAGCTTTAGTACTGGTTCGGAATTTGTCGCTGATGGTGGCTACACGGCTCAATAATATTCACAAAGGACAAAAACAAAAGGATCATTGCCAAACTAGATGACAGTGATCCTTTTGTTTTACATTAAATTCCGAATTACCAATGAAACTGCCAAAATCAACGATCCAATCCCGACAATTATTTGCATTAAGCGGCCAGGCAGGTGGCGAACAATAATCGGTCCTAAGTAGCCCCCAATTACATTTCCAATCATCAACGGAATAACATAATTCCAATAAATTGTCGTCTCAAGGGCGAACACTATCCAGGATGTTGTATTTGTAACTGTCATCGCAACATTTTTTAGCGCATTATTAACTGCAAAGCTCTTTTGCCGATTGATCACCGTCAGCAAAGTTAGCATTAACACTCCGGCACCCGCATTAAAGAAGCCCGAATAGATCCCGACAATAAAAATACCAATGATTGATAAAAATTGGCTGATCCGTGATTTACCAAATAATTTACTATTTCCTGCCATTGTCCCCGTACTTTGCTTCGGATGATGGGGAAACAACAAGATAATTCCGGCTAATGCAATGCATAATGGCACCAGTTCCGCAAACCACTTACTTGGGACAGCAAATAGCAAAAAAGCCCCAATAATGGAACCAGCAAATACCAATGGCAAAATAATCCATAATTGCCGTCGATTATGCTCTAATTCCTTAAACGATGAAAAGACCGAACTATAGTTGCCAGTGACTGTCGAAAAAGCACTCGTTACGTTTGCCATCACTGGTGGTAATCCTAGTGCAAGCAGTGATGGGTACGAGACTAGTGATGCTAAACCAGCGGCTGCACTAATAATCCCCGAAAGAATCCCAATTCCTAGTAATAATAAAACAAAAACTACTCCACTCATTTTTGAACCATCCCTTTAAATGCTAGTACTAATTGTAAACCACTTTTCTAAGATAAGTAACCTAATTAACGATTTGCATTCCGTTATAATATTAGCTATGATAATAGAGAATAAATCTGGGGTGCCAAACGGCTGAGATAATACCCATTGAACCTGCTCTGGTTAATACCAGCGAAGGGAGATTCAGTGATATTAACTTAATGATTAACTCCATGATTTTTTGTCATGGAGTTTTTTTGCCCTTATATCTTAAGGAGTTTTATTATGACTAAACGTTCATTACATTTGCGTGACATTATTTTGCTTGCCCTAATTGGAATTATTTTTGGTGTAATTTATTTTGCAGCCGGCTTTGTCTATAACGGGCTAACTGTTCTACTGACACCAATTGGTTATGGTCCAATGGCTAACGATTTAACAATGGGAATCTGGTGTATGGCTGGACCGCTTGCCGGCTTTTTGCTTCGGACACCGGGAGCGGCTTTCCTTGGTGAGTTTTTGGGAGCAGCCGTTGAAATGCTTCTCGGCGATCAGTGGGGAGCAGCCAACCTAATTTCTGGGGCAGTTCAAGGTATCGGGTCTGAGTTAGGTTTTACTTTTACGCTCTATAAAATGTATAACTGGCTGACCCTGCTCATCTCATCCCTCACCCTTACATTTGTTACCTTTGGCTGGGATTGGTTCCGCAATGGTTATAATCACTTCAGCGGACAAATGCTCATTATTATGCTTATTGCGCGCTTCATTTCAATGTTTGTCTTCTCGGGAATTCTGGTTAAATTGATTACTAATCTTCTCCAACGAGCCCACTTAATTAAACACTAAGACTATGAAAAATATACGATTTAATGATCTTTCCTTTAATTTTGATCAGCAACCAATCCTTAAAAATATCACCGCCGAATTTACGGCTGGAAAGATTCACTTACTTACCGGGGTCTCTGGGAGCGGCAAATCCACCATTCTCAAGTTAATCGCTGGTCTCCTGCCTAAATATGGTGGTGAAATAGTTGCGGGAGCAGTCGATGTATCAACAGATGCTCAAATTGGGATGGTATTTCAAGATCCGTTAATGCAATTTGCCCTTGATACGCCACGCCACGAATTAGAATTTACCCTAGAAAATTGCCAGGTACCCACTGACAAAATTCCAGAACGTGTTAAAAAAGCTTTACGATTTGGTAAAGTTGATGATCTTGCTAACCGGTTAATCACCACTCTTTCTGGTGGGCAACAACAGCGCGTGGCTTTAGCAGCTGCTACGGCAATGCAACCGAACGTGCTTCTATTAGACGAGCCCTTTGCCAATATTGATGAAGAAAACCGGCAACTTATCCTCAAACAATTAGTCCGCCTCAACAGTGACTATCACACAACAATTATCATTACTGACCACGATTTGCATGGTTACGAGCGACTACATCCACTGGTTTGGCAATTAGCTAAGGGGCGTCTTACTCAACTTTCCAGTAAAAATAGGAGCCAACTTTTAACAGCGAGCGCTACTCCCCAAATTACCACTGCTCTTCCCCCGTCAACCTTACCTGTGATTATCAAATTTGATGAATTAGCAATAAAACGAGATAATCGTTCCTTACTTTTACCGACCAATTTAGGCATTGTTAAAAATAAAATAACTTTACTAACTGGACCAAATGGGATTGGTAAATCTACCCTCCTAAAGGCAATTGCCCGGCTTTTGAAATATGAAGGAAAGATTGACTATGCGGGGGAAAGCATTCAAAAAATATCACCCGGGAAATATTACAAGTATCTGGGATTAATTTTTCAACATGCAAACGATCAATTCCTAAATGTAACCGTTGGCGAAGAACTGGCATTGGGCTTTAAAACTTGTCAGAACCCCTATTTTAATCAGCAACAAGTCAACGAAGCATTAGCAGCTCTTGGCCTGAACGGACGAGAAGATCAAGTTGTTTATTCTTTGAGTGGTGGTCAAAAGAAAAAGCTGCAAATCTTGCTGATGTTAATGCGCGGACAAGAAACACTATTGCTTGACGAACCATTTACTGGTTTAGATCCAGCATCTTTAAAGACTGTCCTGCAACTAATCAAAGCATCCAAAAAAGAAAAACCACAAACTTTGCTAATTATTAGTCATCAATTAAGCGGATTGGATGGATTCATTGATTATCACCTTACAATGAATCATCAACGTCTTAATTATGTTGGAGGGAGTTATGAATCCTAGTTTAAAATTATTACTTGTTATTTTGCTTTCATTTGAGCTGACTTTTGTAACTAAGCTGTGGATTAACCTGATTGTCATTGTGGTGTGTTTATTAATCCTTATCCATCAGCGATTTCACTGGCGACAATTTTGCTGGTTGGCTTTTGTCCCTCTCTTTCCGGCACTAGCTATTTTCATTACAATTGTCTTCTTTAGTCCTAGTCATAGTCTCTTCGATGGAACCGTTCTTTTCAGTCGACTTTACGTTTATGTCTGCCTTGGAACGGTCTTTACGTTCACAACCGATACCTTAACGCTTGCTCGCTCATTAGAACAAAATTGTCACCTTCCCAGCAAATATGCTTATGGGGTGCTCGCTGCTCTTAATCTGATTCCGAAAATGAAACAAGCCGTTACAACAATTTATACGGCAGGACAAATGCGGGGTGTTAATTTACATTGGTGGTCACCAACGCTCTACTTCAAAGCGATTCTGGTTGCGATTCAATGGTCAGATCAATTAGCACAAGCCATGGAATCACACGGTTTCGTTGAAGGACAAGCACGAACAACTACCGTGGATATTCCAATTACCAGTCGCGATTGGTTTTATTTTTTGAGTATTATTTGCCTTGTACAGATAATTGTAATTGCGCTCCCCTAAGATTACATGCGATAATAATATAAAAAGAAGGGATTGATATAGTGAACGATAATAATTTAACGGACCGGATCGTTAATGCTTTATCCTATTTAAGCATCTTATTTTTACCAGTTATCTTTCCACTAATTGTGTGGATAATTGCCAAAAGCAGTGATCGACCAACTATTGCTAAAAACGCTCGCTATGCATTTTGGAGTCAAATTTTCCCATTGTTATATGTAATAGGCGCAATTTTAGTCTTTAGTGTCTTTTCATTAAACCCCGCTAACTTCCACGGGGGCGCATTGTTTGGAATTCTCCTAACATTTGCTCTTTTATTAGCCCTTTTGTTATTTATTTATAATATTGCCATGGCCGTGAAAATGCTGATTGGCCGTGAATAAGCTAAGAGAGTAGTAAGTGGGAATTAACCTCCTCGACAAGGCGGTGGGCTAAGGATAGAACGGTGATTAGCACGGCACGGGCTGATTATCGTTCGGACTTAGCCTCGAGCCTTGTGGCGACGCGAAGCTAGTTCCACGATATCTTAACAATGTTCGTATAAATAAAGAGGCTGTTGAAAAAAATAAATTTTTCCAGCCTCAATTTTTTATCCAAAATATCAAGTGAGGTGATTAATCGATGGAAATGATTTTAGGCATTGTTCTTCTATTGACTGCTGTTGTTGCAGCTAATGTTGTTCATCTTGTTTACCCTAAGATTCCACTATCCATCTATCAAATTATTGCAGGAATTCTTTTAGCATCCCTGCCTACTGAGGCCACTAACTTTACCATGCATCCAGAATTATTCATGATGGTGATCATTGCTCCTTTAATGTTTAATGACGGGCAGAACCAATCATTCCGTTATCTTTCAAGCAATATCAAATCGATCCTATCAATGACTGTTGGATTAGCACTTGTAACAGTCTTGATTACTGGTAGCTTTTTACATTGGCTTCAACCGGAAACTTTCTCCTTAGCACTCGCCTTTATGCTAGCCGCGATTGTTACGCCGACTGATGCGGTCGCTGTAAAGTCAATTACTACTAATATGAAGGTCCCCAAAAACGTTAATGGTGCTCTCGAATACGAATCCCTCTTTAATGATGCATCAGGCATTGTGCTTTTAGATTTGGCGCTGGAAACCTACCGTTCTGGACAATTTTCGCTTGGTCATGGAATCTGGATCTTTGTTTATGTTTTCTTCGGCGGAATTATCTTCGGGGCAGTACTAGGAAGCCTATTAATTAGTCTCCGTACTAGTTTGATGCGGAAGCACGTTGATATTGGCTCCATCGTTATTCCGATCAACGTAATGACTCCCATCGTTGTTTACTGGTTGGCTGAAGAACTACACCTTTCAGGAATCCTAGCCGTCGTTGCAGCAGGAGTTGTTCATAGTATCCTCTATGATCGAATGCGGCTTACATCTACTAAAGTGCAAATGTCTACTACCACTATTTGGAACATCATTAGCGATGCGTTAAACGGGTTAGTATTTGTTCTTTTAGGGGTGATGCTTCCGCAGGTACTTGGAAGAACTTCTTGGCAAAATCTGGGTGCAATCGTCGCCTTAGCCTTTGCTATCTATATTATTACAACCCTCTTAAGATTCTTATGGGTCCGGTTTAAGCTCGTCAACATTCAATCGACTAACCTCAACCGTGATAGTCTCTTAATGGCGTTAGGAGGAATTCACGGAACAATCACTCTGGCATTGGCTTTCTCGTTGCCAGTTCTGATTAACAACCATCAATTTGCTTTCCGTAATTCAATGATCTTGATTGCCGCAATTGTTATTTTGATTAGTATTGCTGTCGGCGCAATTGGGTATCCAATTATTTTACCGCCTAAATCTAAGAGTTATTCGAAGAGTGAATTTCAAAAAGAACTTATTAAAACAGTTCAATATGCTATTAATGAGCTACGGACTTCAGAAAAATATTCCCCAGAAAAAGCCGTTGTTATTGACCAATTGAGTAGTCAAATGACGCAATACCACGAATTTAATCGTAATGTTTATAGTCAATTAATGGGTAAAGCTCATCAAATTGAATTAGCTACCTTAGACCGACTTAACGAAGAAGGCCGAATCTCTGACAAGGAGGCCAAATTCCTCGTTAATTTTGTTACACGGTCGATTTTCCGCGTAAATAAACACAGCTTTCTTGAGTTATGGGTCATCTTATGGCACCGGTTAAAATGGCGTTTTGTTCGCTACCGCCATCTCAAAAAAGGTTCCCGCTACAATGTGGGGCCAAAATATCAATTAACCAAGGAACAGCGCGCTGAAACAGCTGAGATCCTAGAAATAATTAATCGTGAAATCGATAAATACCTTCATTCGATTGAAACTCCACAAAACGCGAATGAAGTTGCCATGGTACGACGAACGTACTTCCAACGAAAACGATTCTTCCTGCACGATATTTCGATGGATACCGACCTTATTACTTCTTTATTTATTGAGGCATTTCAGCTTGAGCATAGTTATGTTCAAATGCAACTTGCTGATGACCAATTTTCACAAGAATTAGCAAACGCATTAAACGAACAGATCTCGACTGATGAATTGGTCTACACTCAATCATTAGACTAAAAAAGGGACTGTGACATAAGTTAAGTTACTTTCATAAAAAGCAAATACGCAGTACAATAATGGCCTCCAACGTCCGGCAAAACCGAACGTTGGAGGCCTATTATTGCTTGCGGGGGCTCGAAAACGAAGTCACAAGTGACTTCTGTCTCGCTCCCTTTTCCTACGATTAGTCAAGAAAAATATTTAGAAAAGAAGAGTATACTAAACCAACCCGGTTCTTCTTCAAAAATCGAGAATTAGTGGTATATTAAAATTGTGAGGTGATTATGCCTTCACAGGGACCATTGAGTCCGTATACCGATAGTGGTATTTTTCATGGTGCTTAATCATGGATAAGAGACATTTCAGAGTTTTATTCATACAAGCTACCATGGCGACCTTGTTCAGTTTTGGATGAGGTCGTTTTTCTTTTAAACGATAGTAATAGTCAACGATATGATTAGAATTAGCGTGTTGTTGGCGGATCATATTACCTACAGTAAAATATAAGAGCTTACGGGCAATCGGGTTTCCACGCTTATTAATGTGATCTTGACCTAAATAGGTTCCAGATTGGTAACGACAAATATCAATTCCGACAAAGGCATTAAGCTGATTAGCATTGTCAAAGCGACTAATGTCGCCCAATTCTCCCATTAACTGAGCCGCAGTTTGTTTCCCGATTCCCGGAAAAGAGCAGTATAGGATATACTCTGGCAAGCGCTGGGCAATAGACTCCATTCGCTTGATAACCTCTTCCTTTTTACGGGTTAAGGCAATTAATTGGCGAGCATAGTAGCGAACTTCATCAACCTGAATGGCATCACCAGAAACAGCCGGATATGAGTTTTGGGCGAGATCGATTAATCGATCGGCATACTTATAAGCTTTCATCTTAGATATTCGTTTATCTGTAGATGCCATTAGAATATTCTTTAATTTAACTCTCGAATAAGGCCTAACTAGTGCTGGATGAGGAAAAAGCTCCACGATATTCAACGCTAATTTAGATGTTCTATTTACAAATAATTGCTTAAGTTCTGGAAAAACTTGTTCAAGTGCAGTATGAAGATGATTTAGACGATAGTTCCAATCAGCATTGAGCTGATTATAGAACCGACTAAGCTCATGTAACTGAAGATAGTCTTTTTTCCAAGGAACTGTTAATCGAAAAGCATTTTCCTGGACAGTGAGCGCAATCCGATGAGCGTCTTTCTGATCGGTCTTAACTCGTCGTAGACTCTCGGACTTTAAATGAAGTTCTAGTGGATTAAGACGGCAAAAGCGGAGACCATTGGTCTCACAGAAATGTTCAATTACTCGCGAATAAATTCCAGTCGCTTCAAAGTAGATAATTGGCTTCTGAGCTTTCTTAATCATATCTCGTAGAGCATTAAACCCCGCTTTCGTGTGTACTAAAGAAAACTCCTTTAAACAGTGTTTCCCTCGATACCAGACACAGTAGCTTTTCCCCATTGAAACATCCAAGGCAAATATATCAGACATAAAAAGACTTCCTTTCTATAAATAGAGCTAGATATAACCGCTATCCTAGATTTGTACTTCATTTCCTAAATACTCGAACTCGTAGTTCCACAACCTAAAAGCAAAATATCAAATCAAAGATAGCGGAGATCATTTTATAATACGGACTCGAAGTCCCTGGGAGCATGATCGATCTTAGCTCTATCTTCAGAATAACAAAAAAGTCCAGGACAATAATTATTTTTGTCCTGAACTAATCTTAGGTTGTTTATGTTTAAAGAAATGTAAGTAAAAACGCAATCAACGCTGGTAAAAATTGAATTAGAATAATTTTTTTGGTTGCAGTAAGTGCACCAAATAATGCAACAACCATCACAAAAACCAAGAGCATTTGCCATACTAATACTAAGGTTGCCCCACTAAATAACCAGTAACTAGCGATGATAGCTGCTCCTAAGGCCCCGTTATAAATACCCTGGTTAGCAAATGAAACCCGTGCTTCATGCTGTTGCGTAAACTTAAGCGGTAAGTCAAACGCATTGGCTTGCTGTGCCGGGTTACCAAAGATTTCTAAGGCCATAATACCTAAATGTTCGATTGCAACAAACATCGTAACAATAATTGCAAGCATCTTTTTCCTCCAACTATTTAATATAATGATCTAAAAATTTTGTCAAATGGCGCCGATATTCGCTAGGATGGGTCGCATATGACTTCGCGTGCGCTGCTCCTGGCACTACCCACAATTCTTTACTTCCCTCTGTTGCACGGTAATTGCGATAAACCATTTCAGTTGGAACAAAATTATCTTTTGCTCCATGGATAAATAGCATTGGGCGATGATTATGATGCAACATATTTAAGGAGCTAGCTTCATGAATGTAAAAACCATTCTTCACCCGATTAATTAAACTCATCGTACTTATTAATGGCACCCGTAAAAACTTCGGAATCCCATATAAATTACCAGCTTCATAATTCAATTCATCATTAAGACTCGTATATCCACAATCTTCGACAAATGCTTTTACTTGTGGCGGAAGGTTAATGCCACTAGTCATCATTGTTGTCGCACCACCCATGCTAACACCAAACAAGACTACCTGACTGTCTTCCCCATTATGCCGAATAAGTTTATTAATCCATTTGCGAATATCATAACGCTCTGGCCATCCATAGCCAATGTATTTCCCTTGGCTTTGACCATGAGCTCGTGCATCTGGCATTAGAACATTATACCCCATCTGGTGGAAAAGCGCGGCATATTCGCCCATCTTCTCTTTGTCACCCATAAAACCATGGGCAATTACCACATTTTTAGTTGTTGATTTAGCAGCAGGGATGTAATCAGCAACTAGTTTATAATTTCCACTAGCCGATTTCATTGTCCATTTTTCTTTTTTAGCATGCTTAAACCACATTTTCTGCTCATACAATGGATCATTTCGTGAGATTTTAGTTGAATTATTAATAAAATCCTTATGCCCCGGTACCATTGCCACCGAGAAAAAATAGCTACTAGCGGCAAAGATTGCCACTGCAATTACGACTACAATTCCAATGAGCCATCGCCAAGGATGCCACTGTCTCTTTTTTGTCTTTGTTCTCAAAATAATTAACCCCATGTCGAATTATTTAATCAATGCGCCTAGTTTAGCACACTTTCTGTTATTTTGCATATTCTTTTCATTCAAAATCGTGATGCTAATGTTAAAATAGATAATGATATATTAAGGGAGTGAAATAATGTTTCCAGAACGCCTACGAGCACTTCGCAAAGGACAAAAGATAACCTTAAAGGAGCTTGCTACCCATCTCAATGAAAACCTTGGCCCCAATGAAAAGCCAAACACTGCTTCACAAATCGGTAACTGGGAACGCGGTATTCGGACCCCGTCATACGTTGAAGCACGAAAACTAGCCGAATTCTTTGATGTCAGTCTGGACTATCTTACCGGAAAAACTGATCGTGATGATTTTGATTTAGCAAAATTATTTTTCTCAAGTAAGAACCTGTCGTTTAATCAAACTGTACTTTCAAGTGATGATCGATATGAAATTTTTCAACTAATTGATGGTTACTTAAAGGGACGGCATAATCGCCGGGATACAGACACCTTCTATGGTAAGCAAGAACAACTAGATTTAAAACTTAAATAAGGAGTTTCTGATGAATCCTAAAAAATTAAAACAGCTAAAAAAGCGGGTAAAAAAAGCTCATCAAATTGTTAATGAGCCTTCATATATTCAAGAACTAAATACTTACCGTGACCTATTCGATGACTTTCCTCCTGTAAAATACCTCATTAATAATGTTTTAGAAAGTGATCGACTACTCAAAAACGGCTTATTGCCGCAACCTCTTCCAAAATTATTATTGCCGGATAACATTCAAGATACCATTTTCAAAAAGGTTAATGAACAGTTCCCACAAGGTGATCCACGCGGCGATAAACTTTGGAACAAATATAGCGAGGCGTTGCCAAAATTAGATAAGGCGTTGCGCAACTATCGTGATTATCTCGAAGAAACATACGGAATGTGGTCATACGTCAATGCACCTTTTGCCAAAGCACTTTCTGATTATTTAGGCGGGGCGCCGACACTGGAGATTATGGCCGGTAATGGTTATATTTCTAAGGGATTACGCAATAACAATGCCACCCAAAAGATTTATACTACCGATAGTCAGGCATGGATAAAAGAAAACGAAACGGGCAAACACCCTGTCACTAAGATTGAGAAGTTGGACGCTCTAGAAGCAATCAAAAAGTATGGTGACGAGGTCGAATATGTCATTATGTCATGGGCTCCCGACAAGGGTGAAATTGACTGGGAGGTCCTGCAACTTCTTCGTTCAACATTCCCTGAAGTCAAATTATTAGTTATTGGCGAAAAAGATGGCGCAACTAACTCTAAGAAATTCTGGCAAGAGGCACAATTGAGTCAAGACGATGAGTTACAGAAAGTTAATGCCAACTTGCACTCGTTTGATTTGATTGATGAACAAATTTATCTAGCAAAATAAAAAAAGTTGAGGTTAAAAGAGAACAAAAATTTTCTCTTAACCTCAACTTTTTATTTAATCAATTTTAGCCACTAATTTTCCGACTACTTCATGATTTTTAATCGCTGTTAAGCCCTCAATAATTTGATCAAACGGAATCACTTTTTCAATCAAAGGCTTTACATCCCCATTAGCTATTAATTTTAACATTTCCGCATTCATTCGGCCTAAATCAGCCTGCTGATATGGATTACCACTGAGATGCGCTCCACCAAGATTAACGACATCCATCCCTAGACCGCGATCAAACATTGGAACATTATCAAGTGAAGGAACGTCAACAATTGTTACTAAGCGTCCATTGTAAGCTAGCCGTCGCAAATCAAGTTCTGCTTCTTTTTTGCCTACCGTATCAATGATCAAATCAACGCCAAGCTCATCGGTGAGATCGGCTAACTTTTTATCCACATCTTCCGTTTGGTAGTTGATGATTGCATCTGGAGCAAGCTGCTTTACGTAGTCATATTTACTAGATGAAACAGTTGTAAATACCTTACAACCATGAAGTTTAGCGAGTTGGATAGCGATACTGCCAACGCCACCCGCACCAGCATGAACTAACACGGTATTAACATTGGCAAAATTAGCTTTGCGTTCTATTGCTTCATAAGCTGTCAAAGCCCCACATAAAGCACTAGCAGCAACTTCATCGGAAACAGAATCCGGGATCTTAGCTAATTCATAAGTCGGTGCAGTCACATATTCGGCGAAACAACCATTTTGCGTTAAATCACCATGTCCAGATACCCGGTCACCAACATGCCAATTTGTAACTCCTTGACCGACACTAACAATCTCCCCAGCAACGTCCAATCCAAGGATATGTGGATACTGCCAAGCACTAACGCCGCCTTCAACAATTTTGTAGTCGACTGGATTAAGTCCAGCAACATGCACCTTGATTAAGACTTCATGCTCAGCTGGCGTAGGAACCGGGACTTCCGCAAAATTCAAATCTTGCAATGAACGATCTGCTGCTTTTTCGACTACTAAGGCTTTCATTTTTTCGCTCTCCTTAATTTTATGACAATTATTATAGCACTTTACCTAAGCATTCTTCATGGCCATCTTATTAAGGTAGTGCCAAATTTGCGAACGATATTTCCGTAATCCGAACAACATCACAAGGTAAATGATAACTGCTAGTGAAATCCAAACGGGACTTTCTGATATAAAGGCAGCAAAAACCAATGCATTCAATGGTCGTGCTACTAAGTTAAAGCTTGTTACCAAGACTACCCCGGTTGGAATTGCAACGCCATAGTGGGCCACTGCTGCGGTATAGACCGGACTGAGCCAACTAGCTGCATATAAGCCTAAACTAAACCACACAATTCCCGTCGCAATTACTTTTAAGATATTTCCACGAGTCACCGCGACAATTGATTCAATCATGTACGGAATTGCAATTAAATCAACTACCGGAAGGGTCTTATTGCCAGGAAGGATAAAAGCAATTAAAACCATAATCGGGATTAAAATGATTCCTGAAATTAAAGTGGCTGATTCTCCATAGCCAACACCATCATCAACAGCTAGGAACCACCGCTTTTTATCATAACGGCTATTTTTATTTTCGCCATGTCGTTTCTTCTGCTGCTCATCAATTTCAGTCGCGATAGGAATAAATGCCTTTGCGAATACGTTTGTGACAAGGGGGAAGATTGCCATAACGGCAGCTAGTTGAATCGCAAATTTAGTAATCTGTCCCCACGCGCTTATTTTCCCCAGTGAAGATAAATTACCCAAGATTCCAATTATTAATCCCAAGATAATTCCCATTGTAATTGGTTCCCCAAAGACACCTAGTTTTTTCTGAAAATCTTTAGGGGTCATTTTCACTTTGTTAAATCCCAGTAAATTCCATAACGGATCTAAAATAATTGCTGGAACCACTTGCTCGATATTATGTAAGGAGTCGACGGTGGTATTTTCGATTCCATAATAGTCGGCCCACCGATCTGCTTGAATCTCCGCTAAGACTAGCGAATACAGGAGCATAAAAAATTCCAGCCCTAATGATAGCCAATAATTATGAGTTACATAAAAAGCTAGGGTACCCCAGATCATATAACCAAAATTGTTCCAAATATTAGAAGGCAGAAATACTTTGGTAACGCCAAGCGCAAATAAAATTAATTCAGCTAGTAACCCAAAAACAAAAAACGATAAACCAACCGTTGATCCAAATGCTGCTAATGACCCTGCTTGCCAGCCAATATCAACCACTGGCAGTTTAATCCCCGTGTTATCAACCATTTGGCGGACAATCTTAGTCACCACTGGCGTAAATTCTGTGATAATCCAGGTAAAACCAGTTAAACCGACACCAGCATAGAAAGCACTCATCATTGCGGTCTTAGGCTGCACTCGTAGTAATAAAGCAATGATAAAAATTATTATTGGGACAACTACACTCGCGCCAAAAGTTTGAAAAATAGCATTAACTTCTTGAAGCATGTTTTACCCCCTCCATCGAATAAACTGTTACCTATATTTTCCCTAAGACCGGTCTTTTTAGCAAGGCAAAAGGTTTATCTGCGTTTGCTGTAGAAATCCATTCAGAAATTTGCTACAGTATGATGAGTTTAATTTATTAGGGAGGGTACATTTTATGAAATATCGTTTACAAGCTATTATTTTTGTCTTCGTTGCCTTTATGCTTGGGTGTAACGAATATATGATTGTCGGCGTTTTACCTGATATTGCCCATGAATACCATGATTCGCTTGGTAAGTTAGGCCTACTTGTAACTGTATTTGCCTTGGTTTATGCTATTTTCACTCCGATTATTACTTCAATGGCAAATCGGTGGCGACGACATCATGTTTTACTAGTTCTCATGGTCATCTTCTTTATCGGCAATACGTGGACAGCGATGGCGCCAAACTTTATTTCAATGTTGCTTTCGCGGATTCTAACTGCTAGTGTTGCCGGTGCGATTATCTCAATGGTCCTCGTAATGGCGAGCTATGTTGCGCCGCGTGAAAAAAGAGCAAGCCTGGTTTCATGGGTTTTTGCTGGGTTTAGTATTGCTTCAGTTATCGGCATTCCAATCGGAACCGTTATCAGCACCACCCTTACTTGGCATGACAGTTTTTGGATGATTTCTGGAATTACGATCATTGTTTTTGTCGCCTTGATTTGGCTCGTCCCACGTGATACGCCTCAATTTAAGAGTACCCTTAGCAAGCAGTTTGTGTTATTTAAGGATTCACGAATCATTCTCGGTGTTAGTTTCATTGTTGCTATTTGTGCGGCTGACTACACAATTTATACCTATATTCGTCCTTTAATCACTAACGAAATGGGCTTTGATAATACTTGGTTGAACTGGCTCTTATTCGGAATGGGAATCTTCTTTATTATTGGTAATAAATTTGGTGGCTATCTAGCTGACCGTGGCGGAATTCATCGTCTCAGTGGAATCTACGCGGCAATGACAGTCTTATTTCTCATCTTTGGTCCCGTCTTACCATTCAAGTGGGGTGCCATTATTATTGTAGCTGTCTTATGTATTGCCTTTTCATGTTATGGTTCTTCCACCCAATTAATGTTCCTTGATATTGCCGAAAAACAATATCCTCAATCACTTGACTTAGCTTCATCTCTAAACTCAATTTTTGCTAATATTGGTATTTCACTAGGCTCTTTTACTGCCTCTCAGGCTGTTACCTTCACTGCCATGAAAAACCTCGGTTACGTTGGCGCAGTCTATGGGCTCCTTGCAACAATACTAGTCATCGTCCTGAGCAAAAAATATACGGGGATGCGCAATTATTAATCTTAACTTTGAGTACAGATGGATTTTTCTATCTGTGCTTTTTTATTTCCCGGGAAATTTATATGCAACTAATAGTAGCGAGGTGAGCAATTGTTGTTATCTAAGGATTCTATTGACCTTTTAAGCAGATCCAATTAAATTCTAAATATAGATTTTGAAAAGGAGCTTTTTACTATGTCGTACTCTTTCCCGCATCAACTGCTCAAATTGCGGACTGAAAAACAACTATCACAAGCTGAACTGGCTAAGCGTCTATTCGTTTCCCGCCAAGCCGTCTCCAAATGGGAAAATGGGGATGCTGAACCAAGCATCGATAAGCTGATTTTGCTTGCTAAAGTTTTTAAGGTTTCATTAGACCGCCTTATCTTGGGAACAAACGACTTTAATCAACCACTGGTAAAACTTAATAATATTGTTAAAACTTTTAACTCACCAGTTCTCAACAGCCTTGATTTAACTATTCATAATAATGAACGCATTGCCCTTCTTGGTAGTAACGGCGCTGGTAAAACAACTTTAGTAAAGATAATTGAAGGTGCTTTGCAACCCAACGAAGGTACTGTTAAATGGTATTTTAATAAAAATGATTCTTTAAATATCATGTCCCAAGAAAATATTTTAATTCCGACCCTAAAAGTTAAAGAGCAGATTATCTTGACAGCCGCCATAACTAAGGTTGATTCAAAACAACGAATCAATTATCTTCTTGATCAATTTAAACTATCATCCCAGCAAAATACAATTATTGCGAAATTATCAGGTGGACAAAAACGCCGCCTTTCGCTTTTGCTTAGTGTCCTCCGTCAGTCCAAGCTTTTGATCCTAGACGAGCCGACTGTTGGGATGGATTTAGAATCAATTGACTATTTTTGGCATTTTATTGAAAAGGTTTCGGGAAGTATTTTAGTTATTACTCATGATTTCAATCAAATTGATAAATTCTTTTCCCGTGTTCTGCTCCTTAAAGATGGCCAAATCTCTCAAGACATCCCTGTCAAGGAAATCCACCAACATAATCAAACAATCGAACAATGGTATCGTCAACATAATCGTTAGGAGCTTTCTTATGAGTATCATAGCAATTCAACTAAAACAAGTTTTACGCAATCGTCGTTTCTTTCTTTTTACTATTCTCCTGCCAGGTATTTGGTATGTGTTTATGATTCAAGTTGCTAGTACATCCCTCCCCGCCACTGGCAACTTCCAGCTCGCTTTACTCTTGCTTGCTCTTCTGATGGGAATACTCGGTAATTCAATCGTTACTTTCAGCAAACGGATTTGCAGTAATAAGGACTTCTACATTCTTCAATCGCACATTAGTCACTATTCTCTGTGGAACTATTTATTTTCGCAATTAATTACCCAAGTCATCATCAATTTGTTCATCACCCTCGTAATTATGATTCTTGCTATTTTCCTTCATACTATCGAGTTCAACTTCATTACTATCACTAGTATTTTGTTAACCAATATCATCGGAATATATCTAAGCGTGATCGGGTTTGCAATTGGGCTTTCCTTTGACGCACCAACTGTCGATGCTGCTGGAACCCCAATCCTATTTATAATCGCAACTTTTATTACTCCTTGGAAACACCTCCTACCAGCTAATTCTTTTATTGATTTTTTTACTAATGTTCAAAAGCTATTTCCAACTTATTATCTTTATGCCGACCTTGATCATCTATCGGTTAGTCATCTTGGGCTACTATTTGTAACTGCGATTATTACGCTATTACCTTGGCTTGGCTTTATCTATCGAAAATTAAAAAGATGAACCCTAATCAGGACAATCTTCCTCATAATGTTCATCTTTTTTTATGATTCTAAATTATTATTAATGAAATTTAACGCATTCTGGTGTAATTCGTCCAATGCTTCTTTTTCAATAGGATAATGGCCACCATTTTTTAAAACTGTCTTTTGTACCGGTACATGAGTTATTTTAGCAAGAAATGGATCTGATAGTCTTTGTGGTGTCCAGCGATCTGCTTCTGGCTGTGTTAAAATCACCGGACAAATATCAAAATCTTCTGGCTTAATTTCTGGTACATATGTCATATATGATGCCATAAATTTCATACTTACCTTAGCACCCGCCGAGGTCCGATCGCTTAACATTTCTTTTAAGCATTCTTCATCATTAACCAAGGCTTTCATTTTGGAAGGAATACTCATTTTCATCTTAAAGCCGCCCAAGCCTATTTGAGTACTTAATTGTGCTAAAGCCGTTCCATATTTTCCCCAAAAAGCATTATTAGTAGTAGTCATGCGAACTTCTTTGGATCGTTGGTCTAAGAATGTCATTCCAATAATCCCTTTAACCTTTTTATTTTTAGCAGCAATATGATAAGTTTCCATTCCACCAGCCGATAATCCATATAAAAAGATTGGCCGATTATCTCGCTTTAATTCATAATCAATATAATCACTTCCGCATTGTACCCAATCATTATACGAAATTGGTGTTGGTTGAACTATTTTAGTTTCGCCATAAAGGGGCATATCGATTGCCACTACTTCAAATCCATCCAGGCTCAACGGGTGACCTAAAACGGTCGTCATTTGTCTGCCGTTTGTACCAACACCATGAAGAAGGATAACTTTGGCCGGTGCTTTATCATTGCGATAAGTATCTAAATGAATTTGATTTCCATGCCAATTCCAATACTCCTCCTTGGGTAAGGTCGCTTCCGTAAGTTGATATTCAACTGGTAGATAGTTTTGGATTCTTTTCCACATGTCTTGATTTTTATAACTCATTTCTCTCTTCCTTTCATTGGTTTAAACATTTGAACATATAAACCAAAAAATAAAATGATGCTTAATTAGGACATCATCTTCATGTCATGTTCTAAAGAATTTAACAGTGACTTTAATAAATTATAAGAAGGTTCTAAATTCAAGCGGTATATTCTTTCCTTTCCATTTTTCTGAAATGATATTAGTCCTGCATCAAGTAATAATTTCAAATGGTGAGAGACCGCTGGACGTGATAGCGAAAGTTGGTCTGTTAATTCTGTTACTGAAAGTGCATGTTTATCGAATAAAAGCAATAAAATCTGTTGACGATTGTCATCTTGTAGCATATTAAATATTGGTGCACTCTCAGCCAAAAGTTTCATCGTTTTTTTACTCATTTTGTTCTTTCCTCCCCGAAACGTGTTCAAAGATTTAAACATATAATAAAGTATCTAGAAGAAGTTGTCAACAAAATAATAAAGAGGTTATTAAAAAACACAAAGTTTTTAATAACCTCTTTATTTTCTGTGTATTGATACTATCTCAAGTCAATCAGCACTGTCCACATGGCCGATTAACTGGACACCTCACAATCCGGTGAGTTAATGTGTCCCACTTGTCAAAATGTCAATGGTAGCTCTTAGGGTCGCTACCAGACCTCTCGACTCATCGCAAATTATAATCTAACATATTTGACTCATTGATGCAACTCTTATGCTCTTGCTTCCATTATATCTGCAAGGTGTTCGGCTACCCATTCTTGAGCTTTAGTAACCAAATCAGTTGTCTTTCCGCTTTGATCGGTTTCATTTGCTAATTCATCGATCCGCAATCCCGTTTTATTAATATCTTCACTCTCCATTACTAAATAAAGATTAACAGGGTACTCGATCTCTTTATCCAATAATTTAACATCTAATCGCTCTGCCTCATCCATCGGTATGTTAATTAGGTTGGTTTCTAAGCGAAAGCTAACTGGATCACCTTTTTTCATTTTAATATTCATCTTATATTGACCAAGGTGTCCCGTATCAAGCTGTTCAATCATAAAATTAATTGCAGTTGTTAATACTGTTTTTTGCTGTGATTGGGCAGCAGTTTTTTCAACTTCTTCTGTCACAACCTGATCGCTCGTCAACTGTGACAAATAATCAGCTACTGACATCTTCATTTTTTCATTTGCTCCTTCATTTTTTCAATTTTAGCTTTTGTATAGTCTGCACGCTGTTTTGCACCATAATAAACACCAGCAGCTCCTACTAAAATTCCAACAATACTTAGTGCTTGAATAAATAATCCGTATGCACTTTCTCGTGGACTTACCATTTGAAATGCGGCTAAACTAGCAATTGCAAAATAAAGATTTACTAAAATCGTTGCATATCCACAAAAGCGCATCTTTAAAAACGATAATCCGTTAACAATGATTGCTAAAACGATAAAGAGGAGCAGCCGCGGCCATACAGATGATGATGTCAGCGAGTGGCCATGCTGAACAAACATAAAAGCATCAAGGACTAATGCAATTACTGCTGCTACTGATGTTACAATAACAACTTTTTCATTATTTTTCATTTATTTTGCCAACTTTCTTTTTTGCTATCCCCGCGGATGACCAATATTTTTACATTCCTTAATTAACGAAAAAGGAATGTAACGATTAATTACACTCCTCATTTTACTAAATTAAGTTAAAAAGCTCAATTATGCGAGTAAATCAGCTACTTCAGCAGTTGGAATTCCCGTAATATATTGCTGGGTTCCTTCCGCTTCAAGGACTTTAGCAATTTCATCATGGTCATACTTAACCCCTTGGAGCTTTTCTGCTAATTGGTTAATATCCTGTGGGCCAAAGAAATCGCCATAGAATTTCACATTTTTGATTACGCCATCTTTAACATCAAAGCGGGCATCAATTGTCCCCATATCAAAGTGTTTCCGCCGCTTAACCGTAAATTCTGGCGACTTACCATAGACCCAATCCCAGTTGTTATAGTACTGCTCATAGATCTTATCAATTTCTTTTTGATCCTCGGGAGTAACCACGTATTGCTCATCCTTAATCTCTTCAAGGTCGTCAACATGGAAGAGACCCTTTATCAATTCATCCCTAAATGTTGGCACATCAATATCTTGGTACTTTTCATCCAAGTATGGACGAAGGTTCGTAACTCGTGATCGAACGGATTTGATCCCCTTTGAAGCAATCTTATCTTTTGCTACGTGAAGGGCATCCGCGACGACACTTAAGTCAACGTCAAGCATTAACGTTCCATGGGAA
Organism: Limosilactobacillus reuteri; assembly: GCF_020785355.1. Taxonomy (GTDB): domain Bacteria; phylum Bacillota; class Bacilli; order Lactobacillales; family Lactobacillaceae; genus Limosilactobacillus; species Limosilactobacillus reuteri_I. The sequence continues at coordinate 35,445 of NZ_JAJGVH010000070.1, read as the reverse complement.
AACGTCTTTCCATTACGTGAATACATCGCATTTCCCGAGAATTTCTTACCATCAACTAAAATGTCATTACGACCGCTGACCTCTGCACTGGTAGCGCCCATTTGATGAAGAACATTAACAATTGGCTGGGTAAACGATTTAAAGTCACCAAATTCCTCACTATCGCTTGGGACCACAAAACTAAAACAGAGGTTCCCTAAGTCTTGATAAACAGCACCACCGCCTGATAAACGACGGGTTACCCGGATATTGTGTTCCTTTACATAATCATGATTAATCTCTTCAAGCGTATTTTGGTTCCGACCCACAATAATACATGGTTCTTCATAATAAAATAGTACTAAAGGCTCTTTTCCAAAATCCTTATTATTCATTAAATATTGTTCTGTAGCTAAATTCATTCCAATATTATGAGAAGTCATTGAAACATAACGCATAACTAGCACCCTCTTATAAAAACATCAACATAAATAGACTAAAACTTTACTTTTGTCATTTAGTCATCCAATTGTAGTGTACGTCTTTTAGTAAGCGTTTGCAATATATTATCGACAAAGCAAAAAATACTTTCTTTTTTACATCTTTTTAGGGCGAAAACATTTTATAATAAAGGTATAAACTTTCGGAGGTGTCTATTATGACAGAAATTTATCCATACAAACACATTCTAGTTGCTGTCGATGGCTCAAAAATTACTAGTAACGTCTTAGAAAGTGCCATTGATTCTGCACTACGGAATCATGCTAGCCTTGATATCTTACGGATTGTTCAAGTAACGCAACTAACAGATGGCTATAGCAATGCGGCCCTTAGCAACGAAGAAACATATAATATTGTTAAAACCACCAAGGAACGACTCGATGACTTGAAAAAACGTGCGGTCGATGCGGGGGTTGAAGACGTTAACGTTCATATCCGGTTTGGAAATCCAAAACGTGTTATTGCCCATGAATTTCCGTCAGATCACAACACCGACTTGATTGTTCTCGGTGCGACTGGTGTATCTGGTCTTGAACGCTTTGTTCTCGGCTCTGTTACCCACTATGTTAGTCGGATGGCAAAATGTGATGTTCTTGTTGTTCGCAAAAACGACCATGTTAACTAGGTGAAAAAACGGTGAAACAAATTGTTACTGGCATCGTTGCTCATGTCGATGCTGGAAAAACGACTTTAACCGAAGCCCTCATGTATGAAACCGGCGCTATTCGAAAGCTAGGCCGCGTAGATAATGGAGATGCTTTTTTAGATCCTAATACGCTCGAAAAACAGCGCGGAATCACTCTTTTTACCCATCAAGCTGAACTAACCTACAATGACCTTGCGCTTACCCTTCTCGATACTCCGGGACACGTCGATTTTGCTAGTCAAACAGAACAAGTCTTACCAGTTCTTGATTATGCAATTCTTGTCGTTTCAGCCACCGATGGTATTCAGGGATACACGCGCACATTATGGGATCTTCTTGCGCGTTATGATATCCCGACCTTCATTTTCATTAACAAAGAAGACGTGATTGGTGCTGATCCTAGCAGTGTTATCGAGCAACTGCAAAAAGAATTTTCGCCGGCTTGCCTTGATTTTGCTGATCCATTAACTGATGAAGTTCGTGAAACAATCGCCATGCAGGATGATACAGTTTTAGAAAACTACCTCAGTACTGGCAGTCTTAGCGATCAAACAATTCAACAATTGATTAAACAACGTAAAGTGTTCCCCTGTTATAGTGGAGCAGCCCTAAAGTTAACTGGAATCACTAATTTCTTAAAGGGACTTGAGAAATGGACTGTTACGCCTGCGTTTTCTGATGAGTTTGCGGCGCGGGTATTTAAAATTTCCCATGATGACAAGGGCAACAGACTTAGTTGGGTTCGCGTATTCGGTGGCAAAATTCCAGCTAAATCAGTTTTGTTAAATGAAGAAAAAGTGAACCAAATTCGAATATATAACGGGGCTAAATTTACCCCGAGTCAGGTTTTAAGTGCTAGTCAAGTCGGTGCTCTTACTGGATTAACTTCTACATCCCCTGGACTTGGTCTTGGTAAAACAAAGCCACTCCCGGCACCAGTCATAAAACCAGTCTTAAACTATGCCGTTAAAGTTGATAAAGAGGACCTTCATGCTTGTCTCAACGCCTTAAAAGAGCTTGAAGATGAAGATCCACAACTACAGATCTCTTGGCATCCTCACATCCAAGAGATCCACGTTCAAATTATGGGAGAAGTTCAACTTCAGATCCTGCAACAATTGCTTCAAGAACGTTACCAATTGGAAGTTACATTTGATGAGGGAAACGTTCTCTATCAAGAAACGATTACTAGCAAAGTTGAAGGGGTCGGTCACTTTGAACCATTACGTCACTATGCCGAAGCCCACCTTCTTTTAGAACCGGGAAAACAAGGCTCTGGAATTACAATTAGCAGTGATTGCAGTCTTGATATCCTGGATCGCAATTGGCAACACCAGATCTTAACTAGTTTACAGGCCAAAGAACATTTAGGGGTTCTTACAGGAGCTCCCCTTACCGATGTCAGAATCACCCTCATTGGTGGTCGCGGCCATATTAAACATACAGTTGGTGGAGATTTTCGTCAGGCTAGTTGGCGAGCGGTTCGCCAAGGATTGATGGAATTGAAGGAACAAAACGAATGTCAATTATTAGAGCCTTGGTATGCTTTCCACCTTAAAGTCCCGAATGACCAAGTAGGACGCGCAATTAATGACATTCAACAAATGCATGGTACGTTCGAGCTTGATGAAGCTAATAGTCAAGACTTAACCCTGATTACGGGAACCGCTCCTGTTGTGGGCATGCGCGACTACGCCCAAAGCGTTCGCGCCTACACTCACGGCCAGGGTCAACTCGAGCTTGTTGTTGCTGGCTATTATCCATGTCATAATGCTGAAGATATTATTAGAGATGTTAATTATGATCCGGTTGCTGACCTAGAAAACACTCCTGATTCCGTTTTCTGTGCGCATGGTGCTGGTTTCCCCGTTCCATGGAATGAAGTCCCAGCAATGGCGCATTATCCGTATAGAAAATAGGTTGTTGATAAAGAGAGAGGCTGAGAAAAAACTTCGTTTTTTCAACAGCCTCTTTATTTATACGAACATTATTTAAGATATCGTGGAACTAGCTTCGCGTCGCCACAAGGCTCGAGGCTAAGTTCGAACGCTAATCAGCCCGTGCCGTGCTAATCCCCGTTCTATCCTTAGCCCACCGCCTTGTCGAGAAGGTTAATTCCCACTCACTCTCTTTTTTCATTCAATTGTCAATAGCAATCCATACAATGCACCTAATAAATTAGCTTCATTGCCAAACTTTGCGGTCATTATTTCTGGCATCGTGACATCATCATGAAGACGGTAATCACCCTTTTGCAGAATCATAAATTGTTTCTTTATTTCATCAATTAAAATTTTTTGGGCACTAATGCCACCGCCAATGAGCACACGTTCAAGGTCAACAACTGTCTGGATATTTAAAATCAAAACAGCTACTCGCCGACAAAAACCTTCAAATAAGGACCAAATAACTGGATTATGACGATTAATTTCTTTAAATACTCGCCGGCCATCAGTTTTATCCTTAATATCACAAATATCAGCCATGGTTTCAATCATCTTAACTGCTGAAGTAGTAGCTCCCATTGTCGAATAGTGAAGTTCAGGCGCATCATTATCAATGATCATGGCACTTAATTCACCGGCCTGAAAATGTGGTCCGTGCAAGAGCTGGTTATTAATAACAATCCCGCCTCCAACTGAAGTTCCTAATGTAATTACAGCGCCATTACTGATACCGTTGAGATTGCCAAGCCACATTTCCGCCAATGTCGCACAATTAGCATCATTACCAACATATACTGGGCAATGAGCTCGTGATTCTAGATAGGCCGCAAAGTTAAAGGTCCCCATAAAGCCAAGGGCACCAGTAAACTTTACCTCTCCCGTCGCCGGATTGACGACTCCTGGAAGACTGACACAAATCGCAGTAACCCTGTCTAAAACCGGCTCCACAACAGCAAAGATTGCAGCCAGAAATGCTTCTTTTTGATGAGGAGTTGGGACATGATTTTTCTCAAAAATATTACCAGAGTGATCAATTAAAGCACTCTTTATCTCTGTCCCACCAATATCAATACTCAAATACTGTCGTTGCATAACTCCTCACCTCATCTTTCTTATATTATACACGACTCCGCTGCTGAGGGTACCATATACAAATACTGATGAATAAGCCCACCAGGGTAAAAGGCAACCAACTAAAGCCAAGTTGGTACAAGGGAAAGTATTTTTCTGCAAAATGAATTAATGACATGCTAAATGTGGTATCCCGTAAAACCGGTGGGAAAGCATTTACCATATCAAAAAACGCAGGAATCATTGTTATACCTGTCGTGATTCGGTAAATTAACGAAGCTCCCTTGAATAGGGGCGAAAAAATACCTAGTAGGATCAACACAATGGCTAACGGGTAAAGGAACATTAAAACTGGTATCGACCATGAAACGATCCGATCTAATCCCATGTTAGCAACTAGAAATGACAATAGGCAATTACCCCGTAAAAAGGCTTTATAAGAAATCTGGGGAAAACGATAATGAAAGTCCTGAGCAAAAGCAACTACTAACCCCATCGCCGTTGTCATACACGTGATTGTCGCAAGGGTTAGCAATAATACATTTCCAAAATCTCCCATATAATAATGAGCAATTTGATTTAATGTTGTTCCCCCATTAGCTGCGATTGTGAATTGGTGCCGACTCGTTGTTCCTAAATAAATTAGTCCGATATACAAAATCCCAATTCCCAAAATCCCGATCATTCCACCCTTGGTAGTAGCGAGTGAAACTGATTGTTGAGATTTAAAACCAAGTTGGCGGATTGCGGTAATAATCGTAACGCCAAAAACCAATGCTGCTAATGCATCAACAGTGTTATATCCCTGAATAAAACCATTACTAAAGGCATGATTAATATATTCTGGAGTTGGTTGGGGAGTAGTTGTACTTCCCATTGGATGAATAAAGGCGAGAAGAAAGATCAAAAATAACATAATAAGGAAAATCGGATTTAAAACCTTCCCAATTATTTCGGTGATTTTTCCCTCACGCGTTGCAAAAAAGTAAACAATTAGAAAAAATGCTCCGGTATAGGCTAATAATCCCCAACCTTGCATCCCTTTACTTAAATATGGCGCAACTCCAATCGTATAAGGAACAGTTGCCGTACGCGGGGTTGCACATAAAGGTCCAATAATTATTTGAACCAGGACAAGGAAAATAAGGGCAAACCTTTTCCCATTTGGTAAAGCTAGTTCATATAATCCATTTGCATGTGTAATACTAATCGCTAGTAATGCAAATAGCGGTAAAAGAACACCAGAAAGCAAGAATCCACCCGTTGCTGCTATCCACTGGTTACCAGCTAATTGTCCTAAATGCACAGGAAAAATTAAATTTCCTGCCCCAAATAACATTCCAAAAATTAGCGACCCAATTACCAAGTAGGGTTTACACGCTGCTTTAATTGAGCTCATAGTTAATCACTCATTCCTTTTCTCTCAATTTAATGATATTCAGCCGGAAATCCCGTGACTCTAGTCATGGGATGGAAGGCCCTATCAAGCTCCGTAAGGAGCTTTGTTCATTTCATTGTATTTTTGATCGTTTATATATTTCTCGACAACTTCTTTACTCATATTACCTAACGTGCTCATGTAGTAACTAGGCGACCATAAATGACCACTCCAGGATTGGGACTGCCGAATTTCCGGGTGTCGACGTAAGAAAATAAAGGCGCTTCTGCCTTTGAGCGCTTTGATGGCACTAGTCGGTGCCTTGCTAGGCGGAAAGCTAATTAAGACATGAACATGGTCAGGCATAACTTCCATTTTCTCGATTACAATTTCGTTATCCTCGGCTACTTGCCATAGGATCTCCTTCATTTCGTTTGATAACTCATCAGTAGTAAAAGTTTTATGACGATATTTAGTAACCCAAATTAGATGGAAATGGAAATTATAGATATATCGTCTGGTATATACTGCATCTTTGATTTTATCTTTACTCATTTTATTTACCTCTATATTTATCATCATTGACATATGATATAATGTCATTATATCAACAAAGAAGGTGAAATTAAATGAAGTCAATGGCAAAAATGCAATATCATTATGGTCTGAAAATGCGTTGCTATCCTAGTGACCAACAAAAGCAGTTGATTAAAGTTAATAGTGACGCTAGTCGCTTTATCTATAACGAAATGGTTGCGATCGGTAAGGAACTAATGCAACTTCGCAGAGTTAAATTACCGATTGACACAGTTCAGGATCGTATTAAACAACTAACTATGCGCCAAAACGCTAAACAAATGTCTAATCACTATCAATTTTTAGAAGATAAACGAATTGACAGTTTGGCGAAAGCTAATGCCATTCAGAACTATCGGAAAGCTTGGAATGCTTTTCGGAAGGTCCACACCGCTGGTGTTCCTAAATTTCATCGAAAGAGTTATCGCTGGCGTTATCAAACCAATTGTCAATACCCAGGGCAAAAGCTTGCGTTGCTAACTAACGGTACAGTCTGTTTTCTAGATAATAGCCATGTCAAAGTCCCTAAAATCGGACTGTTACGGGTTGCCGGTTCTCAAGCACGTCTTTTGAAGAGAATGTGTGAGACTAGAATTGGTACTGTGACATTGATTAAAGATCCAGCGGATCACTTCTTTCTATCAATGCAACTAGCTTCAGATGAATCTTTTGTTAAAGTGTCCCAAGCTAATCACGGACATATCGGAATTGATCTTAATACTGATAATTTCTTAACCGATAGTGACGGTAACACAGTTCCTAATCCACGATATTATCGCACTATTAAAGGCAAATTAGCCAAAGAACAGCGTATTTTATCTAGACGGCAACGGCGTGTCAAAAAAGAACATCGTTCTTTACGCGATAGTAAAAATTACCAAAAGCAACGCTTGTTAGTTGCCAAACTCCATGCCAAAGTAATGAACCAAAGACATAATTTTCTCCAACAAATCTCTACTGCATTAATCAAGAACCACGATTTAGTAGTAGCTGAGGAGTTGTGTAGTAAGAACATGCTCAAGAATCATGCTTTAGCGCTTAGTATTTCTGACGTTGGCTGGCGTTCCTTTCTCGGCATGTTAGCTTATAAAGCAGATTTGTATGGTCGTCAATTTATTACAATCAGCCCAAGAAATACTACCCAAACATGTCACAATTGTGGCTTTGTGATGGGTACTAATGGCACGGACAAACTAACGTTAGCTGACCGAAAATGGACTTGTCCTAACTGTGGTACTCACCATATTCGTGACTGGAACGCAGCTAAAAATATTCTTGATAAGGGAATAGTTAAACTAGCTTAGCTTATCTGTCCCTATGGCAACCTGGGGACATAAAAGGCGTTGGTAATTAGACGACCACTGTTTGATTATAACTTCGGTTGATCAAATAAGTTGTCCCTATCTACGCAAATTGTGGTCTGAAATCCACGAGGGTTTTCGGCTCACAAGCCACTAACTTTAGTCAGTGGTGGTTGACTCTGACGCTAAATTATACCATGAAATAATCATCCAGACAGGAGTATATTTTAAGCAAAGGGAGCGACTCGTGACTTCGTTTTTCGACGCGAAGCTAGCCTCTGGGTGCCCCCGCAAGCAACAATAGGCCTCCAATGTTCGGCTTTTTTACCGGGCGTTGGAGGCCATCGTTGTACTGCGCCATTTGTCTTTTGTGAAAATAACTTGGCTTATGTCACAGTCCCTTTAAAACTAATTTTTCAAAAAGTTAGCTACCAGTTCCAAAATTTCTTGGCGTCGTGAGCCATTAAACATATGCCCTTCTTCAGGAATTAAATGCAACTCACTGTTAGGCATGATCACATTATATTTCTTTGAAGCTTCCGGGGAAACTACATTATCAGCTAACCCATGAATTAGCAGTGTCGGTCCACTATAATGCTGTGCTGTTTCATAAATTGGTAAAAGCTGCGCCGTTCGAAAGTAGTCGCCGCCAACGGTAAAGCCATGCACATCAACCGTTTCTGGTATATGGTTAGGGTCATATTGACTTCCTTGACAGACTCCTTTTAGCGCATCATCTTTCAAGGTTGCGGCAGGTGCCAACAGTACCAGTTTTGTAATAATATCGCGATAATAAGCCGCCAGCATCGAAGCAACTACCCCACCTTGCGAATGACCAATAAGGTAAATCTTCTTTGCTTGCATAGTGGTGTGAGCATAGTCAATGATTTTCATTCCATCCTGGATTTCACTGAAAACTGTCATATCCTTGAATTCACCATCACTATGACCAGTCCCATCAAAATCAAAGCGTAACGTTGGAATTCCTTGTTGATTTAAATAGTGCGAAAGAGCATACAAAATTTTAGAATCATCATATCCCAGATTGCCCTTAAAACCATGCATCAGAATCGCAACCGTATCGTTTTTAATCGTCGTTGTTCCCTCAAGAAGGCCATATAGTTTTAGACCATCTCGTTTGATTGTTATTTCCATCAAACCACCTCTCGCCTATTATACACTGTTTGACTTAGTGTTTTAATTTCTCCAACATTGCACGGTGGTGTGCCTCGTGTTTCTCATCCACCTTAACAAAGAAGTAAGAAACCGCGGCTAGGATGGCAACTACAACCCCAACTGTGATCGTCTTAATTGTGAAATTGGTTACCATGTAGCATGAGATTAAGAGTGCCAGCACTGGAATGATATATTTTCCGGGAAGCTTAAACCCATGATTAGGAAATTCATTAGTATGTTTAAACTTAATTACCGCTAAAATGGACGGAACATATTGAACAAACGAAGCAAGCACAATACAAGAAACAAGAAAGAGGTAAGATTGCGTAACTAATAACATTGAAACAACGGCTGTCAGGATGATTGCTACCCAGGGTGCATCATGGCGGTTCTTTTTACCAACCCACTTTGGCAACATCGCGTGTTCATTCGCTAGTGAGGAAATTAATGACGGAGTGTTAAAGGAGGCCGCAAATGCCACCCCGAAAATACTGATTAACATTCCCACAATTACTAAAATGTATCCCCATTTACCGACACCAGTTCCAAAGGCATTTGCAATTGGCGTACTATATTTTGACATCCTAGTTCCCAAAATACCGATTGCTACCAGCATCATTAGCGAATACATAATCGTTACACTAACCATTACGGCGATTAACACGCGCGGAATATTTTTCTCCGGATCAGTCATTTGCTTTGCGGCAATTGGAATAAAGGAAAAGCCGGTAAACATATAGAAAACAACACTAAAAGCTGCTCCAAAATGTTTGGCAAGCGGCATTGCTCCGGTGGTTGCTGCATGAGGAATTACCGGTGAAAAATTAGCAAAATGAATACAAAAAACGCCAATAATAATAAAAGCAAGAATCGTAATCATTTTTGCAGCTGAAGAGAGGTTATCGACCAACTTAACAAGCGTCCGGCCGAAGAAATTAATAATTGAGAACAATAAAATTAAGCCAAAAACAGAAACATAGTAAACCCAATGAGTATTAAAAATCGGCAAAAAGCTTCGGAGAGTTGTCAACAAAGCTACCACTTCGGCAGATAAAGTACAACATCCCAGAAACCATGTAAAGATGCCGAGCTCATAGCCAGTAAATCGACCAAATGCATTATAGGAATAAAGCCATGCCGCGCCCGACCCGGTAAACCGACTAGAAAGGTCTGCATAACATAATGCAACCATGCTAACCGTAATCGCTGCACAGAGTAAGACAAGGACACTTGCTAAATTCATATCCTTATAGATAACTTGTGGTAGCAAAAAAGCACCTGAACCAATAACACCATTAATACCTAAAAAGTAAATTGAAATAAACGATAACTTTTTAGGATTTTTCTTTTTCGTATTGATAAGCTCCACCTTCTATCCTTTATAACAAAAATAATATTACCTTCATTTAAAGTCTATTCTTATTTTAAAGGGTTTACAAGTAAGGCAAGTTAACCAATCTTTATATTTCCAAACAAAAAGAGACCGAGTTAAACTCGATCTCTTTTCTTAATTTATTAAGTGTTTAATTAGCAATCAGTAGCTGATTACTTAAGACCCTTCCAAGTCCAGTTAGTAACTTCTGGTAAGTCCTTACCTTCTGAACGGATGTAGTGGTTGTGCTTGTTGATCATGTTGTCCATCTTGGCAACAAATGCAGCACTCTTTTGTTCGTAACCAGGAACACTTTGGATAGCGTCCTTAGCTAAGTGGAACCGGTCAAGTTCGTTTAATACACGCATGTCGAATGGAGTAGTGATATCACCATTTTCTTCGTATGAGTGAATGTGAACGTTACGGTTAGCACGATCGAAGAACAATGCTTGGATCATGTCACGGAATCCGTGCCATGCAAAGATAACTGGCTTGTCAGTAGTGAAGTAACTATTGAATTCAGCATCAGTTAAACCTTCAGGGTTCTTGTCAGTGTTCATCAAACGCATAATTTCGATGATGTTGATGTAACGAATCTTCAATTCAGGGAAGTTGTCATGAAGAATGTCAATAGCTGCAAGAGCTTCTTCAGTAGGTTCAGTACCAGAAGATGCAAATACAACATCTGGTTCAGTACCTTGGTCAGTAGATGCCCAGTCAATGTAGCCAAGACCATTGTCAGCCAATTGAGTAGCTTCATCAATAGAGAACCATTGTGCACGTGGGTGCTTAGAAGTTACGAAGAGGTTGATGCATTCTTGGTTACGGAATGCCTTGTTAGATACAGCCATTAATGAGTTAGTATCTGCTGGCAAGTATTCCTTAACAAGGTCTGGACGTTCCTTTTCAAATAAGTGAGTCAATAGACCTGGATCTTGGTGAGTGTAACCGTTGTGATCTTGTTGGAATACAGTAGAAGTATCAACAAAGTTCAATGCTGGGTATTGGTGACGCCAGTAAAGATCCTTAGCCTTACGTAACCACTTCATGTGTTGAGTAAGCATTGAATCAACAACACGACCGAATGCTTCGTAAGTTGCGAAGAATCCGTGACGACCAGTTAATGTGTAACCTTCAAGGAATCCTTCAGCTTGGTGTTCTGAAAGTTGTGAATCGATCATACGACCTTGTGGAGCCACATCTTCATCGTTTGGTTCGTGGACACTTTCCATCCATTGACGCTTTTGACCATCAAGGAATGCGTAAAGACGGTTTGACTTAGATTCGTCAGGACCAAATCCACGGAAGTTAGTTGGGTTCAATTCAGCCATCTTGTTGAGGTACTTACCCCATTCAAGCATGTCTTGCTTTACAACAGAACCAGGATTTTGAACATCAACAGCAAAATCACGGTAGTTTGGCAATACAAGTGGCTTAGGATCGATACCACCATTAGTGATAGGGTTCATAGCCATACGACGGTTACCTTCTGGTGTGTTCTCTTCAACAAGAGCAACCGGGTGACCATCTTCGTCAAACAATTCTTCTGGCTTGTATGACTTCAACCAGTCAACAAGGATGTCCTTGTGTTCCATGTCATCTTGGGATACTGGAACTGGAATTTGGTGTGCACGGAATGAGTTTTCAATTGGGTTACCATCAAGGTCAGTCTTAGGACCAGTCCAACCCTTAGGTGCACGGAAGATAATCATTGGCCATTGTGGTAATGAGTTATCATTGTTTTCACGAGCGTTCTTTTGAATAGCCTTGATTTCTTCAACAACCTTGTCCAAAGTCTTAGCCATTTCTTCGTGAACTTCCATGTGAGGCTTGTAACCCTTGAATTCACCATCACGGTCAGCTTCTTTGTAAGCTGAAACAAAGTATGGCTTCCAACCCATACCTTCGAAGTACTTAGTAAGTTCTTCGTCGCTCATCCGTGAAAGGATAGTAGGGTTAGAAATCTTGAATCCGTTAACTTGGATGATTGGTAATACCGCACCATCCTTGATTGGGTTAATGAACTTGTCTGAGAACCATGATGCCATTAATGGACCAGTTTCAGCTTCACCATCACCGATTTCAACAGCGGCAATAACTTCTGGGTTATCTAAGATAGCACCAACACCGTGTGAAAGTGAGTAACCAAGTTCCCCACCTTCGTGGATTGAACCTGGTGTTTCAGGTGCAGCGTGTGATGCAGTACCGCCTGGGAATGAGAAGTGCTTGAATAACTTAGCCATTCCCTTAGTGTCTTGAGTATATTCAGGATAAATTTCAGTGTATGAACCATCCAAGTATGAGTTGTTAACCATAACTTGGCCACCGTGACCTGAACCTTCGATGTAGAACATATCAAGGTCATACTTCTTAATTACACGGTTCAAGTGTGCGTAAATGAAGTTTTGAGGAACAATAGTACCCCAGTGACCAATTGGCTTAGGCTTAACATCTTCTGCCTTTAATGGTTGGCGAAGTAATGGATCACCCATTAAGTACAATGTACCAACTGAAAGGTAGTTAGCTGCACGCCAGTAAGCATCAACACTTTCCAAGTATTTCTTGGAATCGTAATCTACTGCCATCTAATAAACACTCCTTCTATATAAATCAATACGTCCTGTGCTTTCTAACAACATAACGTAAATCATTAAATTTACAATGTTAATGATAAACTGTTTTTTCAAAAAGTCAACCTTTTTACAAATTGATACGGTCCAATTATAAAAAATTAATAATTTTAAGCCGCTCTTTAGTTTTGCAAACCGGCTAACATCTTTAGTCTAACACCATTTGCCACATTCTACGGTTATATTGCGCAAACTTATGACAATCTAATGAACTTAAATTAATATTAGCCTTCCTGGTCTAAGCTAACAAAAGTACTATATTTCATGTATTTATAGTGAATGCGCATATTTGAAACTTCAAATGGTGTTCCATCATCTAAAAAGAAGATTCCATCAATTATGCCCACCGGTTCTATCGAGCTTAACTTTAATAATTCTTGGTCTTGTTTATCTGATGGTGATACGCCAATGGTCATGAATGACTTGGTAACTCGTTTTCCCATCTTATCCTCAAGATAATTAAAAATAGAGCCGTTAACAATTTCAGGAGATAAGGTTGGTGTAATCTTAATCGGGATAAAACCAGTTTCAATCATAAAAGGTTGGTCATCAATTAGCCGTAACCGTTTGATTTGGTAAACAAAGTCATTATCATTGAGGAACAACTCTTCTTGTACATCCTTATTTGCGGGAACAACCTGGTAATCAAGCAACTTAATCCCTTGCTTCTTCCCATCAGCACGGAAACTATCCGTAACTCCCAAATTACTCCCCTCATAATGAAATAAGGACTGATTTTTTAGGTAGAGCGGATTAATGAATGTTCCCGAGCCGCGCTTTTTGAAGATAATTCCTTCTTGCGCCAATACACCTAGTGCTCGTTTGATTGAACTTCGACTTACCTCATAAATCTCACTTAAGCTTCGTTCGTCCGGTAGCCGCATTCCGGGGTATTCATTGCCTAAAATTTTTTGTTTTATATCACGCATCACTGAGCGATATACTAAGTCTGCCATCTAATTAACTCCTCGGATTTATTTAATTCGAATTTTAATGATACACTTTAAGTATAGCAGACCTATTTTAAATTGGGATCTTTTTGTAAAATATTGGTGCGACCCAGATAAATTTAGGAGATGATCTTCTTATGAGTAAAAAGAATAAAAAAAGTAAAATGAAAAAAACGCAGGTGGAACAAATCTTAGATAAAAATAATATTCCATATGAGCAAGCTGAATTTCCGACGCATCAAGATGGCGATGTCCGTTCAATGAGCGTTGACCACACCGGCATTGATGAACATATTATTTATAAAACCCTTGTTCTTACTGGTAATGTGACTGGCCCCTTAGTCGGAGTCATCCCCGTCGATACTCACCTTGACGAAAAGAAATTAGCTAAAGTTTCCGGCAACAAAAAAGTTAATATGGTTCCGCTTAAAAACTTGTTAAAGACAACAGGGTATGTTCATGGTGCTAACACGCCTGTAGGAATCTATGAAAAATTTCAATATCCGATTTTTATTGATACTGAAGCAAAAGAACAAGGCGAAATTTATGTTTCATCTGGGAAACTTGGTCGATCGGTTAAACTAAATGCTGAAGACTTAGCTGGATTAGTTCATGCAACTTTTGCTGATTTAGAACAAAAGTAGTTTTCCATTGATTGACCTCCCTAGGTGTGAAGACTAAACTTATTACTATAGTTTTATTTAAGGTCATTATAGAAAGGTCCTGAAAAAATGAAGAAAAATCTATCTGCTTGTACGACTGTCCTTGTAGGTCGTAATGCTACAATTGACGGTTCAACCATGGCAGCGCGGAACGATGATACTTTCGCTCCACTTACACCACAACGTTTTGTAACTTATCCGGCATACCATAATCACCCCAATCAAGTTAAAGCTTATTTAAATAAGTGTGTGATTGACCGGCCTGCTGATGGCTACCGTTACCAAGGCACTCCTAATGTCGACTACAAAACTGAAGGAGTCTTTGACGAAAGTGGTTTTAATGAAAAGAACGTTGGGATGAGCGCCACAGAAAGCGTTTATGCTAATGCACGGGTTTTAGCCTGTGATCCGCTTAATACTGAAACAGGAATTAATGAAGACCTTATCGTCGCCGTTACCCTCCCCTTCATCGATAGTGCACGCGATGGGGTTGCTTACCTCGGTAAATTAATCGCTAAATACGGTTCTGCAGAAGGAAACGGGGTTATTTTCAGTGACAAAGATGATGTTTGGTACATGGAAATCGTTACCGGACATCACTGGGTTGCACAACGGATTCCAGATGATGCATACGCTGTTACTGGAAATCGAATTGCCATTCAACAAGTTGATTTTAATGATAAGGCTAACTTTATGTGGTCTGATGGAATTCAAGAATTTGTTTCAAAGAACCACCTTAACCCAGACAAGTACGAATGGAATTTCCGTCATATTTTCGGAACTGCTGATATTTTTGATCAACACTACAACACTCCACGCCAATGGTATGGTCATAAGGTGTTAAATCCGGAAACTGAATTTGATCCGCTTGATTTTGATATTCCATTTATTATGCAAACGGATCATCGAATTACCCTTGAAGACGTGGAAAAGATCCTTAGTAGCCACTACCAAGGAACCCCTTACGATCCACTAGGCCATGAAGGTACCGACCAGCAAAAGCATATGTTCCGGCCAATTTCACTAAACCGGACGCAAAATTCCCACGTTCTTCAGGTTCGTAATGACTTACCGGAAGCTGCTTCAACGATTATGTGGATGAGCTTTGGTATTCCTACCTTTACCCCATATGTTCCATTCTTTGGTAATGCTGAAGATATCGATGTAAGCTATCGTGAAACACCAGAGAAACTTAATATGGATTTAAAGAGTGCTTACTGGATGTATCGGGCGCTTTCAATGATTGTCGAATCACACCATGCAGAATTTTCTAAGGCCGACTTGGATTATCTCAAAGATGCCCGTGAATATCTCTACCGCTGGGTCAATGAAGTTGCTCCACAGGTTAAGGGGATGTCATCTTCTGAAGTCAGTGCTTTCCTAAGTTCAAAGACGCATGAAATGGTTGCCGAAATGGCTAAACGAACAAAAGCTTTAATGGCTGAGTTAGTAATGAACGGACTCGAACTTTCTAAGTTAACATTCCAAATCGATAAGAACTTGTAAAACAATAATAAAAAATGGGTTAGTTTATGGTAAAAACCACAAGCTAGCCCATTTTTCTTTAATTATTTCCAGCAAACTGACTATTATAAAGATTAGCGTAAAAACCTTTTTTATTCATTAATGATTCATGGTTACCTGTTTCGATAATCTTCCCATGATTAACCACGACAATCTGGTCAGCCTTCCGAATCGTTGATAGACGGTGAGCTACAACAAAACTCGTCCGTTCTTGTTGCAGAGCATTCATCGCTTCTTGAATCAAGACTTCTGTTCGGGTATCAACAGAACTAGTAGCTTCATCCAGAATTAAAATTTCCGGATCAGCTAAAAATGCCCGTGCAATCGTTAATAATTGTCGCTGTCCCTGTGAAATATTAGAAGCGGACTCGTCTAAGACCGTTTGGTAACCATCAGGCAGTTCACGAATGAAAGCATCCGCCCGGGCCATCTTAGCAGCATGATAGACTTCTTCGTCCGATGCATTCTCATTCCCATACTTAATATTTTCAAAAATCGTCCCAGTAAAGAGCCAAGTATCTTGAAGAACAATCGCAATATGCTTACGTAAGGTATCACGAGTCATTGAACGAGTATCTTTCCCATCAAGATAAATATGGCCACCTTGCGGATCATAAAACCGCTCTAAAAGATTAATAATGGTCGTTTTCCCTGCTCCGGTTGGGCCAACAATGGCGACCATCTTATCTCGCGGTGCTTTAAGGTTAAAGTCTTGAATAAGCGGTTCATCAGTATAGCTAAACTTAATATCCTTGAATTCAACTTTCGGAATATCCTTTCCAGTAAGGGATGGAATATCTTCAACCTTATCACTCATCTCTGGTTCATCCAAAACAGCAAAAATACGTTCTGCCGAAGCAATTGTTTGTTGGATGGTGTTACTTAAATTCGCAATTTGGGCAATTGGTTGAGAAAACTGATTGGTATATTGCAGAAATGCTTGCACATTACCAAGAGTAATCTGACCATGAATAACTTGAATCGCTCCAACAACCACGACAACAAGGTACCCAAGATTCCGAATAAAGACCATCATTGGCATCATTAAGCTAGAGAAAAATTGTGCTTTCCATGCTGCTTGGTAGTACTGATGGTTCTCTTTATTAAACTTTTCTTCTTCATCTTGTTCCTTGTTAAATGTCCGCACGATCGTATGAGCAGCGTATGTTTCTTCTACTTGGTCATTAATTTTTCCCAAAGCAGCTTGCTGACGACCAAATAGCCGTTGTGAAGTTGGGGCAACAAAAGCAACTACCAGAATACTAAGCGGAATTGTGACAAGGGCAATGATTGTTAATTTCCAACTAATCGTAAGCATTAAAATAAAAACACCAACAAGCGTTAACAAACTCGTAATGATTTGAATCAAACTTTGCTGGAGAGTTCCCGCAATATTGTCCATATCATTAACCATTCGACTCATAATGTCCCCATTATTATGAGTATCGTAATATTTAATTGGCACCCGGCGCATTTTCTCTTCAAAGTCTTGACGCAAATTGTAAACAACACGTTGCGATACCCGTGTCATAATTTGTAACTGGAGGAAACTAAATAGTCCAGAGAACAAATAAAGCAAAATGACGGTAATTCCAATTTGCCAAATCCGGGTAAAGTTAATTGGAAGGGTGCTTAAGTGGGCACCAGCTTTCATTTCTGCATACCCTTTAAGCATTCCGTCATAAATGATCGTAGTAGCTTCACCAAGAATTTTTGGTGCTAAGATTGATAAAATAACAGAAATAACAGCTAAGAGAATTGAAACAATAACCCCAACTCGCCATGGCCGTAAGTAGGCAATTAATCGCTTTGTGGTTGGCCAAAAGTGTTGAGCCTGTTCAGGTACTCGTGGTCCTCTACGCACGATCAACATCCCCTTTCTCGACTTGTGACTTAATTATTTGTTGGTAAGTTTCATTATGTGCTTTTAATTCTTGGTGAGTCCCTTGACCAACTACTCGTCCTTCATCAAGCACAATAATTTGATCAGCATCAACAACAGTAGAGATTCGCTGAGCTACGATAACCGTTACGGCACGTTGAATTTGTGGGTCTTTTGCTAAGGCCGCCCGGAGTTTTGCATCAGTTTCAAAATCCAAAGCCGAGAATGAGTCATCAAAAACATAAATCGATGCGGGCTTAATAATTGTTCGAGCAATCGCTAACCGTTGGCGTTGACCACCAGAAAAATTACTTCCGTTTTGCTCAACAATTGCGTCCAATCCGCCTTCTTCACGGACGAAATCTGCCGCTTGCGCAATTTCAAGTGCATGCCACATTTCTTTATCCGTTGCTTCCTCATACCCAAATTGAAGGTTAGACCGAATAGTCCCACTAAAAAGGACCGCTTGCTGTTGGGTAATAGAAATAACCTCATGCAGATTATGCTGACTTAGCTTTTTAACTGGGACACCATCAACTTTAATCTCCCCGCTTTCAATATCAAACAACCGCGGAATTAAGTTAACCAAAGCTGATTTACCTGAACCGGTCCCTCCAATAATCGCTAAAGTCTGACCTGCTGTAACTTTAAAGTTCAAGTCATGCAAGGCCAATCTTTCCGCCCCATGGAAACGAAAATCAACATTCTTAAATTCAAGTGAGGCCGGTTGATTAATCGAAATCTTTTCTTGATCTTTTTCCGGTGCATTATGAATACTGATCGGCTGATCTAGAACCGCATTAACCCGAGTAGCAGATGCCGATGCTCGTGGAACAAAGACAAAGATCATTGAAAGCATCATAAAGCTAATCATAATCTGAGTGGCATATGTCATAAAGGCAATTAAATCCCCTACTTGCATGCTCATATTAGCTACAAGATGGCCACCCAGTAAAATAATGGCAACATTTGTCATTCCTAAAATAAGCGTTACTACTGGGAATAATGTCGAAACAATTGTAAAGGCCTTAATTCCGGTTTGCGTGTAGTCCTCGTTTGCTTTTTTGAAACGGTTTTGTTCCCGCTCTTCCTGCCGAAAAGCACGGATAACTCGAACTCCTGTTAGCCCTTCCCGAAAGATTAAGTTAATGCGATCAGTTTTTTTCTGAATGCTCTTGAATAACGGAACCGCAAAGTACATAACTGCCATGACGATAATCGCTAAAACTGGCAAACTAATAAAAAACACTTTAGTTAGTTGCGGTTCTCGAACATACGCTAAAACACAGGCTGCAACAAGCATTACAGGTGATTGGAGCATCATCCGAAGCATTTGCACCATGACATTTTGAATCTGCACAATATCATTGGTTGACCGCGTAATTAAAGATGAATCGCCAAACTCATCCATTTCACGATTCGAGAAACGTAAAACCTTATGATAGATCTGGCTTCGTAGCTTTTCACCCACCTTCATTGATTGGGTCGCCGCAAAATAAACGTTTAATCCTGCTGCCACTAATCCAATCGCAGCTACAATCAGCATCTTAATTCCTTCATTCCAAATTACGCCCATATCCTTTTGCACAATTCCTCGATTAACAAGGTCGGCGGTAACTGTCGGCAAGTATAGGTCACACGAAACTTGGATTAATAAAAAGAAAACTGCACCAATTGTTGCCCATAAGGCTAAATTTTTTCGTGCTATACGTATCAAAACAATCCTTCCTTCATCTATTTTTAGTCATCTTGAACTATTATACAGACTTTTTAAAAAATTAGCTTTTATTCTGATAATCCCTTTGATTAACACTTTTGTATAAGATAGAATATTATTTGAAAGCAATTACACACTTTTGGCACATACAGAAAGAAGATAGATATTTATGGTTAAAAAAATTTTTGCTTTTAGTATCCGAAAAGATGAAGAACCTTACGTTAAAGAATGGGCTAAGGATCATCCCGAAGTAGAAGTAGAATATACGGATGAACTCTTAACTCCTGAAACTGCCGCAAAAGCTAAAGGAGCTGACGGGGTAGTCGTTTACCAACAACTCGATTACACACCAGAAACGCTACAAGCACTGGCTGACGAAGGTATTACAAAGATGTCACTACGTAATGTTGGTGTTGATAACATTGACATGGCTAAGGCAAAAGAACTTGGTTTTGAAATTACCAATGTTCCTGTTTACTCACCAAACGCAATTGCCGAACATGCTGCTATTCAAACAGCCCGAATTCTTCGCCAAACCAAGGTCTTAGATGAAAAGATTGCTAATGGCGATTTACGTTGGGCCCCAACAATTGGTCGAGAAGTGCGTGATCAAACTGTTGGTGTTATCGGAACTGGCCATATCGGACGTGTTTATATGCAAATTATGGAAGGCTTCGGTGCTAAGGTAATTGCATATGACCCATTTGAAAATCCAGAATTAAAGAAGCAAGGATATTACGTTGACAGCCTTGATGATCTATATGTTCAAGCTGATGTGGTTTCTCTTCACGTTCCGGCTACCAAAGAGAACTTCCATATGATTGATAAAGACGCAATTGCTAAAATGAAAGACAATGTTGTAATTGTTAACTGTTCACGAGGCGCATTAGTTGATACTGATGCTGTAATCGAAGGACTTGATAGTGGAAAGATCTTTGGCTTTATCATGGACACTTACGAAGATGAAGTTGGAATCTTTAACGAAGATTGGCGTGGCAAGGACTTCCCTGACAAGCGACTTAAAGACCTTATCGATCGTTCAAACGTCCTTGTTACTCCACATACCGCTTTCTACACTACTCATGCTGTCCGCAACATGGTTCTTAATGCCTTTGACAATAACCTTAAATTAATTAATGGTGAAGAAGCTGACACACCGGTTAAGGTTGGCTAATAATTATTAATCTTTCTTAAAAAGCCCGACTATTAGTGCAAGACTAATAATCGAGCTTTTTTGTTCACTAAACTAGTGCCGTTTGTAAAGCACAAGCAAGAAGGCCCCCAACAATTGGGCCACATATTGGAACCCATGCATACCACCATTCTGAAACACCCTTATTAGGAATTGGCAAAATAGTATATGCTAAACGTGGTGACCAATCACGAGCTGGGTTTAAGGCAAAGCCAGTAGTTGTCCCGAGACATGTACCAACAACTGCAATAACCATTCCTACGATAAATGGCTTCAATCCCTGTGTAAAGTTACCAAGATTTAATAAGATGAAAATAAATGCAAAGGTCGCAATCACTTCTGAGAAAAAGTTGAAAATTGGACTATTTATCGCTGGACGAGTAGCAAAAATACCAACATTATTTCCTTCTTCCTCATTTGGGGTTGCTTTAAATTGTGGATAGAATTGAATAATTACTAATACTGCACCAACAAACGCACCAAGAAATTGACCAAGTAAGTAAGGTATAACGTTACTCCATGGGAATAAGCCAAAAATAGCAAAAGGAATTGTTACAGCGGGATTTAAGTGCCCTAATGAACCCAGAAATCCTGCAACATAAACTCCCATTGTAACTGCTAAGCCCCATGAAATACAGATAAACCACCAGCCACTTTGTTTCCCATATGTTTTATTCAAACTATTACCAGCACAACATCCTGCTCCTAATAGGATTAAAACCATGGTGCCAAAAAATTCGCCAATAAATCCATGCATGTCTAAACACCAACCTTTTTATATTATTTCCAAATTGTATGCGTTTTCTATACATATAATGCTAACACATTAATTATGTATTTTATTGTCTTTATTGGATTAACTGTTCAATAACGGCAATATTTTACAAATTAATACACAAAAAAATCATGTTCCTTACCAGAAATTATTAGCTTTTCTTAAAATAAAACCTAGTCCTATGAAAATAATCACCAAGAAAATCCCACAGTAAATATATCTTTGCGGATGTCCTTTTACGTGTCCGTACCGATAATCATTATTATAACGTTGCATAGCTCCTATTATTAATCCACTGATTCCATTTATTGTTGGACTAAGCGCAAAGGACACCGACACTCCGCTTATTTCATTACTAATAAAGCTAAAAATAATAAAAAGGACTCCACTCATCACCGTTGAAATTATTGTTGCAAGATTAATCCCAACTAACAGTTCATAAATAATACTGTTATTAGCTGGAACCTTAACAAGTATTCTTGGTATCTCTTGCCAACTTCTTGCAATAAAGAAGATGAGTAAAATGCAATCACCAATAATAAACGGTAAAGTCCAACCATTATGTAATTCTAAACTTGGCGGAGTTACAATCCCTGCAGCGCATAGAACTACTATTGGCCAATACATCGAAGCAAATTTTCGGCGTGATTGCGGTCGTTCCAGGAGAGCAAAAAATTGTCCCAAAAGAGCTTGTAAGAAATTTAAAACGATAAATATCATGACCCATATATTTAAGTAGCTAGGAATTAGTACTACTTTAGGCTGTCCCCAAGCTAAGACAATCGAAATAATTAAAATAATAGCTAATAACAAAGCCCTTGGTGCATAAGGGGACAGATTTCGATACTTTTCTGCTCGTTGATAAATTAATATCAGATTATACATATTCATCACTAAAATGACAGCTGAAACCAGTAAAACAGAGTCCTGCAACTGATTTGGGGATGGGGGTTGTCCACCTAAAATAATATATGCTGACATTGTACAAAGCCATCCCACTGTCCACATCAATGGAATAGTTGGTGTCAAGATTAATGGCTGACGCGGCAACCATTGTTCCATGTGAAACACCTCCTCAATATGGTATCTTACCATAAGAAATTGCTCAAAATCTGGTAAGATAAATAGTAGTTAGTTTTAGGAGGTAAATTTTTATGTTTTTACCACAATTAGGATTAAAAGGAAGCAGTCAACTAGACCAAATTGAGGATCGCTTACAGTACAATCCTACTACTTATGAATTTTACACTGATGCTGATGACTTTACTGATGAGGGTTATCATCGTCTCTATGATGCAATTCAATACGTTAAAGATGCTGGAATTAAAAATATTATTCTACATCACCCAATGAAGTTTCAGGATCATCATTCAGAAGTAGTGGCCCCTGAAAAACAGTACCCCGACCTATACCGCTTCATCGAATTTACAACTGAAAAGCTCCTTTACTTAGCCGATGACCTCGATGTTCAAGTTTTGGTTCATGGTGGTTATGCCGGTCCTGAATCACGTTACTTTGTTTCACTTTATCCCAGTGTAGAAGCTGCCCGAGATGCTGTCTATCAGCGGTTGGATCGTTTTGCAGATGCTGGCGGTGATCATATCATGTTTGAAAACTCAATTGCACCAGTCTTTGCTTACGGCGATCCTCTTCAAGAAGATGAAATTCTTGCACAAAATTATCGACTTGCCTTTGATACCTCCCATTGTTTTATTGAGCTTCATGGGAATAACCAGAAATTAGTAGCATCCCTAGAACACTTAAAAGATCGTACCGTTCACTATCACCTAGTTGATTCAATGGGCAAAACTCATGATAGCCTTACTCTCGGCACCGGTAAAATTGACTGGGCTAATGTTTTGCCTCACTTAAACCCAATTGCTACTAGTATTTATGAAATTAACTTACATGATCAAAATAATTGTCGTGAACAAATCGACAGTCATAACTATTTACTTAAACTTTATCAAAAGCTTAATAATAGAGGAGAGTTATCGTGAAGCAATATATCAATCGCCGTCATATTTCTTTAGTATTAGCCCTATTTGTCCTCTACTTAGCAATCACCTATTGGGAAATTGTCGCTAAATTTATCCAAACAATTTTTTCTGCAACCGTGCCGCTTTTAATAGGAGCAATTCTTGCCTATATTGTTAACTTACTATTAAAACAATATGAACACTTCTACTTATCTTTATTCAAGAAACCAAGTGCGCAAAAATTCAAACGGCCGGTTGGAATAGTGATGTCTTACTTAACAATCATCCTAATAATCGCCGTCGTTTTTGCCCTGGTAATTCCCGAACTTATTACGTGTGTAAAACTGCTTATTGCAAATCACAGTCACATTATTAACCATTTTATCGATTACTTTGAACATAGCAGTGATTTTAAAGGCTTCATCAATAGCTTTGATGCTAGTAAAATTCAATGGGATAAAATTGGTAAATATCTTACGTCTGGCGTTGGTGGGACTTTCCGTACGGTTATTTCAACAGCCTCATCTGTATTTTCGGCTGCCACAACTGCAATTATTGCGTTTTTCTTTTCAATCTACCTCTTGATTTATAAAGAAATGTTGCAACGCCAGTTTACAAAATTACTTTCAACATACTTTAGCCGATACCAGTCACAAATAATTAGAGTTCTGAAAGTTTTTGATGAAAGTTACAGTAACTATATTATTGGGCAATGTAAAGATGCTGCTATTCTTGGAGTCTCGTGTTTTATCGGAATGACGATCTTACGAATGCCTTATGCCTCCATGATCGGAGTTGTAACTGCATTTGGTGCTTTAATCCCAATCATCGGCGCCATCCTCGGGGCTAGTGTCGGAGTAGTTATCATCTTTGCCGTTTCTCCACTTCAAGCTGGTATTTTCTTGATCTTTATTATTCTCCTTCAACAGTTAGATAACCGCATTACCTATCCACTAGTTGTTGGAAGATCAATTGGGCTACCGAGTGTATGGGTATTTGCCGCAGTTATTATTGGTGGGGGAATTTCCGGAATTCTTGGAATGATGTTCACTGTTCCTTTATTTGCAGCCCTTTATAAATTATTAAGTGCTGATGCAAAAAATAGAAGAACAATTCAAAAAGGGACTGTGACATAAGTTAAGTTACTTTCATAAAAAGCAAATACGCAGTACAATAATGGCCTCCAACGTCCGGCAAAACCGAATATTGGAGGCCTATTATTGCTTGCGGGGGCTCGAAAACGAAGTCACAAGTGACTTCTGTCTCGCTCCCATTTTTTCATTTTTTATAAATTATCTGGAACCTCTGCAACAGGCTGATCTTTAGTCAGGCGATAAACTTGTGATGCATTTACACCAAAGTACTGGTTAATTAGCTTGCTCAATTCTTCCATTGCTTCATTAGCGCGTTCAATTTGTTCTGGATTAATTGCTTCCATAACTGCAACTACATTTTGAGAATCTTCTGTCAACATTGTTCGTTGAGCTTCACGCCAGTTTAGACAACGACAAACAGCTCCTTCATCGTCATAATAAATAACTTCGCCCTCCAAAGCAGGTTCATCTTCTTCAGCACCAACTGGCCGAAATGCTTCGCCACCTTTTGCAACACCCAAATGAAGGTCGCCAGCAATCTTATTTCGGTCTTCGATACCTACTGGAACACCGTAGCTCAAGGAAATACTATTGTAGACATCAACAAGAGGTTCAATTGGTTCAAATTTCCGTCCTTGATTGGCACGCTTCAATAAGGCCTCAATTGATGAGCGCGCACCTTTCTTTTTCTTAAACTGTTGAAATGCTTGACGCCATTGATCAACAACTGGATTCAGACGAAAAGTTTCATTAGTTAAAAACTTATCAGCCTCATGAGTAGCATTTGCTAATAGCTTCTTCCGTTCATCATAGTTGTTATCAGTATCATGGTTATCAATGCCATTTGCAAACAAGATGTTTACTTGTGCATCTGGAAAAAGTTCCCAAAAACTTGGATCAATCGTCACTTGCTTCATAAAAATAATCTCCTCTTTATAAATTAGTATTGACGTTTGCCCCCATGCTTTACGGTATCCCAATCACCATCAATATTTTGCCGGATACGAACTAGATAATCATGAACCTGTTGAGCCTCTTTTTCCGAGAAGCCTTTCAATGCCTCCCTATTTGAAAATTGGTTTTCACGAATAATAAAAGGATAAATCTCTTTCCCCTTTTGAGTAACATAAAGTCGTTTAATTTTCTTATTCGTCGGATCACTTTTTCTTTCAATAAAGCCGTTTTTTTCAAGCTTTTTAACAGCACGGGCAATCGTTGTTCGGTCTACTTTTATCAAGTTTGATAATTGTTCTGAAATAATTCCTGGATGCTCATAAATACGAACAACATATAGGTATTGACCACGTGCTAAATCGATTTGCTTGAACTCAATATTGGCAATCGAATCAAGGGCTCGATCAATCATCCCTATTTCACGTAAAATATCAATCATTGATAAAAATTCTCCTTGTCTACAATATTAAAACGTTTTTGTTGTAATTGCAACAAAACAATTAACTTTAATTATTTTCCAACGGCACAGGCTGAGCGACTTTTTGCATGGCTGTTAATAATTGAGCTGCATCCATTCGCGATAAAACTGATTTCAGTGCTAATGTCATTAAACGATCATTTTGTGGATTAATCACGTTATTGCTTGGAATTTCTTCTCCCGCTAAAAGTGCATTTAAGATTTCGACAAAACGGTCATACGCAGCCTGCGGATAAGAATTCATAGTAACCTGAGCAATTCCTGCACGGATATCATCTAGTGAAAAATTTGATTTTAATAATCCAATAAGTAAAAGATCTACTAATTGGTTAACAGCATACTTTTTCTTGATTGGTGCTTGAATAACTTTCTTTTTTACATAATTATTTACCATTGATTTTGTAAGTGGTTCAATTCCCAAATGGTTCAATTGTTCATTTACAATTGCCACCACCTGGTCAACATACAAACCTAGTGTAGGTAATTCTTTCCATCGTGGAAATCGCACCCGTGCTAAATTATTTTGCCATCGTTGATATTCTTCTAATTTATCCATATCACAACCTGCTTTCTTATGGGGCAATTCCAATCGATTGATTCCGAAAATCATCGGTAGTAACTGCTTGTTCAATTATCTGTGCTACTTGTCCTAATCCAATCTCTTTGCCTTCTAAAGCCTCCCCTTCACTAACAACCTTAAGAGAAGTTTCTTCATTAGTAATTGGCAAAGCTCTAATAATAGTATATGGTAACTCAAATTCATCAATCATTTTAACCGCATATTGATGAGCAAGGACCGCCTGAGTTGCCTGTTGTCCATACCATTCCTGTAGTTGCTGATTGGTCGCATCATCTGCTGTTCCTGCAATCGAAAGCATTACTATTTTTGATGGTAAAAACAGTGAGCAATCGATCAATTCAGCTAACTCTTGCACTTCATCATCTACATACTCATTAACAGTAGGAAGCCAACACAACACATCCCCACGTTGAATTTCAAATTTAAAACTAGTGAGCGCAACCGCTTCTGGAACCCTTTTGATAATAGTTGGTACTAAATCGTCATGCCGGTGACTAATAAAAACTATCCGACCCATCACAACCTCCAAATCTATTAGTAAGCCATCAATTCATCTTCAATCGTTGCATCTTCAATTCTGACGTCAGTAATGGTGCTTTGCTCTAGTAATGGCAATAATGTTTGAATATTTCCAGTGAAAAGAAAACGGGTCTCATTACCTGCTTCTTCCAACATGTGCGCCCCTAGCTTTACTGCATTGTCGATTGGGAAACCAGTTCCCATTACTGTAACAGTACAATCTACTCCATCATTCATCGATAAATCACGTGCAGAAGTCAAATGACTGCCATTAAAGTAATAAAGAGTATGAGCAAACCGCATCAATGTTGAAATATTTTTACTTGTGAAAAGCACTAAGGCATCGACCTTTTGAGCATAATCTTTAACAAGGTGACCAATCATTTGCCGTTTATCTTCCTCCAAGCCGTCAAAGGCATCACTCAAAATAACGATTGGACATTGCCAAGTAAGAAGGAGGGCTATCCGTAGTTCTAGTTGTTGAGCATCACTTAATGCAGCAATCATTTGATCAGGTTCAAATTTTAATGATTTAAGCATTTGGAGTGCTTGTTCTGGCTTTAAAGCATTTTTATGATGACGTAACGCGTGGTCAACGGCTTTCTCCACTGTTTTTCCTTTTAAAACCACATCATTAATTCGGCCGATTTCATTTTTGCTTTGACGCTTATATTTTTTGAATGGGACCCCGTTAATTGTTACATCCCCATTTAAAATTTTTCCACGGACAGATAATA
Organism: Limosilactobacillus reuteri; assembly: GCF_020785355.1. GTDB lineage: Bacteria > Bacillota > Bacilli > Lactobacillales > Lactobacillaceae > Limosilactobacillus > Limosilactobacillus reuteri_I. Next base: position 7,826 of record NZ_JAJGVH010000070.1, on the reverse strand, counting down.
AATCTTCTAATGCAGCTGCTGCACCTGTATCATTACTGCAAATTCCGATTACTTGTGGTGACTTTAGTTCTAATGAAACGTTATCTAATTGGTCTCCTGATTTAGCATCATAGACTAAATCATTAATTGTAATACTACTCACTATATAACCTCTTTTCCTAAGCTATCTACCTTTACTAATCTTATCATTTTTTAGGTAATGAACGAAATAAACATGTCCTTCTTTTTAACATGCTTTAATTTATAACACCTTATTTGAATGGTAGAATAATATACATAAATTGTACTTACCAATCGAAATGAGGAATGTTATTTTGAATGAGGGCCAACTATTCACAAATTTTATAATTATCATCATTACGTTTATCTTTGCAGCATTCTTTGTAGCAGCCGAGTTCGCCTTAGTGCAAGCACGGGTAACGGCCCTAGAAGAAATGCAAGCAAAGCGCGATAAACCATCTGCGAAAATAACCCGTGCAATCAAAATGGTCACCAATCTAACGGAATATCTTTCGACCACTCAAGTAGGGGTTTCAATTTGTGGAATTATCCTCGGTTGGGTCGGCGAAGGAACAATTGAAGAGCTCTTAACTGATGCTCTCTCGCTGCCAAGCTGGTCACTAAACAATAGTGTCATCCATGTTATAAGTGCCATCGTGGGAGTTCTTCTTCTAACATATTTTGAAGTGGTCTTAACCGAAATCGTACCTAAAAACATCAGTATTGATATTCCAATTAAGACCCTGATGTTTGTTACCACCCCATTGCACTATTTTCACATTACTTTTTATCCTTTCGTCTGGTTGCTCAATAGTTCTGCCAACGGAATTGTCAAAATGTTAGGTATGAAGCCAGCCGATGAGAGTCAAGACGTCCTTTCGCAAAGTGAGATTATTAGCCTATCTCGAAACGCTGTCAAAGGTGGTGAGCTTGAACACAATGACTTGCTATATATGGAACGAGCCTTTGACTTTAACGATAAGGTTGCTAAAGATATTATGATCGATCGCACGCAATTAACAGTTATTGATATCAATAAAACCGTAAATGACGCGATTAAACTATATCTTAAGACGAAATATAGCCGCTTACCGGTAGTTGCTGATAATGATAAGGATAAGATTTTAGGTTATGTTTTTAACTATGACTTAATTCGGCAAAAACAAATTAACGGAGATGTATCCTTAGCCAAAGTTCTCCGCCATATGCCTACTACTCCTGAGACTACCCCAATTACCGAAGTTCTTAAGTTAATGATTAGTACCCGGGTGCCGATGGTCGTCGTTGTTGATGAGTATGGGGGTACTAGCGGAATTATTACTGATAAAGACATTTATGAAGAATTATTTGGAACGGTGAGAGACGAGATCGACAATGTTTCAGATAACATGATTTCTAAGATTGGTGAAAATCAATACCGGGTTGATGGAAAAACGACCATTTATGACTTTGAACGCTTCTTCCATGTTGAACTTAAAGATACTGAAGATAGCGATGTGGTTACTTTGTCAGGATATGTGTTAGATAATTATCATAATATTCATGAAGGAGAAACGATCAAACTAGCCAACCTTGATTTAAAAATTCAAGATTATCGCCATTCATATATCGATAGCTTTATCGTTACTACTTTATCAAAGTAAAATTTTACATTTTGGCAACAATAAGAAGATTATCCTTTTATTTAATCCTTAATTCTACTAAAATAATTTTATAATATTAAAACAAATCTAAACTAGAAGGAAGAAATTCACATGGCACCACTGAATATTATTTATATCTCGCTTGAGGGAAATACCCGTTCCTTCTTAACGCGGATGCAGGGATATGCTAAACAACAGCACAGTATTAGCGAAGATCGTCCACTTCTTGAATTAAAAGAAGTTAGCGACCAAACTCTTCCTGCCGATGAGACAGAACCCTTCTTTGCTTTCGTGCCCACATATTTAAATGGGGGTAACGGGATCGATTCTGGTTTCACTGAAATTATGACAAATGCATTAGGTGAATACATTGCCTACAACGATAATGCCAAACAATGTATCGGCGTAGTAGGCAGCGGTAATAAGAATTTTAACGAACAATATTGCTTAACCGCTCGTAAATATGCGCGAGATTTTGACGCACCATTTCTCGCAGATTATGAATTACGGGGCACTTCACAAGATATTGAGCGAATTTATACTATCTTAGCCAAACGGTGGAGCGAAGTTAACGCCTAACTTCTAAAATAAAAGCGACTTGGAAAATCCAATCCAAGTCGCTTTTATTTTAGCCTTGTTTATTAGCACTTATCAGCCATGTTATCCCATACTTATCCACAATCTGCCCCATTACATTATTTAGGACCCAATCACCAAATGGTACCGTCACACGTTGATTGTCTGATTTTGCTAAACGATTAAACAAATCGCGTGCTTTATCTTCCTCTTCTTCAAAATCAAGTAAAATTGAAATTAGCGTAGACGTTTGGGGATTGCCCATCGTTGCATCTGCACAAATAATTTTTTGACCAGCAATCATAAATTCACCACGCATTGTTGTCTGGTCCAATTGATCAACTGGTAATCCAAGACTTTCCGCCTGCTCTTTTGTCAGAGCCTCGTGATATGTAATTTGAGCGCCAAAGTCTTGTTCGTAATAAGCCATTGCTTCCTTCGCATTCTCAAATGTTAGGTATGGGTATATAGCCGTCATAGTGTTCCTCCAAAAATATTCATTGTTGATTATATATTTTGAATCGCTTTCCGTCAAACCAGCTTCCAATTGGATTAGCCACTTCTAACCGGATATTAATCATAACGAGGGACCTATTATGATATAATTGTCTAGTCTATTATCAAGCTAATCTTATGATGAAAGGATGAATTTTTTGGAAAAAATTAAAAAGCATAGCCCACTTCTAATTCTCGGACTATTTTTCCTTGGAGTTTGTATGCGTATGCCGATTACAGCAATACCATCTGTCATTAAAGACATTGCACAAACTTTTAATGTTGAAACTACTAGCTTAGGAATTTTAACAACTATTCCACTACTTTGTTTCGGATTACTATCATCAGTAGTTTCAGCACTCGCTCAACGAATTGGTAATGAATTAACGATTGAGTTAGCAATGATTTTAATGTTTATTGGTTCCTATTTGCGAATTTTAAATTTCTCATCGTTAATGATCGGAACAATATTAGTCGGTGCTGCCATCACCTGTATTAACGTCTTATTACCTGCAATTATTTCTGATAAGTTGCCAAATCAAATTGGTAGTGTAACAGGGATGTATAATGTCGCAATGACTTTATTTGCTGCAATTGGAGCTTACGCAATTACTCCAATTACCCACGCTACTAGTTGGCAAACTGCTGTTATCATTATTAGTATCGTTGCTTTAATTGCTGCAATTATCTGGGTACCAAACTTACGCTATAATCAACGCGCCACTAACGAAAGCAGTTCTACCGATCGCGGAACTAACATGTGGAAAAATGCAAATGCATGGTGGTTACTCTTATTCTTCGGGGGACAATGTTTCGTCTTCTATAGTATCGTTGCCTGGTTGCCTACAATTGCCATGGATGCCGGATTAAGCAGCGATAATGCAAGTTTAGTTGCTGGATTATTACAGTTATTATCAATGCCATTTGCTTTTGCAATCCCCGTAATTGCCACCAAGATGAAGAATCGGCAACCAATTATGCTATTTGCGGGAACCATTTCTTTAATTGGAACTGGAATGATGTTCTTCCCAGTAAATTCCCTTGTTTACTATATATTTGTTGCCCTATTTCTTGGTGCCGGTACAACTACTACTTTCGTTCTTGCAATGACTTTGTTCGGACTAAAGACCAAGAGTTCCACTGATACCCGAAACCTTTCTGGGATGGTTCAATCAGTAGGATACTTAATTTCTGCATTAGGCCCTATCGTTGTCGGGAACCTTTATTCACAAACACATAATTGGTTTGCAAGTTTAATCGTGATTGCTATTGCCGCTATCTTCTTTACAGTCTGTGGTGTAATAGCAGAACGTAAACAATTTGTTTAAGATATTTTTCAAAGCTGCGGAATTTTTCCCAGCTTTTTTAGTTAGTTTTGTTTTCATAAGCTATAATTTTAACCGATTCCAAATTTCTTTTAAAAGTTTTTTGATCTAGACCATTAATTGATAAGCGCTTGCCAAAGACTAATCAACAAGCCATTTATCGGTGATGGTCCATTTTCACTTTCTAAGACATCTTCTCAGAAAACGTTTCCTTTGATAGTGCAGATTGCGCTTTAAGAGTATATAATTGTCACGGTATAAGAATTTTCTGAAATTTCAGAAGGAGTGAACATTTTGGCTACAGAAAATAAGGCTGTCATTACATTATTTGGTGCGACTGGTGACCTTGCAAAGCGTAAACTTTATACTGCTTTGTTCAAGTTATATCAAAAGGGTTACCTAGCTGACCATTTTGCATTACTAGGAACTTCCCGTCGTCCATTAACTGACGAAGAATTCCAACAAATCGTTCGTGAATCTATTAGCAACATTCCAGAAACTGAGGATGGCCAAGCAGAAGCATTCTCAAAACACTTTTTCTACAAGTCACATGATGTTACTAAGCCAGAACATTACGAAATCCTTAAGCAACGCCTTGCTGAATTAGATGAACAATTTGGCGCTGAAGGCAACCGTCTCTTCTACATGTCAATGGCACCACAATTCTTCGGTACTATTGCCTTGAACTTGAAGAAGCAAGGATTATTAACTGACAATGGCTTTAACCGTCTTGTTATTGAAAAGCCATTTGGTCGTGACTTTGAATCTGCTAAGAAGCTTAACGATGAACTATCACAAACATTTAGTGAAAATCAAATTTTCCGGATTGACCACTACCTTGGTAAGGAAATGGTTCAAAACATTCAAGCATTACGTTTTGGTAACACCATGATTGAATCACTCTGGAATAATCGTTACATTGACAACATCCAAGTAACTTTAAGTGAAAAGCTTGGGGTTGAAGAACGTGCCGGTTACTATGACCAATCTGGTGCATTACGTGATATGGTGCAAAACCACATCATGCAAATCGTTGCTCAATTAGCAATGGAACAACCAGTTGCATTTACTGATGCTGATGTTCGAGTTGAAAAGATTAAGGCTCTTCGTAGTCTTCGCCTCTACACGCCATCAGAAGCAGCTGCTAACTTTGTCCGTGGACAATATGATGCTGGTGATGGAACTAACGCTTACCGTCATGAAGATGGTGTTGATCCAGAATCTGGTACTGAAACCTTTGTTGCTGCTAAGTTAATGTTTGATAACTATCGTTGGTCTGGTGTACCATTCTACGTTCGGACTGGTAAGAAGTTAGCAGACAAATTTACTCGTATTGATGTTGTCTTCAAGAAGCCATTAATCGATATCTTTGCTAACCCACGTTCTGAAAGTGACCAATCCCTTAACTCAAATGTATTAACTATTTTTGTTGAACCTAACTCAGGTTTTGCAATCCAATTAAATGCTAAGCGCGCAGGTCAAGGCTTCACAACAGAACCTGTTGATTTACGCTTCTTGCAAAGTGATTCTGATAAGAAGGAATCTCCAGAACCATATGAACGTCTTTTCCATGATGCACTTGAAGGTAACCACACAAACTTTGCCTCATGGGCTGAAATTGCTTATGCATGGAAGTTCGTCGATGTTATCCGTAAGCTTTGGGATATTGAAAAGCCTCAATTCCCTAACTACACTCCTGGTTCCATGGGTCCAGCAGCTTCTGACGAACTCTTGGCTCGTGATGGACGTAAGTGGGTTTATCGTTTAAATCATTAGTTACTAAAAGTAATTTATAGCATTCTTGCTGTAAATTACTTTTTTATAATAAAAATTGATGTTTAGCGTTTGCACTATCTTTAATTTTTGTTATAATCGAGGTTGTGAATTATATTACATAAGTATTGAGGAGAGTGACTTTAATGTCTGATCAAAAAGCACAAATTGGTGTTGTTGGTTTAGCTGTTATGGGTAAGAACCTTGCACTAAACATCGAAAGTCGTGGCTTCACGGTTGGTGTATACAACCGTCACCGTAACCGTACTGACGATATGATGCGTGACCACAGCGATAAGAAGTTAGTACCTAGCTACACTGTTAAGGAATTCGTAGACTCACTAGAAAAGCCTCGTCGGATTCTTATGATGGTTAAGGCCGGTAAGCCAACTGATGCTCTTATCGACGAATTATTGCCATTACTTGACAAGGGTGATGTTTTAATCGATGGTGGTAACACTAACTTCCACGATACTATGGCTCGTAACGCTAAGTTAGACAAGTCTGGTATCAACTTCATCGGAATGGGTGTTTCCGGTGGTGAATTAGGTGCCCTTCACGGTCCTTCACTTATGCCAGGTGGTCAAAAAGAAGCTTATGACTTAGTTGCTCCAATCCTTACTAAGATTGCTGCTAAGGCTGAAGAAGATGGCAAGCCATGTGTTGCTTACATTGGACCAAATGGTGCTGGTCACTATGTTAAGATGGTTCACAACGGTATCGAATACGGTGATGAAGAATTAATCGACGAAAGTTACAACATCATGCGTAACGTATTAAAGATGCCTGTTGATGACATTGCTAAGACTTTTGCTGAATGGAACAAGGGTGAATTAAGCAGTTACCTTGTTGACATTACTGCTGATATCCTTACTCGTAAGGATGACCTTGGTGACGACAAGAGCAAGCCTATTGTTGACATGATCCTTGACCGTGGTGCTAACAAGGGTACTGGTAAGTGGAGTTCAATGACTGCCCTTGATGGTGGTGCTCCTCAATCAGTTATTACAGAAGCTGTTTACGCTCGTTACATTTCAATGATGAAGGACGAACGTGTACAAGCAAGCAAAGAATTGCCTGTTGAAACTGAAGCTATTTCAATCGACGACAAGAAGGAAATGATTGAAAAAGTACGTCAAGCTCTTTACTTCGGTAAGCTTATGAGTTACGCACAAGGTTTCGAACAAATGCGGATCGACTCCGAACGTTACGACTGGAACCTTAAGTACGGTGAATTAGCTCAAATCTGGCGTGCAGGATGCATTATTCGTGCACAATTCTTACAAAACATTACTGATGCTTTCACTAAGAACCCAGACTTGAAGAACTTGCTTCTTGATGATTACTTCAAGGACATTGCTAAGAAGTACCAAAAGGCAACTCGTGACGTTGTTGCTCTTGCTGTTAAGGCTGGTATTCCTGTTCCTTCACTTAGCGCTGCTATTAGTTACTACGACTCATACCGTTCAGAAGTGCTTCCTGCTAACTTGCTTCAAGCTCAACGTGACTACTTCGGTGCTCACACTTACGAACGTACTGACCGTCCTGGTAACTTCCACTACAGCTGGTACGAAGAACAATAATCAAATAAATTTTGATTTAACGACTGAGATTCATTCTCAGTCGTTTTTTATGTGCGCCCGGCATGGGTATTAGCTAGGCGATGAGAGTCCGCTATGGGCCGTAGTAGTCGGAACCATGAGCTGAGGACAAGGGTGTCCACTGTGAGGTGGAATCTGAAGGAAGTCTAAGGCAAAGTACTGCACCGATGAACAAGAAGTAGCTATAAGGCTGGAACTAACTGGATAAGACTGCATGACAAGTTAAAGTCCAACACTACTCGAAGTTACTTTCAGTAAAGCTACCGGTGACATGGTACGAAAGTTAATATCCTTACCCGGGGAGATCTGGCCTACACGTTTCCGACAAGAGGAATAAGTTTAATTTCCACAGAAACAAGCGGTGCAGTGATGTAGCGTTGAGTAAGCCAGAAGTCAGCCGAGGTCATAGTAGT
>NZ_JAJGVH010000007.1:0-203 GCF_020785355.1 Limosilactobacillus reuteri | reverse complement strand
ATGAGCGAAAGCTTGAGTAACTCAGTAAGCATGAGTGAAAGTTTAAGCAACTCAGTATCGATGAGCGAGAGCTTAAGCAACTCAGTCTCAATGAGTGAAAGCTTAAGTAACTCAGTCTCAATGAGCGAAAGCTTAAGCAACTCGGTATCAATGAGTGAAAGCTTGAGTAACTCAGTATCGATGAGTGAAAGCTTAAGCAACTC
>NZ_JAJGVH010000069.1:0-82821 GCF_020785355.1 Limosilactobacillus reuteri | reverse complement strand
GGATATCTGTCAACTGGTATGGTTGACTAAAAATACTTCCTACGAAAATGTAGGGGGTATTTTTTTACGAAAAAATACAATCGATTCTTAAAAAGAAAAATTTTTGATTGGCAAAACCATAACAAGTTCGTTTTAGAGTTTTGATTTTGCGATTGATGCCTTCTAAAGGACCATTAGAGTATTCAAACTTAGCACTATTTAAGACATATTTTCTGTTTTGACGAAGGGTTTGGATAGCGGTATCCATTTCTGTATTGGTTTTTTGGTAGTCTAAGATGGTTGACTCTAGTAATTCACTATTGCGCTCGTTGAGGGCTTTCGTGATATCTTGGTAAGTTTGGTATACTTCAGCGAACTTAGAAAATTTACTAGTAATGAGATCCACAGCATTTTGGCGAGTCATATATTGCTTAACGCCGCGAAGAAAAACTACTTCTTCAGGGTGAAGATCTTCAGCTTTTTTATGGAATAGCTTCCAATGTGACTTCATAATTTTATATTCTCGGCTCTGTTTATCGAGTTGTTTTAGGATAGAAATACGACAATTGTCCAAAGCGCGACCAGCTAATTGCACAAGATGGAAGCGATCAATAATAATGTTGGCATTAGGGAAAAGGCGATAGATAAAGCTTTGATATTGAGCATTTAAATCAATTACAACTGATTGAACGTATTCGCGTTCGGCTTTTGAATAACGACTTTCAAAATAATCAATAATTGTAGGTGATAGACGATCCTGTAACTTTGTGACAATTTGGTGGGTTTCAGCATCACAACAGATAAAGGACATCACAGACTTAGTTGAACGAAACTCGTCAAAACATAAATGCTTAGGCAACTTAGCCACACGATAGTGTGGTTCCATGCGCTCTAAAATTGTTCGACGAACACTACTAGGAGAGCAGTGACACATTTCAGCAATTAGCTGACCGGATAGTCCTTTACGAGCCAAAAGCATGATTTGATTTTTGAGATCACTGGATAGGGTTTGATTTTCTTTGGTTAAATTAGTAATAGCACCAAACGTAGTATGACATGATTTACATTTATAGCGTTGTTTACGAAGCTCTAATTCATATCTTCTCCCGTTTAAACTAGCCAGTCGTACATGAGTTTTGCGAAAGCCATCCTTATTAACAGTGGGAAAGCCACAGTTGCGACAACGATTAATCGGATAAGAAAGAGTAGCTGTTATTAGCGTTATATACTCTTTAACAGAATCATTGTTGTGTTCAGCTTCTTCAACAGAAATAATTTTAATATTTTTATCTTTAATTCCAAGAATATTTAGGATAGAATCATTATGGGACATTTGTTTAACCTTCTTTCATGATTTTTGTGGTGAATTGATTGTATAACGAGGGGACAGCAAATGCCTCTTTTTTATACAAAAAAATCTGGCATGGAATCTCCATCCATACCAGAAAGTGTATACCCATTAATATTCTTATGTATTAATAGTCATTAGATGATATAATCTATTGACTAAGTACTTGATGTGATATGATAGATTTATCCAATTAATAATTTAAAGCTATTTTTAGGAGGACTAGCATGCGAAAAATTTTCAGTCGTGAGAACTGGGAGTTTTATTTTGAACACCCAGCCGTCCGCTGGAATGTCTGCTATATAGTGCTTTTAACAATCATTGGGCTTATTTTAGGGTTTATGGATAACTGGATTATTGGACTAATTGTTTTAGTAATCGCGGTTATTGGTGGAGCTATTAGTATTCGGCGGTTAAGAAAATTAGTAGTCGATGCTCATGAATATTTAAATGAATTAACGTATAAAGTCCAACGTGGGCAACAAGAAGCATTGCTGGAAATGCCCATAGGAATGATTATGTTAAATAAGCGTCATGAGGTTGAATGGATTAATCCATATATGGCGCGTTATTTTAATCTTGAAATTGTTGTAGGGAAGCCGATTGCAGATGTTGATGCAAAATTAGCGGAATTAATAAAAGATCATGCGGATGATAAGCAAACACAAGTAGTGACTTGGCGTGACCATCAATTTGAATTTTTGGTTCAGCATCACGGACAGGTAGTTTATTTATTAGATATTACAAAATATGAACAGATTAGTGCACAATATAAGGATGAACAAATCTTCATTGGTAATATTTACCTAGATAACTATGATGAGCTGATTCAAGGAATGAGTGATTCTGATGTCTCTAATCTTCATAATTACGTAACTTCACAAATAAGCGATTGGGCAGTTGCTAATCACTTATTGATGAAGATCATTGATGATGATAACTACTTGATTATTGGACATCAAGCTTCATTAAAAGAACTTGAAAAACAAAAATTCAAGATCCTTGATGTTATCCGTGAAAATACATCCAAGCAAAATTCGCCAGTTACTCTTAGCGTAGGAATTGCTTATGGCGAAAATGATCTGATAAAACTTGCTGATACAGCACAAAATAACCTTGACCTCGCGTTAGGCCGTGGTGGAGACCAAGTTGTTGTTCGGGCTCAAGATCAGGAGGCACGTTTCTATGGTGGAAAGACCAACCCGATGGAGAAACGAACCCGGGTACGAGCACGGATGATTAGTCAAGCATTACAAGAATTAATGGCTCAATCAGACCAATTATTTGTGATGGGCCACACCAATCCAGATATGGATTCAATCGGTGCCTGTTTGGGAATTCGACGGATTGCGGAAATGAACGGTAAAGAATGTTGGATTGTGATTGATGATGAACATCCACACTCTGATATTCAACGTTTGATGCATGAGATTGATAATTACCAGACGATTAAGGACCATATTATTTCACCAGTCGAAGCGTTAGAAAAAGCGACAAATAACAGTTTGTTAGTAATGGTTGATCATGCTAAGCGGGGAATTACCATTGCCCCTGAATTATATGATAAAATGCAAAACAGACTTGTTATCATTGACCATCATCGTCGTGGCGAGGACTTTCCTGAAAATCCATTGCTTGTTTATATCGAACCATATGCTTCATCAACTTGTGAGTTAATTACGGAAATGTTTGAATACCAACCACGTGAAGGAAAAGGACTTAACAAGCTTGAAGCAACGGCAATGCTAACAGGGATTCAGGTTGATACAAAATCATTCACCAAGAGTGCTGGTACGCGAACTTTTGATGCAGCTAGTTACTTGCGTTCTGCTGGTGCCGATGGTTTAATGATTCAATCATTTATGAAAGAAAATCCAGAAACTTTTATGATGCGTAATCATTTGATTTCAAGAGCGGAAATAAATGATAAAATAGCATTATGTACGGGTGAAGAGGGACAGGTTTATGATCCTGTCACGGCTGCCCAGGCTGCTGATATGTTGCTCCAAATGAGTGGAATTGAAGCTTCATTTGTAATTTTTGAACGTGCTGATAACAAGATCGGAATTTCAGCACGCTCAATGGGAAATGTCAACGTCCAGGTAATCATGGAAAAAATGGGTGGTGGCGGCCACCTTGCAAATGCTGCTACACAAATCAGTGATAAAGATATTACACAGGTCAAGCAAGAGTTAGTCGATATTCTAACTAAACCTGATAAAGAGCAAGACGATACAGAGGAGTGATCATAATGAAAGTTATTTTTACACAAGATGTACGAGGCCGTGGTCAACGTGGTCAAATTAAGGAAGTTCCAGATGGCTATGCTCAAAACTACTTAATTAAGCGTGGATTAGCAAAACAAGCTACTAAGGCGGCGATGAGTCAATTGAAGGGTCAACAACGTGCTGAAGAAAAACATGCTGCTGAAGAATTAGCTGATGCCAAGCGGATGAAGAAGATTCTTGAAGATGATAATACAGTTGTTGAATTAAGCGGAAAAGCCGGTACAGATGGCCGGATGTTTGGTTCAATTTCAACAAAACAAATTGCAACTGCTTTACAAAAACAATTTGACCTTAAAATTGATAAGCGAAAGATTGAGCTGGCAGCTCCAATTAAGGCGCTTGGTTACGTAAATGTGCCAATCAAACTTCATCCAGAAGTCGAAGCTCAAATTCGTGTTCACATTGCTGAAAAGTAATGAGGATTAATAGATTTAAGGAGCGGTATCGTCATGGATAATGCACCAGTGCAAGAAGAGCCACGCGATATTGAAGCAGAAAAAGCAGTTCTTGGAGCTGCTTTTTTAAGTAAAAACGCGTTGGCTGATGCGATGGAATATCTTGAGCCGCAAGATTTTTATCGGAAGGCTCACCAAATTATTTTTGAAAAGATGGTCCAACTAAATGATGCGGACCAGCCAATCGATCCGTTAACGATGAAAAATGTCCTTGATCAGGATAATCAAACGGAAAATATTGGTGGAGTTGCTTATATTGCTGAACTTGCAACAGCGGTTCCGACGGCTGCTAACGTTGTCTATTACTCAAAAATTGTTCATGATAAGGCGATTTCACGACGGTTGATCAATACTGCAACCAAAATTATCAATGATAGTTATGCTGGAAATGACAAGATTGAAGATCAACTTGACCGGGCTGAGCAAGAAATTATGTCAGTTTCGGAAAATAGTCGTCAAACTGGTTTTAAAAGTATTAGTGACGTTTTACAAGAGTCAATTAACCATGTCAGTGAGCTCTCTAGTCAAGATTCAGAGATTACTGGACTTTCAACAGGATATGCTCAATTAGATGAGATGACGACTGGCCTTCATAAAGACGAGTTGGTGATTATTGCGGCGCGGCCTGCTGTTGGAAAAACCGCCTTTGTTTTGAATATTGCTCAAAACGTTGCAACTAGAACCGATAATACGGTCGCAATTTTCAGTCTTGAAATGGGTGCGGAGTCTTTAGCAAACCGGATGCTCTGTGCTGAAGGAAACATTAATGCTAACCACTTACGGACCGGACAGCTTACGCAAGATGAATGGCAAAGTTTATTTATTGCCACTGGTGCCTTGAGTAATGCTAGTATCTATATTGACGATACACCGGGAATCAAGGTAGCAGAAATTCGGGCACGTTGTCGGCGCTTAGCAAAGGAAAAAGGCAACTTAGGATTGATCGTAATTGATTACCTTCAGTTGATTGAAGGGAGTAATCCTGATAACCGGCAACAAGAAGTTTCAGAGATTTCTCGACAACTAAAGAAGCTGGCAAAGGAATTAGAAGTTCCAGTTATTGCCCTATCACAGTTGTCGCGGGGAGTTGAACAGCGACAAGACAAGCGCCCGGTTTTATCTGATATTCGTGAATCTGGATCGATTGAACAGGATGCAGATATTGTTAGTTTCCTTTATCGTGATGACTATTATGAGCACGATGAAGATTCGGAAGATAATAATAACCCGGGAAATAATCAGGATGACGATGGATCAAACGCTAGTGAAGTTGAAGTCATCATCGAAAAGAATCGTAGTGGTCCGCGGGGGACAGTTAAATTATTATTTGCAAAGTCTTATAATAAGTTCACTTCGATTTCCTATATCCCTGAAGATAATAATTAAAAACTAAATTTCTAAGAGGGCATTTCAGTAAAAACTGAGGTAGCCCTTTTAGTGCGCTTAAGACATTAAAAATGTTTTTAAAAAAATAAACGGTATGATAGTAATTGAGGAGGCGTAAACAATGAACCGTCAAGGCGTAGAATTAAAATGGCTTTTATTCGGAATGTTCCTTGGAAGTATTGGGAATAGTTTTGTCTGGCCATTAACAACAATTTATATTCACGATCAGTTGCATGAGTCATTAACTGTATCGGGAATCGTTTTACTCTTTTATTCGGGAGCAAATGTTGTCGGAAGTTATATTAGCGGAATGCTATTTGACCGAGCTAACCCGCGGAAATTAATGATTGGCGGGACACTGCTAGCGACAATCGTAATGGCTATTATGATTTTCTTCAATGGCTGGCCGATATATGGAATTCTTTTAACAGTCATTGGGTTCTTTAATGGCTGGATCATTACAATGGTTAATTCTTTTGCGACTCGTTCAGGGCGAGATGGTCGTTATGTTTTTAATATGTTGTATTTTGCCAATAACTTGGGGATGGTGATTGGAACTACTATTGTCGGTCCGCTTTATCAGTATGCAGATGGCAATGTTTCACCAATGTTTTTGATTACCACAATCCTTTATACAATGTTCTCACTTGTTGTTATCTTTTTCTTTAAGGATAGTCAACAAACAGTTGCAAAGACCGAAGATGTGGAAGCTGAAGAAGAGAACAAGACAGTTAATATTAAGATGCCTCAAGCTAACTTATGGATTAACTGGATCTTCTTCATTGCCTTAGTTGTAATCTGGACAATGTATGAACAATGGGCAAGTAACCTATCAGTTTTCATGACTGATCAAGGAATCTCAATGACAAAATATAGTCTTTTATGGACATTAAATGGGATTTTGATTGTTGTTTTCCAATTAGGAATTACTTGGCTTAATCGCTGGGTTAATCGGCCATATGCGCAAGTATTTATTGGGATGTTTACAATTGGTTTCTCATTTGTCTTATTACTTTACGCTCACTCATATAGCTGGTTTGTTGCGGCAATGGTCGTTCTGACAATCGGTGAAGCCACTGCTCTGCCAACAATGCCTGCCATTGTAAACAGCCTTTCACCGGTTGCTGTTAAGGGAAAGTATCAGGGAATTCTGAATGCATTTTCTTCTTTAGGAAAGGCAATTGGTCCGTTATTTGGTGGATTGATGATTGAAGCGACCTCTTATCATATCCTCTTTATTATTTGTGCGATTTCAATTTTTGTAATGGAAATAATAGTAGTCTTTGTTATTAAGATAAAGCGTGCAAAAGCAGTTGAATATTAAAGAAGTGATTAAATGTTTTACAATAATTTTGATAATGTCCATGGTGAAGACCGTTATGGAATGGTAGGAAAAACAGGAGATCCTTTTAGGGAAGAATGTGAACTAGGGATTTCTTGTTATCAGTGTCATGAACAGCCGTTAGTAATTGCGGAAAGAAATTGGATGGATACGAATAATGATGACTCGCAACGGTATCAAATTGTGGTAGTTTGTGAGCATTGTGGTGCTGTTGATGAATTCATTGTTAATGATGGTCGAGAGCACCAAATTGGTAAATTAAAACATAGTAAATACCAGCCAACAGAAAAGAATATTATAAATAATGGAACTGTGAACTAGAATTGTTCATGGTTCTCTTTTTAAATCCGTTTTTATTAACCAAAACTTGAGAGATTTGCTATGATGGTAGTTGAAATCAAATTAAAAGCAATGAGGTGAATGTTGATGAAAACCAAGAAATATCGTTACACAGGAAAAGACTTTGATATTAAGACGGCACCAACTAAGGTAAAAGATTCTGCTGATGATCTTAAGAAGATTAAAAAGAAGATCAAGAAAAATGTAAAGTCAATCAAGAATGCGCAAAAGATGATGTATGCGCGGCGTCATTATGGTGTTTTAGTAGTATTTCAAGCAATGGATGCGGCAGGAAAAGATAGTATGATTTCGCATATTTTTGCGGGCGTAAATCCAGTTGGGTTTAAGGTGGCTAATTTTAAACAACCAACAGGCCGCGAATTACGTCATGATTATCTCTGGCGGATCAATCGTGAATTGCCAATGCGTGGTGATATTGGTGTTTTCAATCGCTCTTATTATGAGGACGTTCTTGTTTCACGCGTTCACCCTGCTTTAATTTTGCAATCTAATATTCCAGGGATTGAGTCTGTTCATGATGTTAATAACAAATTCTTTGATAGTCGTTATGAAGATATTCGTCAGTATGAAAGTTATCTAACGCGGAACGGTTACTTAATTGTAAAATTCTTCCTCCATGTATCAAAGGAAGAACAAAAGAAGCGTTTCTTAGCACGAATTGATACGCCGGAAAAGAATTGGAAGTTCTCAGCAGCTGATATTCGCGAACGTCAATATTGGGACGATTATCAAAAGGCATATGAAAAGGCGATTAATGCTACCGCCACAAAGGAAAATCCATGGTATGTTATTCCGGCTGATGATAAGTGGTACTCGCGTTTAATTGTATCTGATATTTTGACAAAGAAGATTAATAGTTTGCCATTAGCTTATCCCGAGGTTTCACCAGAACAAGAAATGAGCTTACGCCAAGCACGAAAAGAACTAATAGCAGAAGATAAGTAAATAAAAAGGACGTTTGAATGACGTCCTTTTTATTTACGTGGTTTAAAGATGTACTTGTGAGTAAAGAAGTAAATTGTAAATGTAGAACAAAGTATTAGAATGTTAAAGTTTTTGTCGGGTAAGGCCAAATTCTTTGCGTTGAACTGTTCACCAAATTATTAATTTACTCATCGTTATTAGTTAAATTAGATTGTTCATTCAAAAAAGTAAAAAAGCAGTTTTCAAATATATGTTTAAGTATATAAATCCTCAAAAAATGATTTTTAGCATTTATATATGAATTTCTAATGATAATAACCCCTGAAAATCGATTTTCAGGGGTTATTATGTTAGTATTTTAATATACTAACACCAAAAAATAGCTTTTTAGCTTTAAGGAGGGAAGATAAATAATGAAATACATACCATTATCTAAATATAAGTATTTTATTGAAGATAAGACGAATGACCCAGCAGCAATTGAAAGTGAATATCAGAGTCGACTGAACGGGTATACAAGCCAGAAGACAACTCTGTTTCCTCTTCTTAACTATCGTGATGGTGCA
Source organism: Limosilactobacillus reuteri (assembly GCF_020785355.1). Taxonomy (GTDB): domain Bacteria; phylum Bacillota; class Bacilli; order Lactobacillales; family Lactobacillaceae; genus Limosilactobacillus; species Limosilactobacillus reuteri_I. Next base: position 74,173 of record NZ_JAJGVH010000069.1, on the reverse strand, counting down.
CAGACAAGTAAATATCCAATTTTCTATCTTCCATTACCGGAAATTCAAAACCTGGCGGATCAGCTTAGGCGTAATTCTAATATGATTAAGGATATCTCTGTAACGCTTCCCCAAGTTGCGATTAATCAATTTTTGAATTCATTATTACTCTCTGAAATTTTCTACACTAATGATATTGAAGGTGTAAAAACGAGTCGTGTTGAAATTAGTACTGTTATTCAGGAAAATAACCACCAAATAAATGGTGATGATCATATATCAAAGAAAAGGCTTGGTTCAACTATAAAAATGTACCAGCGCACACAATCAGGAAAAAAAGTTGAAATCAATGTTCTTCAAGACTATAGAAAAATCTACGATTCCTTGTTAAAAGGCGAACTTAATGAAGATCGACTGCCCAACGGAAAAATATTTCGTGATAAGCTTCCTAATAGCGAAGTGCTTTCGATCGGGGATGGTATTAAAACAGTTCATCGACCACCAACCACGGAAACTGCAATCAAGGTTGCCCTTACAGCTTTAATTGAATATATGAATAATGATGATACTCCTTCAATATATAAAGCCCTTGTAACTCACTTTTTCTTTGAAAATACTCATCCATTTCTTGATGGTAACGGTCGAATGGGGCGTTATCTTTTGTCGTCATATATTGCTAACAAATTTGATCGCTTTACTGGCTTTTCTGTGGCTACTGCGATTCATAATAATGTTCAGCAATACTATAAGGTATTTAAGGATGCCGATAATGCGGAAAATAGAGCTGATTTAACATTTTTTATTCAAAAATTATTAATGATACTTGTTAGTCAGCAGGAAAAAGTAATTAAGATTTTGAGTCAATCTCGTGAAAAGCTTGATAAGACCAATGAAATTATTAGTCAGTGGGTCAATGAACATCATCATCAATTAGCTGCAACGTCTGATAGTTTGTATTGTAATGTTCTATATCTTCTTGCACAATCAAAGCTATTTACTAACCAGTTAGATTTAGGAATTAAAGATAATGATATTATTGAAACTTTGAAGAAGGGTAATCGCCGTTATCCAATGACAAAGACTAAGGCAGCCATTGAAGAATTAGAAGCACTTGGCGCAATTGAAATTGTTTCTAAGCGTCCTAAACAACATATAATTACAATTTTATAACAAAAAAGACCACCGATTATTCGGTGATCTTTTTTATATGATGGGCAGTCAGGGGATCGAACCCTGGACCCACGGATTAAGAGTCCGTTGCTCTGCCAGCTGAGCTAACTGCCCATGTCTTTGACAACATAAATAATAATATCAACTTCCGATCATTTTCGCAAGTGTTTTTCTGAATTTATTTAATAAATTTTCAAATCCATATTTTAATTAGGTGTCTAACTGTTATAATTAACAATAAAATTAAAATTGGGAGTAATTTCATGGCATTAAAAAAAGATAAATTTGAGCAAATGAACCGTTTATTGCGGAACTATATGATTAACATGAAGCATTTTTATACTGAACTTGCCCCTGAATTAGATATAACTCCACAGCAAGCTCATACGCTTTTTTATATAGAAAAACACGCTGGTCTTATTCAACGAGAATTAGGTGACCATTTCCATTTACGGAATGCTAGTGTTACCAGTATGGTGAAAAATCTTGAACGCGACGGGTATATTATCCGGAAGGCGGATCAAGAGTCAGCACGAATTAAGCGGATTTTTCTTACCAAAAAAGGTGAAGAAAAAACTAATGAGGTTAAAGAAATATTTGATAAAGCTTATTTGCAGATTATTGCCCGCCTCGATGAAGAAGATATTGATGCAGTAGTTAAAGGGATGACTAATATTAATAACAATCTAAAAAAATAAGTTAGACTCTTGACAGTTAGGTATCTATGTGTTTAAATATTCATCATCATTAAAAGTTAGATATTTAACTGTTAGGAGGCTTATGCTTTGAACAGAAATAAATTTAGTTTTCGAAGTTTCTTTAGTTTAATAAATCAATTACATCCGCAGTATATTAAGCTTTTTGTGGGAATCTTACTAGGTTTTATCTCCACGGGTGCTAACCTATTTGTTCCTCAACTAGCGCAAAAGTTAATTAATAATTTTAAGAGTATTAGTCCAACGTTGGCAATTTTAACAGTTGTAATTTTTATAGCAGGATTAATTACAAGTGCGTTATCAGGGTTATTATTAGGAATTTTTGGTGAAAATGTTGTTTCTAAATTACGGAAACAATTATGGCAAAAACTACTTAAAATGCCTGTAAAATATTTTGATGATGTTAAAACAGGCGAAATCAGTTCACGATTAGTTAATGATACGTCACAGGTGAAGGATTTACTTGCTTCAACATTACCAAATGCAATGACATCGCTTTTACAATTCGTTGGTGCACTGGTTATTATGTTAGCAATGGATTGGCGGATGACATTGTTGATGTTTGTGGCAGTTCCTTTAGTGATTTTAGTCATGCTACCAGTGATGAATCAGTCGCGTAAGATTGGTCGGGTTCGGCAAGATGAATTAGCAAAATTTGCTAGTGATTCCACCGATGTATTGGGTGAGGTCCGATTAGTTAAGTCTTCAAACGGTGAAGAACATGAACTGGCGAAGGGAAATCGTCGTATCGACAATTTATATCATGTCGGGAGAAAAGAAGCATTGATTAACTCAGTAACGCAACCAATTACAAACATGCTCATGATGATAATGTTTCTTGGGATTCTTGGTTACGGAGCAATTCGCGTCATGAATGGTGCAATGACAATGGGTGCCTTAGTTTCATTTTTAATGTATCTTTTCCAGATTATTAGTCCTGTTGTTGTAATTAGTCAGCTCTTTAATAATATGGCAAAGACTAGCGGAGCCACGGAGCGTATCCAACAAATCTTAACTGAACCAGAAGAATTTGCTACTGATAAAGCAGAAAAAGATATTGCGAGCGCACCATTGAAATTTGAGAATGTTGATTTTGCATATGAGGAAGGCAAGCCAGTCTTACGAGATGTTAGTTTTGAAACTAAACCCAATGCAGTGGTAGCTTTTGCCGGCCCATCTGGTGGAGGAAAGTCAACTATTTTCTCATTGATTGAACGATTCTATCAGCCAACAGGTGGGGAAATTTTGATCGGCGAAGAGAATATCGAAAATGTAGACTTAGCCAAGTGGCGTGAACAAATTGGTCTCGTAAGCCAAGATGCCGCGGTAATGCCAGGAACTATTCGTGATAATTTAACTTATGGGTTACGAAGAGAAGTCTCGGATGAGGAACTTTGGGATGCGTTGAGAATGGCTTATGCAGATGGTTTTGTCAGTGAGATGGAAGATCAGTTAGAAACCGAAATTGGTGAACGAGGGATCAAACTTTCTGGGGGACAACGGCAACGAATAGCGATTGCGCGTGCTTTTCTCCGCGATCCAAAAATCTTAATGCTTGATGAAGCCACTGCTAGCTTGGACGCTGAATCAGAGGCGATGGTTCAAAAAGCATTGGGAGACTTAATGCAAGGAAGAACGACGCTAGTAATTGCCCATCGCTTGAGTACGATTGTCGATGCCGATAAAATCTACTTTATCGAAAATGGAACAGTATCCGGCGCAGGAACCCATCAAGAATTATTAAAGACAACACCACTATATGCACAGTATGTTAAGGATCAGTTTAAATGAAAATAAAGACTGCGAAAAGATGAGATTTTCGCAGTCTTTATTTTAAGTATGAAAAAAAGCGACTGAGATAAAATCTCAATCGCTGTAAACCTCTGATGGGCAGTCAGGGGATCGAACCCTGGACCCACGGATTAAGAGTCCGTTGCTCTGCCAGCTGAGCTAACTGCCCATATCCTTTAACAGAATACTTAAACAGTTTAACCTGTTATTGATCAAATGTCAAATATTTTTCATAAGTTTTTAGAAAATATTTATGGAACTTTTCCCTGTGCTATAATAGAGGCACTGATATATAGCAGATTTAAAGTAATTAATCAATTAACCCAATGGAGGGAATCATTGATATGGCAAAGAAAATTTTAGTTGTTGATGATGAAAAACCAATTTCTGATATCATCAAATTTAATCTTGAAAAAGAAGGATATGAAGTTGTCGTAGCCTATGATGGCGAAGCAGCTTTAGAACAAGTAGAAGCAGAAAATCCTGATTTAATTATTCTTGACCTAATGCTGCCGAAGATCGATGGACTTGAAGTGGCCAAGCGGGTTCGGGCTAAGCATACCATGCCGATTATTATGGTAACCGCTAAAGATTCGGAACTAGATAAGGTGCTGGGGCTTGAGCTTGGGGCCGATGATTATGTTACTAAGCCGTTCTCTAACCGCGAACTAGTAGCACGAGTAAAGGCTAATTTACGACGGCAAGCAACTCTGAAGGCACCAGCAGAAGAAGAAAATAATACCGATATTCAAATTGGCGACCTTACGATTCATCCTGAAGCCTACACCGTAACTAAGCGAGGCGAAAATATCAATTTAACGCATCGTGAGTTTGAACTTTTACACTATCTAGCTCAACATATTGGACAAGTTATTAACCGTGAACATCTTCTTCAGACTGTATGGGGTTATGACTATTTTGGGGATGTACGAACAGTTGACGTTACCGTTCGTCGGCTTCGTGAAAAGATTGAAGACAACCCTAGTCACCCACAATGGTTAATTACCCGGCGTGGTGTTGGCTATTACCTAGCAAATCCTGATCAGAATTAGAGGCTGAACCATTGTGAACAGCAAGTTAAAATTTTATCAATCGATTCGTTTTAAAATCGCTCTCGTATTCGTGTTAATTTTGATGTTAACACTTGAATGTGTTGGGGCGGTTTTTGTGCGTCAATTAGAGCATCAAAACCTTAATACGTTTAAGCAAACCATTGAATTACCGTCTTACGTTGATAATTCTTTAGCAGAGCAGTTATCACGATCAAATACTAAAAAAGCTAACAAACAGATTAATCAAATTCTTTCAGAAGTTAATAATAATAACATTTCTGAAATCCGGGTGGTTGATAGTAAGAGTATTGTGCGGGGAACAAGCAACGCTGATAATCGGAGTGCCATCGGTCAGAAAACAACTGATCAAGCAATTAAAGCAACTTTATTAAATAATAGGTCGCATACCGAAAATTTATACGATAATTCAAATCACACGCGCTACTATGTCAATGTCATTCCCCTTGTGGATAATAGTAACAATAACGTTGTGGGAGCTGTTTACCTGCGAGCTAGTCTAGAAAGTGTCTACTCTAATATTAATAATATTACTTTGGTATACCTATCTGCGGCAATGATTACTATTGTCTTGAGTTTGATCTTGGCAATTATTATTTCCCAGGAAATTACCCGCCCAATTGAAGAAATGAGGAAACAAACATTACGAATTGCCCGGGGAGACTATTCTGGTCAAGTAAAAGTATTGGGAAATGACGAGTTAGGACAATTAGCAGGGGCAGTTAATAATCTTTCCGTCCGGGTTGAAGAAGCACAGGAGTCAAGCGATTCTGAACGACGACGGCTTGATAGCATTTTGTCTCATATGTCTGATGGGGTTTTAGCCACTGATCGTCGCGGGAATGTGACAATTGTAAATAATATGGCGTTACAGTTACTAGGTGTCGAAAATGAAGATGATTTAATTGGTAAATCAATTATTGATGTGTTGGATATTCGTCATGACTATACCGTGCGTCAACTAGTAAATGGTGAACAGCGCGAGATGATTATTGATATGTCAAACTCTGGCAATAATTTGATCTTAAACGCCTACTTCTCACCAATTCAACGCGAATCTGGCTTTGTCAGTGGGCTTGTCTGTGTCCTTCATGATGTAACGAGCCAGCAAAAAGAAGAACGCGAACGGAAGCAATTCGTTTCAAACGTCTCGCATGAGTTGCGGACTCCATTAACAAGTGTTCGAAGCTATGTCGAAGCATTAAGTGATGGTGCTTGGCAAGATAAAGAAATTGCCCCTAAGTTCTTAAAGGTTGTTCAGGATGAGACAGATCGGATGATTCGGATGATCAATGACCTGTTGAGTCTATCACGGATGGATGCAGGGACAACGAAGCTCAATCTGGAATACGTAAATATCAATGAGTTATTTAACTATATCTTGGATCGTTTCGATATGATTATTAAAAAAGAAGAAGATCCAAAAAAGAAAAAATATACCATTGAACGATACTTTACTAAGAAAGATTTATGGGTTGAGATTGATACTGATAAGTTTACCCAGGTAATTGATAATATTATGAATAACGCGATTAAGTATTCTCCAGATGGTGGTGTAATTACAACCCGCTTACTGGAGACGCATAATCATGTTATTTTAAGTATTTCTGACCAAGGCCTAGGGATTCCACGAAAAGATCTTGGACGTATCTTTGATCGATTCTTCCGCGTTGATAAGGCAAGAAGCCGGAAGCAAGGGGGAACAGGTCTGGGACTAGCTATTTCCAAGGAAGTTATCAATATGCTTGGTGGACAAATTTGGGTTGATAGTGTAGAAGGCAAGGGTTCAACATTCTATATTTCCTTGCCATATGTACCTTATGAGGAGGAAGACTGGGATGATGAAGAAGCTGAAAAGTAATTGGCAAGCAATCGCCTTAACGGTTGTTGTGCTTCTTAGTTTATTCATTTCATGGATTGTCTGGACCAACCCATTTCCTTTTGAGGGAGCACGACACGAAAATTTCAATAATAACCAATCACAACAATATACACCGCAATCAATGGGCGATGTTTATCTCCCAACTAAAGCAGTTGAGACAAATGAAAAAGGAACTCAGAATCAACTTTATAGCCCTAAAGCTAATTTAATTCTGAGCGTAAAAAAAGAATTAGAGGATTGGAAATTAGGCCGGACAAATGTTGTCAAACAAAATAACAGTGATGTTTATTTGAGTTATTTGCGACGGCGGAACTCGTTAATGCTGACATATCCGGATGAGGTACCGAGCTCAGTCTTCAACGAAACATTTTCCCAGTCAATCGATACTGACCGGGTTAATCAGATTAACCATATTGTTATCCCATTAAACGGGCAACATGAGATTTACTTACTTGGTGACCACCATTATAGTGTGTACCGAGTACGGGTAGAGAAAGGAAAATTTAATCGCATTCGGCAACTCTTAAAGTCAATGGATCGGATCCCAGTTGACCATAAAATTATTAACGGAGTAGCGGTAATGATGTATCCGCGATCCTTTGAATTACCAGCATTAGGATATCAAATCACTGCGCAAAACATTGATACCCTTAGTGCTAGTCTAATGAGTACTAACCAACACACAACAATTACGGCAAATCGGAATGGCAACGAGACTACCTATACGGATGGAACCAATCGTCGGCTGATATTTAATCGCCAAGATGGAACGCTTAAATACGAAAATTACCTTAGTAAGGACGATCGGGAATCAACAAGCCAGATTTTCCCACACTTCTATAATAAGTTGACGACAATTGGAATTCCGCTTGATAATTTGCGCTATGATGAGGTGAGTGAGCATGGTCGTCGGTTAAACTATCGGGCTTATGTTAATAGCTTTCCAATTTTCAATAGTGATGGTTATGGGGAAGTAACGCTTGAATCCACAAGTGGCGGGAATGAACGCTTCTGGCTAAGTCTTTATAGTCTTCAAGTGCCATTGCCAATTGATCACCAGATGGTCAAGCTCCCATCAAGTGCAGATGTGATTAATCAATTACATGCTACCAACCGAATGCGTGACATCAAGGACTTACGTGTCGGGTATATTTGGAAAACTGATAAAAATAGTCATGTTGTAAAGTTAGTGCCAACATATTTCATTAAGTATCGCGGCCACTGGGTTGAATATACCGAGTTAGAAAAGTAGGAGGGTTAAAGAATGAATTTTAAACGTATTCAATGGATCTTTATCCTTGCCTTTTTGCTTTTTGATATTTTTGTTGGAAGTTCATTAATCTTAGAAACTAAATTTACCGTTTCTAATGGTCAGCAAAATCGACAATCAACAGTGTTAAAAGAAATGCGTAATGACTCGATTAGTTATGGCGACCTTTCTAACAAGCAGCAAACCGGATATTATATTGCTGGGAAAAAATCATCGGATGGCGGAGTCCTAGAACAGGAAGCCGGGAAATTACGTAATCAAAATTTTCGTCTTTCTTCAGGAACACTGACTAGTGAGTTTGATAAACCAATTAAAACGACTAAAAATAATGATATTCGGCGTGTCGACCAGCTGTTAAAAAATAAAAAGATGGTAAGTTTGGGAAATCATTATCGTTATAACAAGGAATTATCGGACAAAAATACCCTTGTTTATACGCAGATGCTAGAAGGAAAGCCGCTATTTTCAAATGATGGGCAAATTCGTTTTCGGATAAACTCTGACCATGAGATAACAGGTTATACGCAGACTTACTTGCAAGATGTTGAAATTCTCCGGCAACGGTCAAATACGATTAGCCAGCGCCGAGCAATTACCTGGTTGTATAAACATAATCAGATTCCTAATAACTCCCGCATTAGGTGGTCGGTGCTCAGTTATTCTAAGCTCCTTAACACTACTACTGATGATAAAGCAGTCTATGTGCCAACGTGGACTGTTGAAATCAAAACTAAAAACTCAGGAGCAATTCAACAATTACAAGTTAACGCATTTAATAGTACAGTTATGAAGGAAACGCCAGATAGTGTGAATACGAACTCGTTAAATAATAAGTAATTGAGGAGGAACTTTAAGTGACAGAAACGGATCCATTACGTTATAGTGTACTTGCGAGCGGGAGTACTGGGAATGTAACTTATTTGGAAACGCGCAACCACCGGATCTTAATTGATGCTGGTTTAAGTGGGAAGCGGATTGAAAATTTAATGAAGAAGATTGATCGATCATTAAAAGACGTCGATGCAATTTTTGTAACGCATGAACACAGTGATCATACGCATGGTGTTGGTGTATTGGCACGCCGTTATGGAATGGATGTATATGCCAATGAGGGTACCTGGCAGGCAATGGCTGATAAAGTTGGTAAAATCCCATTAGCACAAAAGCATATTATTGCACCAAATACTGTTAAGGACTTGGGAGACATGGATATTGAAAGTTTTGCGGTATCCCATGATGCTGCGCAACCGCAATTTTACCAAGTTCATCACAATAATAAGACCTTCTGTATTATTACGGATACTGGTTATGTTTCTGATCGAGTTGAGGGAACCATCCGAAATGCAGATGCCTACGTAATGGAATGCAATCATGATACAGAAATGTTGCGGATGGGTCCTTATTCATGGCCATTAAAACAGCGGATATTAGGGGATGAGGGTCACCTTTCCAATGAAGAAGGTGCCGATGCATTGATGAGCGTTGTTGGCCGGCGAACCAAAGAGATTTTCCTTGGTCACCGTAGTCAACATAACAACATGCGTTCGCTAGCCCACTTAACAGTTGCAAGTTTGATGGAGCAGCATGACTTTGGTGTCGATCATGATTTTAAATTGCAAGATGCTGAACCAGAAGAACCAAGCAAGCTAATGACGTTATAATAAAAGAGATCACGGTTTTTATCGACTTTATTCAATGATTTTTCATATTTAAATTGTAACTTGAAGATAGTGATTCTTTAACTTAGTGGAGGGTTTAATTGATGAATAGGATAAAACAAGCTTTTAAAGATCGGTTGTGGCTAGGCGTAATTATTGTCGGCTTATTTGCTGGTCTTATTGGTGGCGGAATCGCCTTAGGAATTAATAACCTGGTACAACATCATGAAGAAGTAACAAGTACACGAGTCCCAGCTGGCTCTAATAAGTCTGGTGGTACGAAGGTTAATAAGAATAAGGCGGACTTAAACGGGGAAGCGTCCCAAGCTTATAAGTCCGTCCAAGGGGCCGTTGTTAGTGTTATTAATAAACAAAAAGTTCAGCAATCAAGTGGGACGCTAGGAATTTTTGGTTATGGCAACAGTAGTAACGGCAGCAGCAGTGATTCTTCTAGCGATAATAAATTAGAAACCGCTAGTGAAGGATCAGGAGTTATTTACAAGAAGAGTGGCAATTCGGCTTATGTTGTAACTAATAACCACGTTGTCAAAGGTTCAAACGCGCTCCAAGTAATTCTAAGCAATGGTAAAAAAGTTAATGCTGATTTAGTTGGTGCTGATTCTGCAACCGACTTAGCTGTATTGAAGATTAACGCTACAAATGTTAAGACAGTTGCATCCTTTGGTAACTCTAATTCGATTGTTCCAGGTCAGGATGTGCTAGCAATTGGTTCACCAATGGGAAGTGAATATGCTAATACAGTAACGAAAGGAATTATTTCTGCAAAAGATCGGACATTAAAAGCCGGTACTGATGGAACTTTGACATCGGTTATCCAAACGGACGCCGCTATTAACTCTGGTAATTCAGGTGGTCCATTAATTAATATGGCAGGTCAAGTTATCGGAATTAATTCGATGAAACTTGCTTCTGATACACAAGGCTCTTCAGTTGAAGGAATTGGTTTTGCCATTCCAAGTAATGAAGTTGTGACAATTATTAACCAGTTGATTAAGAATGGTAAAATAACTCGTCCATCACTCGGAATTAGTATGGTGGATCTTAGTAATGTTACTTCTGATCAACAGCAATCAGTCTTAAAACTACCAACAAGTGTAAGTAAAGGGGTAGTGATTATGGATGTGAATAGTGGTTCAGTTGCTGATACTGCGGGATTGAAAAAGTATGATGTCATTACAAAGCTTGGTGATACTCAAGTTACAGATGCGGGTTCATTAAAGGCGGCCTTATATAAATACAAGGTTGGACAAAACGCTAAAGTTACTTACTACCGTGATGGTCAACAGCATACCGCAACTTTGCATCTAACAAAGAGTGCTGATACAACATCAACTGATGACTCACAACAAGATAATAATTAATGAATGAATTAAGATTGGGGATAGATATTCCTGATCTTTTTTCATTAAAAGCCTCTTAATTAAAAGGGGTATAATATTAGTTATCAATATAAAGGATGGTGGGTAAAATGAATAATCCACGGTTTAAATACCCAGATACAAAGGCATATGAATTTGTAGTACATCGTTTAGAAGAACGCGGAGTAAACTTAGAAGAGCTTGCGAAGATTGTGTATGAGACACAAAAGGGCTTTGAACCAGATTTGACGTTGGAAATATGTCAAAAATTTTTAATTGATACGATGCATAAGCGTGAATTATTAAATAGTGCAATGGTAGCACTTGAACTTGATCGGTTAACCGAAGAAGGAAAAGTAGATGAACCTTTAGCAGGTATTATAAGAAATGATGCTGGGGTGTTTGGGGTAGATGAAACCCTAGCTTTACAAATTGCTAACATTTATGGAACAATTGGGACGACAAACTTTGGTTACTTTGACCGGGTTAAGAGTGGGATTATTGCCAAATTTGACCATGATAAGGTTCATGTAAATACATTTATTGACGATATTCTCGCGGCGATTGTGGCGGCTGTTTGCGGAAAGATTGCCCACCAGTACGCTTGATTAAAAAAATCTCATTGACTTTTAAAAGATTTATCATTAAAATGAACGTAATTCGTTTAGAGGAGTAAAGCAAATGAGTTATCAAACTTTACAATTAAATCATAGTTGGCAAAGCCGGTAACTCAGGGATAGCTGTAGTACAGATATGACCTGGGTTTATTCACAGATTATATCTGTACCGGCTGCTTTATCATGTACAAATAAGGGCCTGTACGGATTCCACGTACGGGCTTTTTCTATTTCACTGGATAAATAGTGGGAGTTCCGAAACGTGGAGCTCCTTTTTATTTTGAAAGGTGGAGATAGGGATGAAACGAATTATGGGCTATATTGTTATTGGAATTGTTGTGATTGGCGGTTATTTTGGACTTTTAAGGCTTCATCAACAGACCACAAAGCCAGTGGTAGGAATTTTAACGATGATGCATCATCCAGCATTAGATCAGATTCAAAAGGGGGTCGTTGCCGGATTAGCAGAAGAAGGATACCGAAACGGCAAGAATATTAAAATTGAATACCAGAATGCCAATGGTGATCAGGGAAACTTAAATACTATGGCGAATAAATTAGTGAATGATCATGCGAAAGTAATCGTTGGTATTACTACCCCAGCTTGCCAAGCACTTGCTAATGCGACAAAGGATATTCCAATTGTGATGGGGGGAATTGGTGATCCGGTTGGTGCCGGCTTAGTAAAGAATGAAAAACACCCAGAAGGAAACGTTACAGGGGTTCATGATGTAAATCCAAGTGAACAGCAGATTGCCTTAGTAAAGAAATTTATACCAAACATAAAGACCCTGGGAGTAATCTACACATCGAGCGATACCTCTTCTGAAAGTCAGTACCGAACAATGGTAAAAGCAGCGCATAAATTACATGTAAACTTAAAAACTTATACAATTGCGAATGCTAATGAACTTAATCAGACTTCACAAACAATGTTGAGTAAAGTAGACGCGGTCATTGTTCCTAGTGACAATACAATTGCCGGATCGATGGGAGTATTGATGAAAAATGCGGATGCGGTCAATAAGCCTGTTTTCCCTAGTGCTGATACAATGGTAAAAGATGGTGGAGTAGCTTCGATTAGTCTTAGCCAATACGGGCAAGGAAAAGCAGCCGGAAAAATGGCAGCACGTATTTTAAAAGGTGAAAAACCAGGACAGATGGCAGTTAATAATTACCATCATGGAGAACCGGTTCTTAATTTAAAGCAGGCACGTAAGTTAGGAATAAAAGTTCCAGCAGATTTTCAACGAGAAGCAGAACAACATGGAACAGTTTTTAAGTAAGATAGTGGGAAAATTCCGAATAATAAGAAAAATTGAAGAAGCTAATATTCGCTAGGTAACATTCCGTTGTATATTTGCCACAGATTGTGTTGTAAATCGTTAGAAATACGTTAAAATAATAATGTGAAATTGCTTGTGGATAAGTCGGTGGATAACTAACAGTAAATTTAAAGTAATTTTATAAATGTTGGTATATCAATAAAGTTTATTGTTCAAAACTTATCCACAAGTTAAATGTGCATTTGTGGATAAGTGGAATTCTTTGTATAATCCTTGAAACAACACTTACGGGCCCAAGGGATGACAAAATCATTACTGAACGATTGTTCCTGTAGATAACTGTGGATAAGTAATTTTTAAGAAAACGCTTTTTCAACAAAAAAGTAACCGAACATTCGGGAAAAGTAAAAAAATCAACACTGTCCTGTGGATAACTTTGTGGATAAACTGTGGAAGGTAGTGGATATCTTGAATATAAAAATTATTGGTGTGGGTAAGTTAAAAGAAAAGTATTTTAAAGCGGGAATTGCTGAATATGCTAAACGACTTGGACGTTATTGTAAATTTGAAATTGTTGAGGTTCCTGATGAAAAAGCACCTGAATCTTTAAGTCAAGCAGAAATGGATGAGGTAATGGCAAAGGAGGGGGAACGGATTCTTGATAAAATCAAAGATCGCGAATATGTATATGCTTTAGCGATTAAAGGTAAAGAACGTTCTTCTGAAGAGTTTGCAAAAGAAATCAATAAATTAACAACTTATGGTCACAGTGATATTACTTTTGTGATCGGGGGTTCGTTAGGCTTAAGTCCAGCAGTATTAAAACGGGCAGATGCTCAAATCTCGTTTGGACGTTTTACCTTGCCTCATCAATTAATGCGTTTAGTTTTAAGCGAACAAATTTATCGAGCTTTTACCATCATCAATGGCCTCCCATATCATAAATAAAGAATTTCTTGAGTTTTGGTTAGATTATTATTTATCGTCGTTAGCGATGTTATAGTGTAGATATGAAGTGTAATGGCATAAGAATTAAAGGATTTGATTTAAAATAGGCATACGAGGTTATCAAGTAATTCTTTTAGGAGTAATGGCAGGAATATGCATTTTAGTGATGCAAGGAAAAGCAAGTGCAAGGATAGTGAATGAAGCACGGCTGACATTGCCTAATGAAAAAAGAATTGAGCATGATGAATTTGAACGTTACCAGTTTCGGGCAAAACAATTACGAACTTGGTGGCAGTTCAAGCGACCGAAATATAAAATTGATTGGTCATTTTATCATAAGAAACGAGGATACTGGGATTAGCTCAGGTCCTCGTTTTTCTTTTAACTTTTCAAAAAAGCTATTAAAATGAAGATATTAAAAGGAGGCAATGATAATGAAAAAAGTTGGGATTATTGTCGGCAGCGTTCGTCCAAATCGGCGGAGCATGCAAGTAGCAAACTGGTTAAAAGTTCAATTAAAGAAAAGTACAAAGGTGCAATTTGACATCATCGACCTAAAAGAAGTTAATTTACCAATGATGGATGAACCTAAAATTCCTTATTTGGGTTTATATGTTCACGAAAAAACGCGTAAATGGAGTGAGCTAGTGCAAAGCTACGATGGTTTTGTGTTTGTTTTTCCGCAATACAATTGGGGCTATCCGGCAGTTTTAAAGAATGCCATTGACTACTTAGGGAAAGAATGGCAAGGGAAGCCAGTTAGTTTAGTAACATTCGGTGGACATGGCGGCTCTCAAGCACAAATTGCAATGAAATTAGTCGTAACCGGCTTAAAGATGGCGGCGCTTCCTGTTGATTTACAAATTAACTTGTTGCCAGATGATTCAACTGCGACCGCTGATCGGAAGTTGAATACTTATAATACGCAAGCAGCGTTATTAATGACTGCTTTTGAAAATGAGTTAAGCTAGTTTGTGATTAAAGTAGCAAATTATTGTAGGACATTAATATAAAATTGGTTCAATTTGTGAATATTATGACAAACATCGTGATATTGTAGCAGATTAGGCAAGATTATTATTACAAATTGGGCGATAATAAACAAAAAATCAAAATGTTTCTATTGCAAAAATAAAACGCTTGCATGATAATGGAATCGTATTCAAATGCCATGAGGAGGGTATTTTTAATGAATAGACAATTTGATTTCTTAATGCCAAGTGTGAACTTCTTTGGTCCTGGTGTTATTGCCAAGATTGGGGATCGTGCAAAGATGCTCAATATGCACAAACCATTGATTGTTACTACTGAAGGTTTATCCAAGATTGACAATGGTCCTGTAAAGCAAACCATTGCTTCATTGGAAAAGGCTGGCGTTGACTATGTCGTATTTACTGGCGCTGAACCTAACCCTAAGATCCGGAACGTTCAAGCTGGTAAAAAGATGTACCAAGATGAAAACTGTGACTCAATTATCACTGTTGGTGGGGGGTCTGCTCACGACTGTGGTAAGGGTATCGGTATTGTTTTGACTAACGGTGACGATATTTCCAAGCTTGCCGGAATTGAAACATTGAAGAATCCACTTCCACCATTGATGGCTGTTAACACTACTGCCGGAACTGGTTCTGAATTGACTCGTCACGCTGTTATTACTAACGAAAAGACTCATTTGAAGTTTGTTGTTGTTTCATGGCGTAACATTCCATTGGTATCATTCAACGATCCAATGTTGATGCTTGATATTCCAAAAGACATTACTGCTGCTACTGGTTGTGATGCGTTTGTTCAAGCTATTGAACCATACGTTTCTGTTGACCATAACCCAATTACTGATAGTCAATGTAAAGAAGCTATTCAATTAATTCAAACTGCTTTACCAGAAGTAGTTGCTAATGGTCACAATATTGAAGCACGGACTAAGATGGTTGAAGCTGAAATGCTTGCCGGAATGGCCTTCAATAATGCCAACTTAGGTTATGTTCACGCAATGGCTCACCAACTCGGTGGTCAATATGATGCTCCTCATGGTGTTTGCTGTGCCTTGCTCTTGACCACTGTTGAAGAATATAACTTAATCGCATGTCCAGAACGGTTTGCTGAATTGGCTAAGGTAATGGGCTTTGACACTACTGGTCTTACCCTTTACGAAGCAGCCCAAAAGTCGATTGACGGTATGCGTGAAATGTGCCGGCTTGTTGGTATTCCATCATCAATCAAGGAAATTGGTGCTAAGCCAGAAGACTTTGAAATGATGGCTAAGAATGCCCTCAAGGATGGTAATGCCTTCTCTAACCCACGTAAGGGTACAGTTGAAGATGTTGTAAAGCTTTATCAAAAGGCTTACGATGGCATCTACTAATAATTAAATAAACACAAAGAGGCTGGAAATCAGCTCAGTCTCTTTACTGTTTTACGTATTAAACTGCCAGCCAACCTTACGGAGGTGGGACTATGAACTAGCCAAGCTAATTCTGTCCCCCTCTTTTTTTGTCTACTTTTAATTCTTAATATTTTGAATTTTTTTCACAAAGTTGCTTGCGAGCGTATTCTTTTGAAACTATAATAAAAATTATTCTAAGAGAGAATAAGAGGAAAAGAGAAAATGATATATTTACTTGCTTTAATTCCAGCAATTGGTTGGGGTGCGATGCCATTAATTACTGGTAAAATTGGTGGTTCACCAGTTAATCAAATGTTTGGAATCGGTGCTGGAGCTTCAATTGTGGGAATTATTGCATATTTGATAACAAAACCAACCGTCAGTGTAACTGCTTTTTGGTTCTCGCTAGCGATCGGTTGTTTATGGACAATTGGACAGGTTGGTCAGTTCATCTCGTTTAAACATATGGGAGTTTCAAATACGATGCCCCTTTCTTCAGCATTTGTGTTAGTTATGACGTCGTTTGTCGGCATCTTTTTCTTTGATGAATGGCAAGGAGCCAGAGCATTAAGTATTGGGTTGACAGCGTGTGTAGTTGTAATTATTGGGGCTGTTTTAACCTCGATTTCGGACGGAACATCGGATAAAAAGGTTTCGACTAAGTGGGTATTATTTTTATTAGTAACAACAATTGGTTACTGTGCTTATTCGATTTTTCCTAAAATGCCACAGGTTGCTCATGAAAGTAGTCAGGGTATTTTCCTACCAGAAGTATTAGGAATTTTACTTGGTTCAGTAATTTATACTATTTGTTCGGGTAACGCTAAAGCATTTAAGCAAAAAGAACAATACTTAAATATTTTAGGAGGACTTTCATGGGGGATTGGTAACTTTGCCTATGTTTTTGTTGGTAAAGCTCTTGGAGTAGTGACTGCTTCAATTTTTGGTCAAATGAATGTTATTATTTCAACATTTGGTGGTATCCTACTTTTGCATGAAACCAAGACCAAGCGAGAAATGATATATACAGTAGTTGGAATTATCCTAATTGTAATTGGTAGTATTTTAACAGTAATTGCTAATTAATTATTGAAGATTTTAGGTAATATCAATAAATGAGAGAGGAAACGCGCAAAATCAGCTTTTTAACCGATTTTACGCGTTTTTTTAGTCTTATATTATTTCCCAGGTTATATTGTGCTATTTCTTATCAAGTAGATCAAACCTAATTTGTCCAAGTTGGAGTTTTTCAGGTTGCTTTGCGCCGTGAAAGATAAGTTTAAATAATCGGTTTTCAACGCCAGCCGTGAAAACAAGTTGCTTATTTCCAATATTGATTGTATAGGTATCACCCTCGCTCACTACTTCTGCTTGTAAGAGGGCTGACCATTGCTTAGCTGCTTCTTCTGGGTCGCTAACATTAAAGATAGCTTGTTTAACAAAGAGGTCGCCAGCTGGGTGGAATTTGATTAATCCCTGTTTCTTTAGGTCTTCGCGACGTTTATCATCATCTTCACTCCATTGAATAAAGAATGGGGCAGGCAAATGATTAACAAGTTCGTCATCAACATAGAAAATCTTCCATTGAATGAGTTTGCCAGCAGGATCAACCCGTTTTCCATCAGTAATATCACCGACATTAAGGCCCAGTCCCTTTAATCGCCGGTGGGTTTCTTCGATGTTATCAGTCCGAATGGCAATTGTTGTGATTCGCTGAATGCCAGCAAAATAATCCTCAACAGCATCATGAATTGCTGAGTTGTTTTCATATGGAAATGCCTTAGCTTTTTCCTTATTGGCAACTGTTAAGAGTTCAATATAGTTAAGTCCAAAATAATCTAGTGCGTTTTTGGTTCCCCAATATTCATGATGACCACCAGGGGTAAAGGCTAAACCTTTAGAGTTGAAATAATCAATTGCATCTTGCAGATTAGTTACATCGACCATTGTATGATCCCAATTTAATGTTTCTGTCATTTTAATCACCCTTATTCTGTTTGCCTAATTCCTTTGTTCGTTTAACAGCAGCAAGGACAGCATTTTCGATTCCGGCTGAAAAAGAGCTTTTGTCTAACTCGTGCTGAGCTGTGATACCCACTCCGCCAGCAGAATTATTAATATCAAGTAATTCGGCAGGGTGTTTACCACTTTGTTCTACAAATGCAGCGGCTGCACGTAAATTTTCAAGAGCAAGTTTGTTTGCTTGCTGGCGAGGCATTCCGGCAAGTACGCCTGCGTTTGTAAAACTAATTAGAAAGTTATAGATATAGTTTGGCCCGGCCACGCCATATCCAGTAAATACATCTAGCAAGGATTCATCAATGTAATCGACTTTTCCAAAACTATTTAGAAATTCTTCAATGACAGTTTGATTAGCTCGATCGTTTTTAACGACGCCACTATAACCCATGGCAACGTCAGTCAAGGTATTGGGGATGATCCGCGTAATTGCAAAAAGATCTTCCTGTGATGAAAGTTGCGCAACTGTTACGCCAGCAATAATTGAAAGCACGTCCTTTTGGTAGTGGTGGGCGACAAGTTCTTTCATGATTTCTTGCCAGTTATCTTGTGGACGCACTCCCAGAATAACAAGATCAGCATTCTCAACGGCCGTCCAATCGGGGCGTTGACTTGCTTGAATATGATAAGTATCAGTCAAATAATTAACTCGATCGATCGAAATATCTGTTACGCCGGTTGTTTCAGGAGTGATTATTCCTTTCTTCAGTGCAGCCCGCAACATTGCTTCCACCATTTGACCACCACCAAATGAGTAAATCTTAAGTGTCATTGAAACATCATCCTTTCTATATGTACCTAACCTAATCGTAGCGTATTTCAAACCAAGACGCTAATTTAAACACTTCTTTCAAAAAAATAAATTCACAAATTGGTATACTTGAAATTAAATTAACAAGAAAACGTTTCCTGTATAATTAAATTATTAGCTAGAGGTAGAATAAAATAGCTTTTATTTGTTAAAAAACAAACTTTTCAATATAAGGTAATTTGATTTTGATGGAGTAATATTAGTTGAATTGGTCTATTAAACAGTTGTAAAATGTAAGCGTTTATTTAAGGAGGAACCATAATGGCATATCAAAGTATCAATCCATTTACGAACCAAGTAGAAAAAACATTTGAAAATACAACTGATGAAGAATTAGAACAAACATTGACTACGGCGCATCAATTATATTTAGATTGGCGGAAGTATAATGACCTTGAAGAACGGAAACGTCAAATTTTAAAGTTAGGTCAAATATTACGTGAACGACGTGTTGAATATGCGACAGTTATGAGTAAGGAAATGGGGAAATTAATTAGCGAAGCGGAAGGCGAAGTTGACCTTTGTGCTTCTTTCTGTGATTATTATGCAGCCCATGCAGATGAATTTATGCAACCAAAAATTATTGCGACGACAAGTGGACGCGCCAAAGTTTTGAAGCAATCATTAGGAATTTTAGTTGCGGTTGAACCTTGGAATTTCCCATTCTATCAAATTGCCCGGGTATTTATTCCTAACTTTATTGCAGGAAACCCCATGATTTTGAAGGATGCATCGAATTGTCCAGCATCAGCCCAAGCGTTTGCCGATGCCGTTAAGGAAGCTGGTGCGCCAGCTGGCAGTTTAACTAATTTGTTCCTTTCATATGACCAAGTAAATAAGGCAATTGCTGATAAGCGGGTAGCAGGTGTTTGTCTTACTGGTTCTGAACGCGGCGGTGCAACCGTTGCTAAAGAGGCTGGGGCTAATTTGAAGAAGAGTACTTTGGAACTTGGTGGTAATGATGCCTTTATTATCTTAGACGATGCAGATTGGGATCTTGTCGAAAAAGTTGCCCCGGCAGCCCGCCTATATAATGCTGGACAAGTATGTACATCATCAAAACGTTTTATTGTACTTGAAAAGGATTATGATCGTTTCTTAAAGATGATGAAAGATGCGTTTTCTAAAGTTAAAATGGGTGATCCCCTTGATCCATTAACAACTCTGGCACCACTATCATCTAAGAAGGCAAAAGAAAAGCTCCAACAGCAAGTCGCAACAGCAGTGGAAAATGGGGCCAGAGTTTACTATGGTAATAAGCCGGTTGACATGGAAGGACAATTCTTTATGCCAACGATCTTAACTGATATCACCCCAGATAACCCAATATTTGATACGGAAATGTTTGGGCCAGTGGCTTCGGTTTATAAGGTTAGTTCCGAAGAGGAAGCAATCGAATTGGCTAATAATTCAAGCTATGGGTTAGGAAACACTATCTTTAGCAATGATTCCGAACATGCAGAACGAGTAGCAGCGAAGATCGAAACTGGAATGAGTTGGATTAATGCGGGCTGGGCTTCATTACCAGAATTACCATTTGGCGGTGTTAAGAATTCAGGTTACGGTCGTGAACTCAGCAGTTACGGGATCGATGAATTTACTAATAAACATCTAATTTACGAAGCACGACAATAAAATGGTTAAAATTAAATATAAGGTAAGGGAACTGTGAAAATTATTTTGCAGCTCCTTTATTTTTATTTCCTGGGAAATTATTTAAATTAAAATTTGATTAATGTAATATTAATAATACAATCTTGCAATTTTATCCCATTACTTATATACTTAATTATACAAGTAACTAACTATAGAATTGCTATTTGGAGGAACGTTCATATGACTGCGAAAAGAAACAGCCATCATAAATCTCGATTACGACAATTATTTGCAACACGTCGACGTCGGTGGATTGGTATCGGTGGCCTAATTGTAATTATAATTCTTGTATTAGTTTCAATTCGACATGCAAGTGAGGAAAAAGCAACAGAAAAAAATGAATATAATATTCTACGGGTTACAGCGCAATCAGATTTTAATCTGACAGGAAAGATTGAACCAGTCCAGACGCAAACATTAACCTTGCCATCTGGTAACCTGCAAAATCTTAATGTGAAAAACGGAGATCACGTTGCGCAAGGAGAAGCGCTTTTGACCATGCATAATGATAGTACACAAGATAGTGTTACTGAACTGCAGGGAGATCTTAGTAAAAGTCAACGAACAATGAATGCCCAACAACAGACGATCAATAATTTACGCCAACAGTTGAATGGGATGGGGCAAGGTGATGAAGGGTACAATGACCTGCGCAATCAGCTTACCGAAGCGCAAAATGCATATGCAGATGCACAAGCAAGTGTTGCTGCCACTCAACAACGGCTTAACACCGCTTCAAGCAAGGTTAATCAAACATTAACAGCACCTTTTGCTGGTTATGTTACGGTTGACCAATCAAAGCAAAATGCTCCTGTAATTACTCTTTACTCAGATACGCTTCAATTTGTCGGTCAAGTCTCGGAATATGATTATAGTAAACTTCATCAAAGTGCCGATCTGAAGGTGAAGGCCTTAGCAACGAACCGGACTGCTAATACTCAGGTAAGTTATCTTTCAACAATTCCAACTAAAAATAGTGGAAATAATACCAAATATGAAGTAACTGCTAATGTTAGTGCTAATAAATTTATGGCTGGGCAAACAGCAAAAGCTTCTATTAAACAAGATGGGGTTCAAATTCCTAAATCGGCAGTTCGTCATGGGAAGGTATTTGTTGTTGATTCAGACAACCGAGTTCGCGAGACAGATGTTAGTGGCCGGGCAGTCAATAGCTCTTATATTGTGACTGATGGAGTTGATGCTGGTGATCGGATTGTGACTAACCCTAACAGTAAGCTGAAAAATAATGCAAAGGTTGATTAATATGATCAAGCTAAAGAACATTAATAAATATTACCGTCAAGGTAGCCAACGTTTTCATGTTCTCCATGATATTAATGTTGACATTGAGCAAGGAGAATTAGTAGCAATTATCGGTGAATCTGGGTCAGGAAAATCAACCTTGATTAATATTGTTGGCTTTCTTGATGATGATTTTGAGGGAACATACTTCTACCAAAATCACCCAATCCATGATTATTCGCGAAAGCAATTTTCAAATTTACGAAATCAAAATGTCGGTTTTGTTTTTCAAAATTTCAAACTGCTACGTGGATCAACCGTTGCAGATAATGTTGGATTACCCTTGCTATATGCAGGAAAACGACGCCGTGAAATTGGCGAACGTGTTTCTGAAGTTTTAGAGCAAGTTGGTTTAGCTGGATATGAAGATCAATTCCCTAAAAACATGTCTGGTGGTCAACAACAAAGAGTATCTATTGCCCGGGCAATATCAACGAACCCGAAATTTTTGATTGCTGACGAACCAACGGGAGCGCTCGATACGGAAACAAGCCAAGAAATTATGAATCTTTTTAAGCGATTGAATCATGAAGAAGGAACAACGATTATTATGGTTACCCATGATCCTCATGTCGCTGAACAATGTGACCGAATAATTAAAATTATTGATGGTCGAATTGTGAGTGACAGTAAAGGCGGTGAATATCATGCAGACAATTGAGTTGATCAAATCAGCTATCCAGTCATTAAAAGCGAATAAAAAGCGGAGTTTCCTAACGATTATTGGAATTATGATTGGTATTGCTGCAGTTATTGCTATCCTTGGAATTGGAGACGGGATTACGAAAACGATGTATGATAAGTTCGGTAATAATGCTAAGCAAGGCCAGCAAACGACCGAAATCGTCTACAATCCCGATAATGTTAATTCGACCGTCAATGGATTCACTCAGGAACAAGTTGCTGATATTAATACTCAATTTGGTGGTGAAATTAAAAAGGCTGAGATTGAGCAGGAATCAGATAATCTGTCAACACATGCAGATATTGGTGATGCGACGAAATCAGTGACACTAAGCTTATTAAAGAAACCAACCCATACGGTAAAGCTTATTACGGGTCACAACTTTAGTAAACGAACTTTTGAACTAGGAGAAGCTAATGTCCTAATGAGTGAAAAAGTAGCTAAACGGCAATATGGTTCAGCACAAAATGCGCTTGGCACAACTGTAACAATTAATAATGCCACCTATAAAGTTACGGGAGTATATAAGACACAGGCACAATTTACTGATGATGGGAACCAAAACTCATATGGGGTTGATTTATTATTACCGAAAAAAGTTTACTATCAAGGAGATAGTGCTAAAGAAGGAAATACGCTTAAATTAACCTTTAGCCAGGGTGTAAATGCCAGTGCTATTTCCCGCAGAGTCGCAAAGTACTTAAAAAATAATAGTTCGGCAGCGACTCAAGGAACCTATGGATATTTAGACATGGAAAAAGTCCTTAAGCAATTCTCTTCTCAAATGAGTATTATTACTACTTTTATTAGTTTTATTGCGGCGATTTCTCTTTTCATTGCTGGAATTGGGGTAATGAACATGATGTATATTTCAGTTTCTGAGCGGACGCAAGAAATCGGAATTCGCTTAGCTGTGGGGGCCACACCATTTAACATTATGATGCAATTTTTAGTGGAAGCAGTAATTCTTACCATGACAGGTGGATTATTAGGCTTTTTAGGTGGCGCAGGATTAGCGCACTTACTAGCACCGCTTTTATCAAGTGCGATTGGTGGTGGTGGCATTCATATTCACGCTCATATTTCGCTTAATGCTTTCTTGTTGGCATTTGGAACATCGGCAGCTGTTGGTTTGATTTTTGGGATCTTGCCGGCTCGCCAAGCAGCCAATAAGAATTTGATTGATATCTTAAGATAAAAAAATCCTCAGTTTTTTGCTGAGGATTTTTTACGAATTCTGCAGAAAACGCTACGAATTCTGCAAAATGTAAAAAATATCAAATTATCGAGTATAATAAAAAGATAAATTAGAATGAAATATTAGGAGATAGGAAAAGATGAGTAAAAATAGGGGTAAATTAACGGTTATTTCATTGCTAGTTGTAATTATTGTGGTATGTGGCGGATACATGTTACTACACCCATCTTCATCAAAGAAAGTTGCTAGTGAAAAAGCTACTAAGACTGAAACAATTACAAGCAGCAGTTCATCTAAAAAACATAAAGCAGCCAAGGAAGATAGTTCAGATAAAGTTAAGGATGGTGATTCTGATGATACGTCTTCAGTAGCTGATACTAATGATAGCGAGGCAACTTCTGCATCGGCCGCAGTAAGCAGTGGTAATCAAACAGCCCAACCTGCACAAAATCAAAATACAACTCAAGCAACGGCGGTAAGTAATTCTAATCAAACTGCTAGTCCTAAAGCTGCCACGAATAACTATAAGGGAAACCGCAGTGTCGCCAACACAAATAACCGGCGGACAGTAAGCCGAAAGACAACCCAAGCTGCATCAACTCAACAACCTGTAACAGTGGAAGATGGGATGAACTTTAGCTACCGGGCTGCGCAAAAAGCTGGCGTGATTGATAACAATACATCTGTTGAAGAGTTTTACAAAAATGCCAAGGAAGGTAATGGTTCTGTAACCTACAACGGTCAAACTATTTACTACAAAGCTAAGGGTAATAATCAATATCAAGTTACAACCGCTAAATAGTTTGGTTACTAAAAAGTGTCTGGTATTTTTGCCAGACGCTTTTTTAGTAAAAATACTATGAAAAATGTAAAATATACTAATTGTTTACGCTTTAGTATATAATGAATGAGCGTAATGAATATGTTTACTAAGTGATCATTCAGTATAGAAATTATACTTAAAGATTTGGATGTTATTGGAGTACTTTTATGCAAAAACTATCTATTAAACAACTAATAATAATTACATTGTACTTATTAGTGCTGGTGGTTGGCTGCATGACTATTCACCAGCGTCGTCATTTTAATAAGAACGTTAAGATTGATAATGTGGCAGTTGGTGGATTGACTGCTAAGCAAGCATTAAAGAAGTTACAAGATAATCCACAATCGCCAAAAATTTATGTTAACAATGAGTTAGTATTTACGGATAAGCAATCAGTAGCAAAGTTTAGTAGTGCTGACGAACAAAAAATTAAAAATGCATTACATAGTCAGTATACTTTCTTCCCATCATCTAAGGCAAAGAACATTGCGATTAAGCCTCAAAATGTTAATCAAGGTGAAGTATCAAAGATTGATCAAGCAGTCAGTCAAAAGGTAACAGAATTAAATAATGGTCGAAAAGCTCCTGTTGATGCTTACGCTGTATACGGAAATGGCCGAGTACAAGTAAAACCAGCAGTTGGTGGTACTCAATACAGTTTAGATGGTTTGCATAATAAAGTTGAGAATGAGATTGCTGGCGGAACTATTTACTTGAGGCCAGTATACAAAGCTCCGCTTTCTGCAAATAGTAAAACTGTTCAGAATGAAAAAGCAAAGCTCGAAGAATTATCAAAACGAACTGTAACATACCAAGTACAAAATAAAAAGTATCAATTAAATTGTGGTGAGATTATTACCAGAGCAACATATCAAAATGGAAAATATCACTTTGACACTGGAGCAGCTAATTCAAAGATTGATGAAATTAATAATACCCAAGCAACCCTTGGCAAATCATTTGAACTCAAAACACATGATGGATCAGTGATCAAAACAACAGATGCTGGCTCGTATGGTTGGAAGATCAGTAAAAAACAAGCTGGAAAGACTCTTACGAATGCATTGGTTGCAAATAAGCAAACAGTAAACGCCAAAAATGATATCTATGGTAAAGGTTATAATCAACAAGGAACTGGGTATAATACTACAAGCAACAATGGTATAGGGGACACTTACGCCGAAGTTTCACTAGCCGACCAACATGCCTGGTTTTATAAAGATGGTAAGTGTGTTCTTAGTACTGACATTGTTAGTGGGACCAATAACAAAGATAATGAAACTCCTAAGGGTGTCTGGTATATCATGTACCAGCAAACACCGTCTGTTCTTCGAGGACTTAATGATGATGGTTCGAAATATGCAAGTAAAGTCCAGTATTGGTCTCCTTTCACTGATAGTGGATGTGGATTTCATGATGCAAGCTGGCGTCATGACTGGTCGAAACAAGCCTATCTCGCTAAAGGTGGTGGATCGCATGGATGTATCAACATGCATCCAGATGTTGCCGGTCAAGCCTTTCACGACTTACAGAAAAATGAGCCTGTAATTATCTACTAAAGGAGAATTTATTATGCGCCCAAGTGCTGAACGCTCAATAATGATTGCGGTTGTTTGTTTCATATTAACAATTATTATTTCATTCGCCTTGTCTGAGGGATGGATAAAGTAGGGATTTAACGATGGACTTAGAAAAGAAGAAAAATTTGGTAATTATTAATCTATTTTATGTTGGATTAATTTTGATTTACTGTATTTTACATGCAGGGCCACTGAATTTAATGGTGTTTTTAGTAATGTTAATTATTGCGAATATTACTGGAACATTCTTTAATTAAAAGGTTAAAGGAGAGAATTAATATGATAAAGAAATATAAAAAACTATCAACGAAAACGCTATCAAAAATTTGGGGTGAAAATTGTCAAATGTGGTATAGAGGAAGTTGGACTTTTTATAAACATCATAATAAAAAATGATTGAATTAACAGTTATGCAAGCATTTCTTGCAGACTTTTTTAATCTTGTTGAAATAGCAGTTATTTATCGTATTCTTATTAGGCGATTATCATTAAAATTATTTATAGCAGACTTAATTGCAAGTTTTATTATAGTTAGTATTCCAACTCCTATTGGTTCGATATATCCCCTATTATTAGTATTTTATTTTTGGATAGGAGATCGCATCGAACTTTTTCCTTATAGAATCATTAACAGCATTATTGCAATGATGGTAGCAATGATAATGAGCATGTTTTTCGATCTTACTGATTATTATACTTATATAAGTTTTTTGAGTAGTAATAAGGCTTCGAGTTGGATAGTTTTAATGAATGATTTTGTTATTACGATAATAGGTATTGTTATAAGCGTATCTTTTAGTAGTAAAATCCAATGGTTTAAAATTAATTATCAAAGACCAATAAATTTGTGGAAACAAGTTGTTATATTTTTTTTAATGTATATTTCTTTGTCGGTAATTACTGAGAAAATGCATTTGGCAGATAGAGCTATATCTTTATTTTTATTATTATATTTAACTGTTCTAGTCATTGGAATTAGTGGTTTTCTCCGTTATATTAAAGTTTCATTTAATACTCAGCATCAACAACGACTTATTGATAACTATAAGGCACAAATTGCTAGTGCCCACAAAATAAATAAACAATACAATGAAATTCGGCGTGAACGTCACGATACACGTAATATGCTTCTCAGTATTCAAGGATATATTCGTGATCACAAAGATAAGGAAGCAGAGAAATTATTAGCGACGTTTCTTCAAAATGATACAGTTGAAAAGCATTATGATGAAATTGATAATGCATTAGATAAGATTAAAATCTCCGGCTTGCATAATCTTATTAAGGAAAAGGCTTATAAAATAGTAGAAAAAGGTATTCCATTTTCATTTGAAGTTAATGCTGAGATCGACGAGTTGCCGGGTTCAGAAATAAAAACTGCTAGAATTATCGGGATTTTAATGGATAATGCAATTGAAGCAACTTTTAAGCAAACTAAACCTTATATCCAGTTTGCGTTGCTTAAGCACAGCCCAGAAGTTTATGAATTAGTAATTGCTAATTCGATTGAGCAAAAACTTAATATTAATACTGCACTAAAATTTGAACATTCGACTAAAGAAGGACATCAAGGGATTGGTCTTTCAAATGTGACACAGTTGGTAGAAAATGATGACCATTATTCTTTTTCAGCGGAAGTTAAAGATAAGGTAATTATTATGACTTGTTTTATTCAGGGAAAGTGAGAATAAAATGTTAAAAGTAATTATTTTAGAAAATGATGATTATCAAGCTGATTATATAGAGCGCCTAGTTTCTCAGCGAAAATTGATTAATCCAACTCCACGTAGTTATGATATGAAAATCTACTTACGAACGAGTGATCCTCAGGATGTAATTGACAAGATTACAGATGAGGAATATTTAGCGGTCTTAGATATTGAATTAGATAGTCAACTTAGTGGAATAGATGTTGCTGAGCAGATTCGAAAAAAGGCCGAATTTGCCGAAATTATCTTTGTAACTGCTTATCAAGAATATTTACCTTATACTGTTTCACGACGAATAGAGCCATTTGACTATATATCAAAAAATAAT
Source organism: Limosilactobacillus reuteri (assembly GCF_020785355.1). GTDB lineage: Bacteria > Bacillota > Bacilli > Lactobacillales > Lactobacillaceae > Limosilactobacillus > Limosilactobacillus reuteri_I. The sequence goes on along the minus strand of NZ_JAJGVH010000069.1, from coordinate 45,910 downwards.
CAAATTGAATCTGTTAAGGATCGACTTCGAACAGATATCGATGAAGCATATATTCGCTATCAAAATTATGTAAATGCTAATTCAAAACACCAAGAAAAATTTGCTTATGAACCAATCCATGGTGTAAAACGTCAAGTTAATTTTGATGATCTTTATTATATCGAATCAGTTAAAAATGCTAATCGACGGCTACGAATTGTTGGAAAGAATATGCGGATTGAATATCATGGTGAACTAGGAAAAATAGTAGATGATCGGTTATTGCGAGTAAATCAAAGCACGTTGATTAATCCTTTATCCATACAAAGATTTGATAAAAAAGAAAGAATAATATATTTTGATAGTAATGAAGTGAAAGTTACAGTAAGTTATCGGAAATTAAAGTTACTGACTAACTTTCTGGAAAATAAATAGGAGTGTCTTAGGCTGTGATGCTTAGGATACTCCTATTTTAATTTTATTTTTTAATGGTTAAGCTACTAAATAATGCATAGACTGAATAGATTAGAAAGGCACCGCTAACCCAAAAATCAATAGATGAGATAGGAAAAAGGAAAGAGATAAACCACAGAATAATGGTGAAAACTCCAAAATAAAAATCTAGGCTTCGATAGTATTTCCTGTTGAATTTATAAGACATTAATATCACTCCTTTTACTCTTTCATCTCTTTATTCCGATTTAATTATAATCCTAATGTTATCATTTTTGATATTTTGCAAAGTTCGTTTAATTTTTTGCAGAATGAACCAAATAAGATTTTATCTTTTATACTAACAATATAAAGAACATTAACTTAATAGAAAGATGGTGTCGGCAATGAAAGTAAAGTTTAACCGTAATTTTTATACTGATCCTAGTTTTTATATCTATTTTATTGTTACATTCTTTTGGATTTTAGGTATTCCGGATGCAAGCGATGTTTATGAAAAAAGTATCTGTATTGTTTTTACAGTTATTGGGATTTTTGCTACTATCAAGATTTTATTTAAAAAGTAAATGGCTGGGAAGAATTTTTTCTCCTCAGCCATTTTTTCAACTAATCAACTTTTACAAATCCATCTTGAACAAATTTCGTTCCGTAGGTCAGAGTGTTTTCCACGGGACACTTTGCGGCAACGTCAGCGAGGAACTTCTTGATGTCTTCATCAGCCTCGCTGCTGCGAAGGTGTGGTTGGTAACGGATCTCAGTAAACTTACGAACATTCTTACCATCAGCAACATCTTCACGACCAAGATCACCCTCGATTGTTACCCAAAAAGCTCGTAAATCAAAGTTACGCTTTTTAGCTAATGCTTGGGCAGTGATTGCCTGACAGGCACCAAATGATGCAAGGAGAATTTCTACTGGATTCATCCCCGTATTTGTACTTTCTGGTTCATCAAACGTAATTTCAAAGCCACGCGTGCCGGCGGAAACTTGCATCCCCGTTGTTGTCTTAGTTGCTGTTACTTTATATTTACTCATAGCCGTTCCCTCCTTTTAATACCCATAGTGTAATCGAGACAATACTTTTGGTCAATGAGGGTGCTCAATTATAAGGTAATTTCATGTGGTGATTTTTCGCCATTAAGGATTGTCATCACATCATCAAGTGAAATATCCACCATATTTTTGACCGCTAAATTAGTAAAGAAGGCAATATGAGGAGTAAGAATGACATTATCCATTTCGTGTAATTCTTTAACAAGCGGCTGATCGTCAAGTCCTTTTTCTCGGCGATTTGTGGCCGCCACCGTTTCTTCACCTTCAAAAGTGTCAAGAGCTGCTGCTGCAATTGTTCCTTTTTTAAGGGCTGTAACTAAATCAGCTGTATTAACGACTGGACCACGGCTAGCATTGACCAAACCAGCAGTTGGTTTCATCATTGCAAAGTCTTTAGCAGTCAACAATCCTTTGGAAGTTGAGTTTAAATCGACGTGGAGACTAACAACATTGGCTTGCTTTAGTAATTCTTCTTTAGAAACGAACTGAACAATTCCATCGAGGTCAGTGCGTGGATTCGTGTCATATCCTAGAACGGTAGCACCCAATACATGAAGAAGTTTTGCCAGGGTTCCGCCAATGCGTCCAACACCAATAATCCCAATCGTGGCAGTATGAATTTCAGTCGATTGTTCATCGCTAAACCAGCGGAAGTCATTTTCGGCGACTTGGTGGTCAAAGCGGTAAGTTTTCCGAAGTAACCGGAAAATCTGCATTAATGCAAACTCGGCGACACTCCGCGGTGAATATGCTGGTACATTGGTCACGACTAAGCCATTTTCGTTGGCCTTTTTGATGTCGACCATGTCAAAACCAGCTGTCCGCGTTGCAATCTGTTTGAGCCCATTGGTATGTAGCTTTTCATAAATATCAGCCGGAACTTTACTACGTTGCTGAATCACGAGTCCATCAACATCGGCCGTTAATTCAACAGCATCATCAATCAATTTCGGCGTTGTGATGATTTCGATATTGTGTTCTTTTGCGTATTCGTTAATGGCGGTTTGTTCATCGTCCCGCACACTAGTCATCAAGATTTTTGTCATGTTAATTCTCCTTATTAATGAAGGATGCAATGTTATCAAGAGCTCCGGTTAGATTTTCCATACTGGTGGCGTAACTAATTCGAACATATCCTTGGCCGCCAGCTCCAAAGAAGGAACCAGGAATCACAGCAACTTTTCCTTCATTGGCAAGATCTGTCGCAAATTTAAGGTCATCATTACCATATTGTTCAGGAATCTTGGCAAATACGTAGAAGGCTCCTTGAGGATTAATCAGTTCGAACCTTAATTTTTGGAGGTTATTAACAACAAAATCTCGTCGTTGCTCATAGGCATCTTTCATTTCTTGAGTAGCTGTTTTTCCTTCGTCAGTACCAAATGCGGCTACTGCAGCGGCCATTGCTGGATTAGAAGCAGCGGTTACTAACATCGCGTGAATGGCACTGACTGATTTCATCAATTCTTGTGGCCCAGCGATAAAACCAATTCGGTAACCAGTCATTGCATGTGACTTTGAGGCACCATTTAAAATTAGCGTTTGTTCGGGGATGTAATTAGCGATTGAAGTATGAGTAGCTCCGTAAACAAGTTCCGAGTAAATTTCATCTGCAATTACAATCAGGTTAGTTGATTTAACCGTATTGGCTAGTGCTTTAATTTGATCTTGGGTGTAAGTAACACCAGTTGGGTTGGAGGGGTAGTTAAGAACTAGTCCCTTTGCGTTAGGATGTTCTTCTAGTACGCTCTGGAGTCTTGCGGGTGTGAGAACAAAATCATCGCTGCTTGTATCAACTTCAATCGGAATCCCACCAAGAATCTTTGTGACAGCCATGTAGAAGGGGAAAGTTGGGGTTGGAATGATAATTTCGTCGCCAGGATTAATAATAGTAGAAAGAGAAGCGAAAATTCCTTCTGTTGCGCCAACTGTAACAGCAATTTCGCTTTCCGGATCGTATTCCAGCTCGTAACGATCTTGCATGAAGTGAGCGATTGCTTGGCGTAGTGCTAAGGTCCCATTTCCCGGAGCATAGTGTGAATCATTGGCATTGATGCTATCGATTGCGGCCTGCTTCATTGCGACTGGCACATTAAAGTCTGGTTCACCTAATGTTAGTTTAATGATGCCAGGAATTGCGCTGACTTGATAGTCAAATTCGCGGATCCCGCCAGGAGTGAGTTTAGCGAAATTATTGTTAAGACGATTGAGAATTTCTTTTTTAGTAGTTGGCATGATAAATTCCTCCTATATAATATGTAGATTTAGAAAAAAAGAAGCCCTGAATGCTATAGGAAAAACATCCAGGGCTTCTTGATCAGATTGGAATGAGTATAAAAGAGGCTCTCGGATGTTTGGGGGTCATCCGGGAACATCACAATGATAAAATCACTGCTGGTTAGCGGACGGTAATCGCGCTAAACCAGAAGACATACGCTTGATTCAAGTGAATTGTCGCAGTGCTCATCATTGTGTCCTCCTTTTGATTAACTGATTATTAATTATTCTAATTGTTTTTTAATTTTTGTCAAGAGTTGATTGAGAAAAATTATTAATTACAAAATTATTTATTGATGACAAATGTAAATATAATAAAGCGCGAAAATGTTTGTGATTATTAGTCCGCCTTTAATTTAATATTAAATTTATATTCTACAATTTTTTTTATTTTTTCGTGTCTTTTTTGTTGTTTTACTCCACAAATGTGATATAATATTAATCGTAAAGGAAGTGGGTAGCAATGCGGATCGACATCAAACATTATTTGGAAGTTAACCACTTGACCATTTATCAAGTTTCCAAGCGTTCCGGTTACGGCTACACGACTTTACACAAATCGTTTAACAAACCACAGTCTAGTTCGACCTCGCTTAACCTGCGTGATCTTGATGCCTTGGCTCGTGCTCAGGACAAGAGCATGTGGGAGGTCCTTAAAGAACTAGAAGAGCATTACCTCGAATGAGATTGTGGCTTTGCTGTAGCCACAGGAAGTTAAATGCGTTAACTTTTAACTTCTAGAATACTTAGACTACGAAACTTAGAAAACAAAATATTATATTTAATTGAGGAGGGATTGCATATGGCTCAAAACCCAATGAATCCATTTGACAACGACATGAATGACATCTTTAATCAATTAATGGGTGGCATGAATGGTTTCAATTCTGATAATCGGCGTTACCTAATCAATGGTCGTGAAGTAACACCAGAAGAATTTGCTGAATATCGTAGAACTGGTCAATTGCCAGGCGGTGCAAATCCTCAACAAGGTGGGCAACCTGGCCCTCAACCTAACGCAGGTAAGGACAGTATCTTACACAAGTTAGGTCGAAACTTAACTCAAGAAGCTCGTGAACATGAACTTGACCCTGTTATTGGTCGGAACAAGGAAATCCAAGAAACAGCTGAAATTTTAAGCCGGCGGACAAAGAACAACCCTGTATTAGTTGGGGACGCTGGTGTTGGTAAGACTGCTGTTGTTGAAGGATTAGCACAAGCAATTGTTTCTGGCGATGTACCAGCTGCTATCAAGGACAAGGAAATTATCAGTATCGATATTTCTGGCCTTGAAGCAGGTACTCAATACCGTGGTAGCTTTGAAGAAAACATGCAAAAGTTGGTTGATGAAGTCAAGAAGGCTGGAAATATCATCCTCTTCTTCGATGAAATTCACCAAATTATCGGTGCCGGTTCAACTGGTGATTCTAGTGGTTCCAAGGGTATGTCTGACATTATTAAGCCAGCATTATCCCGTGGTGAACTAACGGTTATCGGTGCAACTACTCAAGATGAATACCGGAACACTATTATGAAGGATGCTGCATTAGCACGGCGGTTCAATGCTGTTACTGTTAATGCTCCAAGTAAGGCTGATACTGTAGCTATTCTTAAAGGTATCCGTGACTTGTACGAACGTCACCACAATGTAAAGTTACCAGATGACGTTCTCCAAGCTGCTGTTGATTACTCTGTTCAATACATGCCACAACGCGCATTACCTGACAAGGCTATCGACTTAATCGATATGACTGCTGCTCACTTAGCAGCAAAGCACCCAGCACGTGATGCTAAGGCAATTGAAAAAGATATCGAAGCAGAAGAAAAGAAGCAAAAAGCGGCTGCTAAGAAAGAAGATTACAAGGCTGCCCAAGATGCCAAGGAAAAGATTGCTGACTTGAAGAAGCAATTGAGTGAAAACTCTGAATCTGAAAAGGTTACTGCTACTCCAGAAGACGTTGCTAAGGCTGTAGAACAAATGACTGGTATTCCAGTTTCCAAGATTGGTGCTAGTGACGTTGAACGTTTAAAGGACATGGACAAGCGGCTTGAAGGCAAGGTTATTGGCCAAGATAAAGCTGTTGAAGCAGTTGCTCGTGCTATTCGTCGTAACCGTGCTGGATTTGACGAAGGCGATTCACCAATTGGTAGTTTCCTCTTCGTTGGACCTACTGGTGTTGGTAAGACTGAACTTGCTAAGCAACTAGCCCTTGATATGTTTGGTAGCAAGGATGACATTATTCGGTTAGATATGTCTGAATACTCTGACCGGACAGCCGTATCTAAGATGATCGGTGCTACTGCTGGTTATGTTGGTTACGAAGACAACGGTAATACCTTGACTGAAAAGGTTCGTCGTCACCCTTATTCAATTATTCTTCTTGATGAAATTGAAAAGGCTAATCCACAAGTTATCACCCTCTTGCTTCAAGTACTTGATGATGGTCGGCTAACTGATGGACAAGGTAACACTATTGACTTTAAGAATACTGTTATCATTGCTACATCAAATGCCGGCTACTCCAACGATGCTCCAGTTAAGATGGGCCGGAACGAAGATGAAGAAGACTTAATTAAGAAGTTGACTACTTACTTCCGTCCTGAATTCTTGAACCGGTTCAACGCTATTGTTGAATTCCACAGCTTGACTAAGGAAGACTTGAAGCAAATCGTTGACTTAATGCTTGCTGAAGTTAACCGGACGTTGGCTAAGAAGGGCATGGATGTTAAGGTTACTGATACTGCAAAGCAATACCTTATTGATGAAGGTTACGATGAAGCCATGGGTGCTCGTCCTCTTCGTCGAGTTATCGAACGTGAAATCCGTGATAAGGTAACTGATTACTACCTTGACCACCTCGACGCAAAGAACCTTGTTGCTGAAATGAAGGATGGTCAACTCGTAATCGTTGATGCTAAGGACGCCGCAAAAGACGATAGTAAAGAATATACTTCACCATCTGAAAAGAAGGATGAAGAAAAAGACGATAAGAAGGAAGAAGACAAGAAGTCTAACGAAGATAAGAAAGACGAAAAGTAATTTTCCTTTAATGTAGAAAAAGACATAGGATGACTCTGAAATGAGTTAACCTATGTCTTTTTTGATTTAAATAATAGACATTATTAATGATCTAGGCAATCACTATGGAGGTTAAAAACTAATTAGGATAGTTGAAAATTGATGGTAAGATCTGATTTTATGCATAAAATTATTGGGATTAAGGAGGCTCTCTTTTAAAGCGAATTGCCTAAAAATATCGAAAAAATAGACAAAAATAAGTAAAAAAATAGTCTGTTTTGGTAATTGGCTTATCAATCCATTTATTCAGATGACAAATATATTAGCAAATTATGATTAGTTAAATAATCAATAGACCGCAAGTGCTATTATATCAACGTTTGTTCGGATTACCAGCTGTTAAATAAGGGCTGAATAGTGATTGTTTATTACCCCACTTTATCTGTATCATTCTTTCATAGTTGTCTCTAAATAAGACATTTGAACAAAAATGAAACGGTAATAATTTGTGGATTTTAGTGTAAAGATAAATTCGTTTAGTAACTTATAATTATCGTGGGAACAGGTTTGAAAAAATTTAAATTTTTTGAGGGCTTTTTAAAATAGTTTTAAACAATAAAAATGAAATATTGATACATACTATTTGCTAATTGCTTGATTAGTAATTAAACATTGATATAAAGGCATTTTAACCATAGTTATAAAAATATTCGTCTGATTAATGAATGGCTATTTCGCTAATAAGGGAAGCAACTTAACAGGTGAATAGTTAAAATGCAAAAAGGATCTTTTTGAGAATTGTCTCTCTTGTAATCCCTAAAAACCTTGATATAGTAGGAACTGTTAAGTCATTAAGCAATAAACCTTGCATGAATAATTTATTTTCTTTTGAATATTTTTTCATAAACGGGGGTTTATTAAAATGAGAAATTCGAATACAAATAATTGGCGTTCAACTGCTTTGATTGCGGGGGCAATCTTGACAGCAGGTGTCGTTACCACCACTTCAACGACAGATGTACACGCTGATAATAGTCAAAACAATGCACAAGTAAGTAATGACCAAGTTACTTACGACCAAGTTCGAGCAACTGCTGATCAGCAACTTGCACAATTGCAATCAGCTAATGATAGTAAAGAAGCTCAACAAGCTACGGCCAACGAGCAATCAAATGCTGCGGATCTTGCACAAACCAACGCACAAATTGACCAATTAAAAGCTAGTCATGCTGCTCTAGAACAAGAACAAGCCGGTGCTATTGCACAAGCACAAGCTTCTACTGCTGCTTCTATTGAAGCACAAACTTCAGCTGCTAATGCTGAATACCAACAACAAATTAACGCACAACAACAAAACGAAGCCACTCAACGTGCAGCAAATGATCAACAGTACGCACAAGCTGTTAGTCAAGCTGCTGAAAATCAACAAGCTGTTGCTGATATCAATGCACAATATCAACAAGCTTTAAGTGATGCAGCTAATACGCAGACAAGCCAAGCACAGGCTGCTGCCAATAATTACAACTCAGCTGTTGCTAAGGAAAATGATGCTTACCAAGGTAAGTTATCTGCTCAACAAGCAACTAATGCAGAAAATGTTAAAAATGCTGAAGCATCTCTTGCAACCGCAACTGCTAATGCTAACAAGCCTTATGAAGTCGCAACTACTAATGAGGTTGCTGTTACTGGCCGAGTTGCTAAACCACAAACAGATGTTAAGGTTCCTGACTATGTAGCAAAATACGGAATTCATCTAGAAGTTCGTGGCTATAATGGTGCTATTCCTGTATCTGATTATACTTATCCTGAATTTGCTAATACTTACTATGGTGAATATCCTGATAGTGCAGTAATTACAAACAAGGCTGCTGAATCAACTCCACATGATATTTCAGAGATGCCATTAGATTTCCAACCAGGTCTATTAAGTTACGATGCTAAAAATGATCATTCAGAAAAAGTTTCTGCTGATGGATTAACAGCTGCCCAAGTTCAGGTATTACGGGCATTAGCTCTTTCATGGGAAAATGGATTCCGTAACAATGTTTTCCAAAACTACCGTGAATTTTACAATGCGGTTAATAAGAATGATGGCTTTGTGAACGTTGCTCCAGTTGATTTAGTAAGCACTGACTTTGCTGATAACATTGCTAACCAAGTTGTTGCTAACCGGACAAAGTACAATGTTGATAATAATAGCCATACTGTTAAAGACAGTGGAATGCCTACCGAAGCAACTTATAGTAGCATTATTAATAATGCCACCCAAAACTTGCAAAAGAGTTTAACAAGCGAATTTAATGGTAAGACAGTTTACACTGACGTTAATGAAAACTTAACTACTATGCAAGCTGGAACGCCAACTCTTCTAAATTACGCTATTAATCTCTACAACTCAATGCAGGGTATGTACTATGGTGAATTGGTAAACCCAACACACATCGGTGGACATGCAGTTAATCTTCTTCGTGCTGGTGTTCGCACTGTGGGAATTGGCTTCCAAAAGCTAACTGATGAAATGACTGCTAAGAATGGTTCAGGTGTTTCTGATCGCAAGAACCCATCATACGCTGTAACATTTGATCACATTGGATTTAACATTAACCATGATGCTAACTTAACTAAAGAAGTTCAAAATCGTAATGTATGGGGAACTTCAACTGTTGATGCACAATTAAATACTATTAAGACTGCTCAATATCATGTTAATAAAGTACCAGGGACAAAGACGGTTACGCCAACTGCTACTGATGTGCAAAAAGCTACTGCTAGTGAACAACAAAAATTAGCTGATGTTAAGGCACAAGCACAACAATCTCTTGATGCATTAACTAGTGCCCACAAAGCTAACTTAAATAAGCTTGAACAACAATATAATGATGCAAAGGCTCAAGTAAAAGCTAACTATGATGCTGCAGTTACTAAGGCAGCTAGTGTTCGTGATGCTGCTCTTAAGGCTACTGGAGCTGTTGATCTTCAAGCTTACAAGGCTCAATTAGACAGTGCCTACCAAAACTTAGTAAAGGCTGATCAAGTAGCCGCACAAAAGCTTGCTGCTGATCGTGACGCTAAGATCGCTAATATCAAGAAAACTGAAAATGCAAAGCTTGATGCTAAGATTAATGAACTTGTTCCAAGCATTGATCCACAAATCAAGCAATTGCAAGATCAACACCAAGCAGTTATTGCCCATGGTGATGCTGTTCTTGCTGAACTAAAGGCTGAAAACAAGGCTGCTTATAACAAACTTGCTGAACAATTCAACGTTCAATTAGCAGCTATTCAACAACGTGAAGATGCTAAGAGAGCTAATGAAGTTCGGTTAGCAAATAATACTGTTGTTCTTCCTTCAGCAGTGGAAGCAGCTAATGACGGCAATGTTGATACTGTTGCTTTCCCAACGGCTACAAACCGTCTACAAGCTGAAACTACTGGACGCATTCAACCAGTTTCAGCACCATCGATTGTAAAGACAGCTACGCAAACGCCAATTGCAGTTGCACCAGTTGTTACTACAGGAAATCATGCTGCTGAAAACACTGTTAAGAGTAATGAAAGTTCAGCTCCAGTTGTAACACAAACAGCTGCAGTTGCTGCTACTACAAATAATGGTACACAAACACCGGTTGCTTCTACTGCTGATAATAAAGCCACTAAAGCAGACAACAATGAGAAGTCAGTTGTAAAAGCTGACACTGTTGCTAAGAAGCAAACTCCTGCTAAGAAGAGTGAATCATCACAAAAGGTAGATCAATCTTCTATGTCAATTGTTGCTTTAGCTGCCACTGCATTACTTGGTACACTTGGTATCACTTACAGCTCAAAGAAGCGCCACAACTAATCCAAAACGGTTAATAAATACAAAGAGGCTGGGAACTCCCCAACCTCTTTATTGTTTTAAACTGTCATTTTTTGTGCATCCTATAGCTTATCAATCAATGGTTGCATAAAATTATTATTGATTCGAGTAAGCTTATGATGGCTTCCTAAGTTTAGTTCATAGGCTAATCGCTCGGGATCATTTTGGTCATTAACTTTAATGATTCCTCGTCTTTTAAAGTTGAAATTTTCGACAATGTGTTGCATCGCTTTATTGTTGCGGTGAGTGTCGATCCGGAAATTCTTAATCCCTTGCATTTGGCCAACAGTTAGCAAGTTAGAAAAGAGCAATTTACTAAGTCCTTGTCCGCGATAATTACTGCTGATGGCGACCCGGTGAATGGTAGCGTAAGGTTCATCTAGTTGTTGCCACTGTCCCTGTGTAATGTTACGGTAGGTCGGTTCTGGGGTGAGCTGAAGAGTCGCAGTTGCCGCTACTTTATTACCATTAATTAATACCCAGTTTGTTTGCGTTGCAATATCTTGAGCAAAAGTTTCTCGATTTGGATAACCGTTTTGCCATTGCGGACTGCCATTTTTCTTTAGAAGGCCCTTTGCATCATCAATTATCTTCATGATCGTCGCTAAGTCTTGGGTCTGGGCGCGGCGCAAATATATTTCTGCCATTAGTATCCTCCCTTGATTAATAATATTTCTATTGTACGACATTTAGCCTTATTCAGCGGAGAAAATAGGCGAGATTATATTTCAGAAAGAAGTAGTTTGCGTTAGAATGAAAAGCAATGAGATGAATGGAGGATAAGCGATGGCATTAACATGGACAATTATTTGGTGGTGTTTGCTACTAGTTATTCTCGTCAATGAAATTGCAGCCATTTATACTGTTTTCCGTGAAAAACGAGATATTGCCGCAACTTGGGCATGGCTGTTGGTGTTAATGCTGATTCCTGGGTTTGGTTTTATTCTATATGCTTTCTTTGGGCGAAAATTACCGCATAAACAATTAGCCCGAATAAAATCACAAACGCAGCTAAAATTAAAACAAGCACTAGAAAAGCAAAAGCAGCAATTCATCAATATGCCGAAGCCCAAAGATCAAACCGTCCAGATTTATCGACGAACCATCATGCTTTTTCAAAGTATTGATGACTCGTTTTTGACGCGGCACAATACCGTTAATATTTTTACAAATGGTAATGTGCTTTTTAAGCAAATGTTTGATGATATTGCAGCAGCGAAAAAGAGTATCCATATTGAGTTTTATACAATTTATAATGATCAAATTGGTAATGAATTACGGACTCTGCTTGAACAAAAGGCTGCTGAGGGAGTAGAAGTGCGAGTTCTTTACGATTCATGGGGATCAATGGGAGTCTGGCCAAGCTTCTATGATCATTTACGGGAAGTCGGTGGTTATGCAGCCCCGTTCCTGATGTCCCGAAGTAATTTCTTTGATTTTCGGATAAACTACCGGGACCACCGGAAAATTGTTGTTATTGATGGTGAGATTGGGTATGTTGGTGGTTTTAATGTTGGGGACCAATACCTAGGACGCGTTTCTAAATTTGGTCCATGGCGTGATACCCACCTCCGAATTGTCGGCGGTGGCGTTTATGGCCTTCAGCGACGGTTTATCGGCGACTGGAATGCATCAATGAAAAAGGATAAAGATAAGATTGTGCATTACCATCCTTACTTCCAACCAATTAGAGTTCATGGGGATGTTGCATTGCAGACTGTCTCTAGCGGTCCTGAAGCGCCATTGGAAAAAATTAAAATGGGGTATTTACGTCTAATTAATGCAGCGCAAGATCATATTTGGATTCAAACTCCCTACCTAATCCCCGACGATAGTATTTTGGATGCGTTAAAAGTAGCGGCTCATTCAGGAATCGATGTACGGATAATGATTCCTTCAATGCCTGACCATGCCTTTGTATATCGGGCAACACAATATTATGCTCGTGAGCTTGCTAATCATGGTGTAACAATTTATTACTATCAAAAGGGTTTCCTTCACGCTAAGACGATGATGATTGACGGTCGAATGGCTTCAGTCGGCTCTGCTAACCTTGACTTTCGGAGTTTTAAATTAAACTTCGAAATTAATGCCTTTATTTATAATCAAAATACAGTAGACGATCTTGAGCGGATTTTTGTTAATGATATTCGTGAATGCCGGGTAATTACACCTGTAATGTTTGCTGAGCAACCGCGCTGGTTAAGAGTTAAGCAAACGGTGTCACGTCTGCTGTCTCCAATTTTATAATGATAGAGGGATCGAGACAGAAGTCACGAGTAACTTCTGTCTCGATCCCTTTTTTTTAGCTAAAGAATATATGTTCGTTTTATGATAAAATTAGAGGAGCAATTTAAGCGATAGAAAGGATTAAAGATTATGGGAACACTGGGATTTGTTTTAGGGACAGCAGCGATGGATCATCAGCAAGTGTTGATTGATCAATTAGTTGACCAGATAAAGAATGCATCTGCTGATGAGAGCTTTTATTATTTGGTGCCTAACCATATTAAGTTTGAAACTGAAATTAATGTCCTTGCTGGTCTTCGTGATCGTCAAGGACTTAGCGGAAGTGACCGGTTCGCCTCTTCACGCGTACAGGTACTTTCGTTTAGCCGGCTTGCTTGGTACCTTTTACGAGATACTCCAGCATTTCAAAAACAACACCTTTCTAAAATTGGGATGGCGATGCTAACTTCCCAAGTTGTTCAAGAACAGGCAAGTGAGCTCCGTTTATATGCGAGTGAAGTAAAACAAGCTGGATTTATTCAAAAGATGACAGCCCAGCTTGAAGAATTAAAAAATGCCAACATAACCGCTGACGACTTAACCGATATTATTTCCCGGGTGAAGTCAGCGAATGATCCAGCAGCTAATCAGGCGTGGCTAGCTAAAATGCATGATGTTGAAATCATATATCATGCTTATGAAGACCGGTTACGAGACCGGTATATTGGTAATAGTGAGTTATACCGGCAATTAGTGTCTTACCTTCAAAAATCACCAGAAGTTGCTAAGATGCACTTCTTTATTGACCGTTTTGCTCAGTTTACTGCAAATGAGCAACAGGTAGTGGATGCATTAATTACGAATGCCGCATCGACAACTATTTCTTTAACTCTTGATCGTGGATATCCAGATCAGAACCATCCAAATCCCCAGGAACTTCCTCCTAAAAATAACTTGTTTTATTCCTCCGCGATGCAATTTCACCGTTTGTGGAAATTTGGTCAAATGCATCAAAAAGAAGTAAAGGTTTTGCAAAATGTAGCGTTTGCGACGACTCCTCGCGTAGATGCGGAATTACAACAAGTTGATTCGTATTTTAAGCGTTATGCAAGCGAACCAATTGGCCCCGGCGAGCGGGAAGAACTTTCTTGTCCCCAAAATCTTCAATTTATGACAACCACCAATCGGATGACTGAATTGAATAGTGTGGCTACCCAGATTCGCCAATTAGTTGCTAGCGGTAAATATCGTTATCGTGACTTCCTTATCCTTAGTCGCCACCTTGACGGCTATCAGACAATGATTGAACCGGTTTTTGCGGCACATGATATTCCAGTTTTTAATGACCATGAACGCTTGATGGATAATCATCCGTTAGTAACGCTCCTCACAACATTATTAGAATTACCGCAGCGAGGCTATCGAACAGCAGATATCATCCAATTGCTGAAAACATGGTTACTTGTTCCACGGACAGGCACTGGTGATCTGATGGGGCTAAGTGATTTCCAAGCAGCAGTTTTCGCTACTGAGAATTGGTGCCTTAAGCAGGCAATTGAAGGAAAAAATGCTTGGACAACTAATGATCCAGAAAAGATTAAGCAATTATGGCAGGCGCCAGGAACCAACCTGACAGATCCAAAATATGAACAGTCACGTTTAAAAAAATTAAATGACCAGTTAGCCCTTGTAAAAGATTTTGTTGCAAACCACTTACTGCCAGTTTTCGACCAATTTAAACAAGCACAAACAGGACAAGAACTTGCGACTGCGTTATACCAATTCTTAGCTGCTATGGGAGTTACAGACCGGTTATACGCTTGGCAGCAATACCAAAGTACCCGGGATTTAGACATCGCGCGCCAACCGCAACAAGTCTGGGCTACCTTTTGCCAAATTCTCCAAGAATATGTAGAAATTTTAGGCCAACAAGAACTGCGGAACGGAACTAGTGAGGTTCTTGCGGATTTTAGTGAATTGCTCCAGGCAGGCTTTGCGGCGGCCCAGTATTCCCAGATCCCGGCAACATTAGACCAAGTAGTAGTCTCCGAAACTGGAATTGTCCAAAGTGAAAATCGAAAAGTAGTTTTTATGATTGGGTCAACTGATGATGTGATGCCAGAGATGCAAGAAAGTGATAGTTTGCTAACGGACCAAGATAAGGATATTTTGAGTGCTTATCTTGATGAAGATTTCCAATACCTTCCTGGAACGGCAATTGACCAACTGATTGACGAGCCATTTGTTCACTATACTGGTTTTATGAATGCTAAGGAACAGTTGATTTTCTCAGCACCGCAAACTGATAGTGATGATAAGGAACTCAGTATATCGCCATATATGCATGATATGGCTCGTTACTTTAGTCAACCGGTTCGTGAATATCCATTAGCTACTAGCAAGGCCGGACAAGAGAATGCTATTGATTTTGTTAGTGCCCCGCTTGCAACAATAAACCGGTTAGTTGAAGTTAGCCGGCAAATTCGTGATGAGCAAGGGGTTGGCATTGATCGGCAACCGGTCATGCCCGTTGGATGGCAAACAGTTGCTGAATCGTTAGTTAAGTTAGCTAAGCAATGGCAACAATCAGCGAATGCTAAGGTTCAAACAGAAGGGATATTACTAGGTCAGCGTCTATCTTTAGTTGCTGCTGGTTTCCATTATCAAAATAAGATTGATTCCCTGGGAAATAAATTGGCTCAGGCACTTTATCTCCGAGCAGCTCCAGATGATGAGCGTGGGCGGGTATTATATGCCTCGATTTCGCAGTTGCAAGATTTTTATATTAATCAGTACGAATATTTCCTTAAGTATGGCTTGAGGTTGCAAAAACGAGATGAGTTAACCTTATCTAATGACCGTATCGGTACCTTCTTCCATAAAGCAATGGAGACTTTTGTTACAACAATTCGAGAAAATAATTTGTCATTTGCAGACCTTGCCCACAAGGATAATCAGATGCAACGTGACCAGCTGATTGACCATGCATTAGTTACAGCTCAAGAGAATCAGCCAACTTTATTGCGTCTCATTAATTCTTCAGCCCAAGCCCAATTCCAATATCAGCAATTAACCGCCATTGTTAAAACAATGTTAATTACATTATGCCGCCAAGCTGAATATACCGGCTCGCAGCCAGTAAAAACCGAAGTTCAGTTTGGACGAATTGGTAACCAACAGCCGGGCAACCTTGGTTCTCTTGATTATCCGCTTAAAGATAATCATCATATTTATCTGCGGGGACGAATTGACCGAATCGATAATCTTAAGCAAGGGAACGATAATTTCTTGACGGTCGTTGACTATAAGTCGAGTAATCATCTTTTTGACCTCACTTCGGCTTATTATGGACTCTCTCTCCAACTTTTAACCTACCTTAACGGGTTACAGGCAAACTTAACTGAATTGGAAACGAGTAATCCACGACTGGCAGGGGCATTATATCTTCGTTTGAATAATCCGACAATTAAGGCTGCCGAGTTAAAGAAAAGATCCCTCGATGATTTGAAATTAAAAGAGCACCAATACAAGGGAATCCTCTTGAATGATCCACAATTATTGCGGGAGTTAGATAAGAGCTTAGATAAACAAGCATTCTTATACCCCCTTAAGGAATATAAGAATGGAAAAATCAAAGCTAATAAAGAAGCCCTTCTCGTTACGCCACAGCAACTTGATTGGCTGCAAAACATGAATAAGGAACTTGTAATTAATGCGGGTAATCAAATTTTGAGTGGTGACTTGAAACTAAATCCTTACCGGTTATTAACTGGAAGCAACCGCCGTACAGGACTTGATTATAGTGACTTTTTAGACGTATTTCAGTTTGATAATATGCTTGACCAACAAAACTACCGCGACCTAAATCCTAATTTAGCAAAAGAAGCATTTGATAATGTAGTTCAAGACGATGATGAGGAGGATAAGAAGTAATGGCTGGATTTAAACCAACGCCTGCTCAATCCAAGGCGATTAATGACCGTGGCGAAAATATTCTAGTTTCAGCTTCCGCGGGATCAGGAAAAACGGCTGTGCTAGTAAATCGGACAATTGAATTAATTAAAGAAGGGCAAAGCATTGATCGAATGCTGCTCGTAACATTTACGGACGCGGCAGCAAAGAATATGCGGGATAAAATCAGAACAGCCTTGCAGAAAATAGTACAAGATTCCGCTAATCCCAAAGATTTACGTGACCGGATGAGTAATCAAATTAACCGGCTTGCGGCTGCAGATATCAGTACAATTCATGCTTTCTGTTTAAAGTTAATAAAGCGCTACTACTACTTAATTGATCTTGACCCACAATTTCGGCTCTTAACTGATGAAACGGAGCGATTGTTACTTCAAGAAGATGTCTGGCATGAAGTTAGCGAAGAACTATATAAAAATGCTGAAGAAAAAGTTCCAGGAAGAGCTTCCTTTAGCGAACTAGTTCTCAACTTTTCTAATGACCGTGATGACCAAGGACTTGACGACTTGATTTTACGGTTATATGAAATTGCTAATGCTCAGCCTGAACCCGAAAAGTGGCTCCAAAAATTACCAGATAATTATGATTTGGGGTCTGGCTCACTATTAGAATCTAATTTTTATCAACAACAGTTAAAGCCCCTGGTCATCGAAAAACTCAATCAGTTCATTCAAGATTATCGTGAATTAGCAACAAGAGCTAGCGATAACGGACTAGACCAAGCAGCCGAGGTTATTAAGAGTGATGAAGAGTTGGTGCACCAACTTCTTTCGTCCCTAGGAGGTATTACCGTCAGTGATGTTTGCCAAATGATGGCGCAGCAAAAGTTTGGTAGTTTTCGAGGACGACCAGCGGCAGATGATCCACGGATTGATGTATATAAAGACATTCAAAAGCAGCGTAATCAGCTAAAGAAGCAGTGGGAACAAATGATTAGTACTTACTTGGGAAAGCAGGAAGCACAGGAACCAATTGCAAAAGAAGAGCTGCTAACCGAGCTAACGACTTTCCATGATCAATTTACAGCCTTGTTAAGCAAAGCAACTGAAAGTCAATTAGATGCTAAAACTGTTGATTCATTGCAAAAAGACCAGCAGATGATGCAGGAGCTTTTAGACTTATTGCAACCACCTACCTGGAATACTATTCGGGACTTATTTGCTAATGCTAAATTTGCACGAATGGGCGGTAAACCGAAAGATGATGAGCTAGCTGAAGAAGTATATAAATCACTGGGAAGTGCTCGCACGGGGATAAAAAAGCAATTTGATCAGTTAGTCGATCGCTTTTTTAATTACCGTGAAGACCAATTTCGATTAATTTCAACGCATGCTCAGGAACTTTTACGTGAATTGAGTGCGGTAACAATTAATTTCCGTCGGCGGTACCAACAAACTAAGCTGAATCGTCATCTCCTTGAATTTAGTGACTTGGAGCACTACGCGTACGCCATTTTAACGCCACCAGACGACCAGCCAAACTGGCAAACCCTTGTCAAAGATCTGCAAAATCATTATCAGGAAATTATGATCGATGAATATCAGGATACGAACCGCCTTCAGGAAAGTATTTTGATGAAATTGACATCTCCTGAACGTAAGAACCTATTTATGGTAGGGGATGTTAAGCAATCGATTTACCGATTCCGTGAAGCTGATCCAACATTATTTCTCGGGAAATATCAAAACTATCGTCAAGGCAACGACGGGGAAGCAATTGTTTTAGGAGAAAATTTCCGGTCGATGACTAATGTGACGAGCTTTACCAATGTCCTTTTCGAACAATTGATGGATAGAGAAGTCGGTGAAATTGATTACGACGAAGATGCCCATTTAAAATATGCGGCCACTTATTACGAAGAAAATCAAGCTAATAAGGTTCAACCAACAGAAGTGTTGTTGTATGACGCCAATGCCCTTGATCCAGAAAAAGAAGATATTGAACACGAAGATGATAAATTAGCTGGAGAATTTCGGATGATTGGGATGCGAATTAAGCAGATGGTTGAAAATCAAGAGTTAATTTTTCATCCCGAAGATGGGCAGATGCGTCCGATTCAGTACGGTGATATTGTTTTGCTTGAGCGGACAAAGGCAATTAATAATTCATTGATGGAAGAGTTTAATAAACTTAATATTCCATTGACAGTTCACGATGTTGAAAGTTATTTTCAAGCTACTGAAGTGCGAGTAATGATGTCCTTGTTGAAGATAATTGATAATCCACAACAGGATATTCCATTAGCTGCTGTTTTGCGGTCGCCGATTGTCGGGTTAACTAACCAAGAATTAGCTTTTATCCGTCTTCAGAATCGCTCTGTCGATTACTATGCTGCCTTGCAAGCATTTATGAACAATTATCAGCGAAAGGCCCTTCGCCATCAATCGCTCCTTACTTCTGAACAGGTAAGTGCCCTTTATGAAAAAGCAGACCACTTCTTAGGCTTGCTTCGTATTTTTCGACAAACAGCCCAACAACAAAACCTTGTTGACTTGATTTGGCAGATCTATGACCAAACAGGTTACCTTGATTATGTTGGAGCAATGCCAGGAGGCCACCAACGGCAAGCAAACCTCCATGCTCTTTATCAACGTGCACACTCCTATGAACAAAGCAGTTTTAAGGGTCTTTATCAATTTATTCGCTTTATTGAGAAAATGCAGGAACATGATAAAGATTTAGGCGTAGCACCGACACAGTTAACTGCAAATACGGTTAATGTTATGACGATTCACGGAAGTAAGGGTCTGCAATTCCCTGTGGTATTTCTAATTGATGCCACACATGGCTTTAACAAAGGAGCAGCTCGTGAAAATGCAGTTGTCGATGCCGTTGCGGGGGTAGGGATTCGTTACATGGATGATCAACGGGTTATTTATGATACGCCACAACGGCAAGCAGTGATTGAAGAAATTCAGCGCGGCGAACGGGCAGAAGATCTTCGGGTTCTCTATGTTGCACTGACCCGTGCGGAACAGCGATTAGTTATTACGGGATCCTTTAATGAAGAAATGCGGACCCAAAGTCTTGCTGGGTCATGGCAGCGGTGGCAAAAAGCTTATCAGAGTAAGAATTTACTAATTGGCCCGCAGCCACGGATCACTGCAAATTCATTTATGGACTGGGTCGGCCTTGCCCTGGCTCGTTATCCAGAATTCAACGCGCAACGATTGAGTCGTGGAAATGTCACGTTAGAAGAAAGCACTCTCGCTGATACCAAAGTTACTGGTTTGGCGGCTGATCCTCACTTTATTGCAAAAACATATACCGCGCTTGATGTTAGTGATGGATTAGCAAGAATTGGGCAAAATGCTAGTGCTAATGTAACGGAAAAGAACAATATAGTCGCAACTGATGCTTCTGAACAAAAGATTGAGCAAATTTTGCGCTATCGTTACCCCCATCTTGTCGCTACTAAAACAACTGCTTACCAATCTGTTACAGATGTAAAACGAGTCTTTGAAGATCCTGATACACGTGATATGGCACGGTGGGATTATGATCAACAACAAAAGGTAAAGACACAAGGAATTTACTTAAATAATAACTTTGATGTCCCGGCTTTCATCCAACAGACTACTCATGAACCAGTGGCAACAGAAATTGGAACAGCAACGCACCTTGTTTTCCAAAAACTCCCACTTGATAAAGGTCCGATTAACGTTGAATTTGTTGACCAAGAAATTCAAAAATTAGTAGAAGAAAAATTGATCAATCCGGTTGTGGCAGCACGAATCAATCGTGAGGGAATAGTGGCCTTTTATCAGACCGCTGTTGGCCAGAAGATTTTAAAGCATCCGACAGATTATCATCGCGAAGTCCCGTTCTCAATGATTATGAATGGTCATGAATTATTTAAAGGGGTAAATGTTAGCGATGATGAGCGTATTTTAATTCACGGAATCATTGATGGCTACTTAAGAACTGACGAGGGAATTATTCTAGTTGACTATAAGACCGATCACCTTAATAAAGATTACCGCGACTTTGATCTGGCACGGATAAAGGACCGATACCGGGGACAATTAGAGCTCTACAAAGAAGCTTTGAACCTAATGGAAGGGATTCCAGTTGTCCAAATGGGGCTTTACCTGTTAGAATTAGGAGAGTTCGTGTTATTTACAAAAGAGGGTGATTAGTTGGCGACAATTAAAGATATTGCACAAAAAGCAGGGGTATCGGTTTCGACTGCTTCTCGAGCTTTAAACCATAATCCACGAATTAGTGAAAAAACACGACAACGAATAGCGACGATTGCTAAAGAGTTGGGTTATCAACCAAATTACAATGCACAGAACCTAACACGGGGCGAATCAAACATGGTCGGAATTATTTTTCCAGTAACCAGTGATACTGCGCCTGCCAACCCTTTCCATATTGACTTATTACGGGGAATTAGCATGGCATTAAAGCCGATTCACTATGAAATGGTTGTGGCAATTGCGCCAACTACGACCGACCTTTTGCAAAGCGTAAAATCGATGGTCGAACAGTCCAAGGTGCATAACTTTTTAGTACTTTATACGGTTAAAGATGACCCCATTACTAATTACCTGCGCCAAAATAACCTTAATTTTGTGGTAATTGGTCACCCGGATAAGGCCCAAGATCGGTTTGTCGACAATGATAACGTGGCGGCAGGGCAAGCGGCGACTGATTATCTAATGGATCATCAGGAGGTCAGCCACCCCGTCTTTCTTCAATCTGCAAGTAATTGGGCATTTGAACAGGATAGACATCAAGGTTATGAACAGAGTATGCAAAATCATCAACTTCCTGCTCTTAGCTGGCGATATTCACCAACTGGACCTGCAGTTAAAGATTTTATTAAACAACATCCGCAAATCGATTCAATTGTTTGTGTTGATGACTTGTTGCTGGTACGATTAATACGGCAACTACAAGAATTTAATTTACCAACTATTTGTTTTAACAATAGTCGGTTGATGGGGATGTTAATTAATCAAGAAGAAAAGGTTGACTTACAACCCCGCAAATTGGGTCAGCAAGCGGTCGAATTGCTTTTTAATCCAGAAGAGCAGTATCGGATTGTTGATTTTAAAATAAATAGTTGATAGAAAGGACCACGGAATTACTTGCCACGGTCCTCTCTTATTTTTACATGGAGGGAAATCGGAATGGAGAAGGTTTACATTGTTGCTGCTCAGCGAACACCAATCGGTAAGTTTAACGGTCAGTTAGCTTCAAAGTCTGCAGTTGAATTAGGAGCAATTGCAATTAAAGCGGCTGTTGAAAAGGCAAAGCTCAGTGGAAACGATATTGACCAAGTATTAATGGGGAATGTTATTCAAGCAGGGACTGGACAAAATCCAGCTCGCCAAGCATCAATGGCCGCTGGATTAGGTGAGCAGGTTCCGGCAATAACGATTAATGACGTCTGTGCGTCGGGAATGTCAAGTGTTGACTTGGCAGCAAGTTTGATTCGCGCAGGACAAGCTAATGTAATTGTTGCCGGGGGGATGGAAAGTATGTCTCAAGCTCCTTATGTTCTTCCTAAGGCACGGAATGGCTATCGATTTGGGAACGGAACCTTACTTGATGCAATGCAAAGTGATGCTTTAAATGACGTTTATGGCAGTTATCCGATGGGAATTACTGCTGAAAATATCAATGATAAGTATCAGATTACTCGTCATCAGCAAGACGAATTTGCTTTACTGAGTCATCAACGTGCAGTAAAGGCTCAAAAAGCAGGCTATTTCGATTCAGAAATTGTGCCAGTTGAAGTTAAGCAGAAACGAACCACCGTGACTGTAACGGTTGACGAAGCACCACGATCAGATACTTCCCTAGCGGCTTTAGCGAAACTAAAACCAGCTTTTAAATCTGACGGAAGTGTGACTGCAGGAAACGCCTCGGGAATTAATGATGGAGGAGCTGCTCTGGTTCTTGCTTCTGAAAGTGCAGTCAACCGATTAGAATTAACTCCATTGGCTGAGTGGCAAGGATCCGCACTTGTTGGTCTGGATCCAGCATTAATGGGTCTGGGACCATATTATGCAATCAATAAGCTCTTAAAAAAACAGCAGATGTCGGCAGAGGACGTAGAAACTTACGAAATTAATGAAGCGTTTGCGACCCAAGCCCTTGTCTGTCAGGACTTGCTTCATCTTGATCCTAGTGCTGTCAATCCTTGGGGTGGAGCAATTGCATTAGGCCATCCTGTTGGGTGTTCAGGAGCGCGAATTATCGTCACAATGATTAATGAAATGCATAGGGATAATCATGAACTCGGCGTTGCTTCGCTGTGTGTCGGGGGCGGAATGGGTGAAGCGGTTCTGCTTAAGAAAATTTAGTACCAAGAATAACTTTCATTGTAAAAGGCAAGTAATGGGAGCGAGACAGAAGTCACTTGTGACTTCGTTTTCGAGCCCCCGCAAGCAACAATAGGCCTCTAGCGTTCGGTTTTGCCGGACGTTAGAGGCCATTGTTGTACTGCGTATTTGCTTTTTATGAAAGTAACTTAACTTATGTCATAGTCCCATTACTTGCCTTCTTTATTTTATTAAGCTAAATGTGTTTTAAATAATTAACTATAACGGACCTGTCTTGCGGAAACTGAACAGTAATAACTTTAAATTATAAAAATCTGCAACCGTTTTCTAAAATTTTGCGCAAGCGGTTGCACAACAATTTTAAATTTGATATTATTAATATTGCAATAATGTATGAAGCGCTTACAATAATCATAAGTGTCTTTTAGAACTATTTTATAAGTTAAGGAGTTGTTAGCAATGAGTCAAGAAAAGTCCACGGGGGCTGGATTACCTACTCTATCAAAGAGTACTATCTGGATGATCAACTTTGGATTCCTTGGTGTTCAGACAGCTTTTACTCTGCAGAGTTCTCAAATGAGTCGGATTTTCCAAACTATTGGGGCCGACCCTAACAACCTTGGCTGGTTCTTCATCTTACCACCATTAGCTGGTTTGATTGTTCAACCAATCATTGGTTATTATTCAGACCGTACATGGGCACCAAAATTAGGTGGTCGGCGGTTGCCATACTTACTATTGGGAATGATTGTAGCTGTTATCGTTATGATTTTGCTTCCTAATTCAGGAAGTTTCGGTTTCGGGTATGGTTCGCTTGCTGCCCTTTGGTTCGGTGCAATTACTGTTGCTTTACTTGACCTTTCATCAAATGTGGCAATGCAGCCATTTAAGATGATGGTTGGTGATATGGTTAACGATGACCAAAAGAGTTATGCCTATGGGATTCAAAGTTTCTTATCTAACACAGGTGCTGTGTTAGCTGCCGTTTTCCCATTCATTTTAACTGCTTGGTTTGGGGTTCGTAACACTGCAAAACGAGGCGTTGTTCCAGATTCAGTTATTATCGCCTTCTACGTTGGAGCGGCCTTGTTAGTTGTTACTAGTTTATTTACAGTTTTCCGGGTTCATGAATATGACCCAGCAACTTACGCAAAGTACCATGGTATTTCTGAAGATGATAACAAAGAGGGTGGAAATTGGTTCACACTCTTAAAGCATGCACCAAAGGCATTCTGGACAGTTACCCTTGTTCAATTCTTCTGCTGGTTTGCATTCCAGTACCTCTGGACATACTCAGCTGGGGCTATTGCCAAAAACGTTTGGGATACTGTTGATGCTACTTCTGCTGGTTATCAGGCTGCTGGTAACTGGTACGGTGTGCTTGCGGCTGTTCAATCAATCGCTGCGGTTATTTGGTCATACGTTTTAGCTAAGGTGCCAAACAAGTACCACAAGCTTGGTTACGGTGGTAGTTTACTTCTTGGTGCTCTTGGGTTCATTTCAGTGTTCTTTGTTCATGATCAATGGACGTTGATTGTTTCATACACCCTTGTCGGAATTGCTTGGGCTGCGATGAACACTTACCCATTAACAATTGTTACAAACGCATTGACTGGTAAGCACATGGGTACATACCTTGGATTATTCAACGGTTCAATTTGTTTACCACAGATTGTTGCTTCATTATTGAGTTTTGCTTTATTCCCATTATTTGGACACTCACAAGTTCACATGTTTATCCTTGCTGGTATTGTAATGGCTCTTGGTGCTCTTTCAGTTGCCACAATCAAGGAAACTTATGCTGAATAGGAGTTATTTAATAAAATAAATTAATTAAGTTATAATAAAGGCAGGTTAAAGACTACCTTTATTTCAGATGAAAGGAATTGAGATTTCAATGAAACGTACATTTGATATTGCCCCTTGGCATGTTGCCACTCACAAATGGGACCCACAAGACAAGCGTCTACAAGAATCAATGACTAGTTTAGCCAATGAAAATCTTGGTATGCGTGGATTCTTTGAAGAAGGTTACAGTGGTGACCATATGGAAGGTATTTACCTCGGTGGAGTTTGGTTCCCTGACAAGACTCGTGTTGGTTGGTGGAAGAATGGTTATCCTAAGTACTTTGGTAAGATGATCAACGCTGTCAACTTCATGAAGTTAATCATTAAGGTTAATGGTGAACAACTCGACTTAGCAAAGCAAACACCAAAAGACTTTAAGCTTGATCTTGACATGAAGCGTGGTGTCTTAGAACGGCGCTTTACTGTTGAAATTGGTGGTACTGAAATGTACTTCAATTTTGAACGTTTTGTTAGTGTTACCCAAAAAGAATTAGTTGGTCAACGTCTCCACATTAAGAACCGTGGCGACAGTGATGCTAAGGTTGAAATTACCAGCATGATTGATGCTGATGTATACAACGAAGACGCTAACTACGATGAACAATTCTGGAACGTTTTAGGCAAGTCTGCTGATGGCGAACATGCTGAATTAACTTCTATGACTAAGAAGAATGATTTTGGCACTCCACAATTCATCGTTGGAATGAAGACTACTTCAAAGACTAACCTTGACCACGTGGGTGACGGCACTGACGAAAAGCACGCTTACAACACATTTGCTGGTACTGTAGCTGCTGGTAAAGAAGTTAACTTTGAAAAGCGCAGTATTGTAATGACTTCTCGTGATTACGACTCCCAAGCAGATATTGAAAAGAACTTGGATGTATTAGGCGACCAACTTGATAATCAAAGTTTTGACGATTTACTCGATCCACATATTAAAGAATGGGCAGATCGTTGGGTTAAGTCTGATGTTGAAATTGAAGGTGACGAAGGAGCTCAACAGGGTATTCGTTTCAACCTCTTCCAACTCTTCTCTACTTACTACGGTCAAGATTACCGTCTTAACATCAGTCCAAAGGGATTCACCGGTGAAAAGTACGGTGGTGCTACTTACTGGGATACTGAAGCTTACTGTATTCCAGTTTACCTTGGGGTTGCAGACCCAGAAGTTGCACGTAACTTATTAATGTACCGTTACAAGCAATTAGATGGTGCCTTTGTTAACGCTAAGGAACAAGGACTTGATGGTGCATTATTCCCAATGGTTACCTTCAACGGTATCGAATGTCACAACGAATGGGAAATTACCTTTGAAGAAATCCACCGTAACGGGGACATTGCCTTTGCTATTTACCTGTACACTAAGTACACTGGCGACAAGTCATATGTTCTTAACGAAGGTGCAGAAGTTCTTACTGAAATTTCTCGTTTCTGGGCTGACCGTGTGCACTACTCCCAAAACAAGAATAAGTACATGCTTCATGCCGTAACTGGTCCTGATGAATACGACAACAACGTAAACAACGACTGGTACACTAACCTTCTTTGTCGCTGGACTCTTCAATACACCCTTGACATCTTAGACCAAGTAGATGAAAAGGTAGCTAAGAAGCTTAATGTTTCAGAAGACGAAAAGCGTAAGTGGAAGGGTATTGTAGACAACATGTACCTTCCTTACGACAAGGAAAAGGACATCTTCCCAGAAAACGATGGCTTCATGGACAAGGACTTGACTCCAGTTTCTGAAATTCCAAGTGACCAGTTACCACTTAACCAACACTGGTCATGGGATAAGATCTTACGTTCACCATACGTAAAACAAGGTGACGTTATCCAAGGTCTCTGGGACTTCATTGATGACTTTACTAAGGAAGAAAAGAAGAACAACTTTGACTTCTACGAACAATTTACTGTTCACGAATCAAGTCTTTCTGCTTCTGTTTACTCAATTATCGCTGCTGATATTGGTTACGAAGACAAGGCCGTTGAATTGTATGAACGTTCAGCACGTCTTGACCTTGATAACTACAACAACGATACTTCTGATGGACTTCACATCACTTCAATGACTGGTTCATGGCTTGATATTGTTCAAGGATTTGCTGGTATGCGTGTTCGTGATGGTCAATTGCACTATGCACCATTCTTACCTAAGAAGTGGGATTCATACCAATTCCGTCAAATGTTCCGTGGTCGGATCTTGAAGGTTAAGGTTGACAAGCATGGTACTAAGATCGATCTTGTATCAGGTGACCCAATTACCATCGACCTTGACGGTAAGAAGCTTGAATTAAAGTAATTCTTGGAGGCATTTGAGATGAAGTTTGAAGATTTGAAAGGTTTTGCATTTGACCTTGACGGTGTTATTGCTGACACTGCTCGTTTTCATGGTCAAGCATGGCACCAATTAGCTGACAAGGTTGGAACTGAATGGACTCCAGAATTGGCTGACGCATTAAAGGGTGTTAGTCGGATGGATTCTTTGGAATTAATCTTGAAGGCTGGCGGCCATGAAAATGACTATACTCAAGAAGAAAAAGAAGCTTTGGCAACTGAAAAGAATGATAACTATATTAAATTAGTTGAAACTCTAACACCTGCCGATATTCTTCCAGGAATGAAAGACTTCTTAGATGAATTGAAAGCTAATGGTTACCACATTGTATTAGCTTCTGCTTCTAAAAATGCGCCAAAGGTTCTTAAGTATTTGCAATTAACTGATTACTTTGAAGGAATCGTTAATCCAGCAAACTTAAGCCATGGTAAGCCAGATCCAGAAATTTACCAAGAAGCAGCTAAATTAATGGATCTTCCAGCTGACCAAGTAGCAGGACTTGAAGATGCCCAAGCCGGAATTGAATCAATTAACCGTGCTGGTGAATTATCAATTGGTTTTGGTGCTGATTTGCAGGATGCTGATGTTAAGTTCGATAAGACGGGCGACGTATCCTTAGCTGCTATTAAAGCGCAAATGAATTAAGATCCAATTTCTCTCTTTTAACAATCCGTAAAGACGTACTTAGAATAATCTAGGTGCGCCTTTTTTATGTGAAATTATGAAAAGAAAAATCGTTATAATAACAATCATTATTTTAATTAGTTGCTTATGGGTGGCAGTTACAATTAACTTTAATCGGCCTTCCCCTCAGCAAGTTCAGGATGAAACACAGTCAAGTCAACAGCCGCGGCCAAAATTTACCGACCAACAAATTGGGGTTTTAGCGGGTTTGGCAATATCTCCCGAGTGGTTGAAACAAAATATTGCTGCAAATCAACTCGTTTATGGAATTGTTAAGCCTTCTGACACCGTTCCAGCAGGGGTAGATGATTATAGCTATTTAGTAGCCACTGACGACCAAGATGGGACGGCAATTTTCTTTAAAGCGGAAGGCCAAACCGTGATCATAAAATATACTTCTCAGCGAAATACAAAACTAAAAACAAAGGCCTTAACCTTATCGCAATTAAAAAAAGAATTCTACCAAACTAGGTCACAAAAAAGAGGAGTAGACGACTATGTAGGAGGATTGCGGACTGAATAAAATTTAAGGCATCTTAAAAATGCTATTTTTAGGGTATTCTTTAGTGGTGAGTACTGTATAATATTCAAATTAAAGGAGGAAAATGTGATGTCAATTTATGGCCCATATGAGCAGATTTTGTCAAATATTCTTTCCCTCACAACTGATCGGATCAAAGAACTAAATCAGCAAACAGTGCAGGATAAGCAACCAAAACTTTATGAACATTTAATTGCCCGGGTGAAGACTTCCGAGAGTATGGCAGAAAAATGCCAGCGAAAAGGCTATCCGGTCTCTACTGAATCGGCCTTACGAAAATGTCGCGATGCAGTTGGAATCAGAATTGTTTGTAATTTCATCGATGATATTGACCGTTGTCTTTACCAATTACGTCAAGCTGACTGGTGTGAGGTTATTAAGGAAAAAGATTATATTACAAATGCAAAGCCAAATGGGTATCGGAGCTATCACGTCATTATTGATGAAACAGTTCCATATCAAGATATTGAAGGAAATAACCCCGGACATTTTTATGTTGAAATTCAGTTACGGACGATCGCAATGGATTCATGGGCAAGCCTTGAACATGAGATGAAATATAAACATAATATTAAAAATCCAGAACGAATTGGCCGTGAACTTAAACGTTGTGCTGACCAATTAGCATCATGCGACGTTCAAATGCAAACAATCCGGCAATTAATTAATTCTAGTGAGGAAGGCGAATAAAATGCGAATCCTTGTAGCAGAAGATGAACAGCAGCTATCTCATGTATTAAGTTCAGCGATGACAGCGAGTGGTTATCAAGTTGATATTGCTAATAACGGCCAAGAAGCCGTTGAGCAGGCGAAAGAAAATGCCTATGATGTCATAATTTTAGACATCATGATGCCTGTTAAATCTGGACTGGAAGCATTAAAGGAAATTAGAGCAACTGGTAATCGAACATATATTATGATGTTAACGGCTATGGGTGAAGAAGATGATAAGGTAACTGGTCTTGATGCCGGTGCTGATGATTACTTAACTAAGCCATTTTCGTTAAAAGAACTACTTGCTCGGTTGCGCTCCCGTCAACGCCGAGATGATTCTTATCAAGTAGATGTTCTTGAATTTGGTGATTTGACCCTTAACGGTAACGATCAATCGCTTGAAAGCCGTAATTCGATTAGTTTAACGAATCGGGAAAATCGTTTACTTCAGTATTTTATTTTGAATGCCAATAAAGAACTATCAGTAAATGAACTTATCAGTCACGTTTGGGATGAGAATGACACCGTTGATCAAGCAGATCTCTGGATTAATATCTGTTATTTACGGCAAAAATTACAGGCAATTCAATCTCAAGTAACAATTAGTGGTGAAAAAACTGGACCGTTTATGATTGCATGCTAGGGGGTCAAGGAATGATTCAACGTTTTCGCTATAAATTTATTGCAATCTCAACTGCGGCATTATTATTTGTAATTTTGACAATTGTTGGCAGTATTTGCACCCTCACTTACTATCAATCGCACCAAGAAATTGAACGAGTATTGACGATTTTGGTAAATAACGACGGCCAAATTCCCCGAAAAGGGATCCGGACTACTGATAATAGTCAACCTCAATTTTCACGTGAGGGCCTTCATCAATATCGTTATTTTGCTGTACTGGTCGATAATAAAAATCAAGTAACGGAAGTGCAAGACGATCATATTGCAACGGTTACGCCGCAGGATGCCCGAGCAATGACAGACCGGCTTATAAGAAGAAAGGTGCATAGTGGGCAGTTACTATATCGAGGGGTAAATTATGCTTATAAGATTCGGAATAAAGACGGCGAGAAAGTAATTGTCTTTCTTGATGAATCACTCCTCATGGCCCGGACACGATCACTAATGCATACAGGGTTGATCTTAGGGGTAATTGTTTTAGTTCTGTATACCATTGTTTTAACCCTTTACTCGCGTCGTGCAATTCGGCCAATTATTGAAGCAGAGCAGCGGCAAAAAGAATTTATAACTAATGCTAGTCACGAATTAAAAACGCCATTGACAGTTATTTCAGCGAATAATGAAATGCAAGAGATTATCAATGGGGAAAATGAATGGACAACAAGCACCAAGCAACAGGTTACTCGCCTGACAAAGTTAATTAATAACCTGGTGTCCCTTGCGCGCATGCAAGAACAACCGACATTAACGATGGTGCCGGTAAATGTAAGTCAAATTGCCGGGGATGTGGCTAGTAGTTTCAAGAGTGTGATTTCAACTGAGCAGAAACAATTCAATGTACAGATTGATGAAGGCTTGGTAGCAAACGCTGATGAAAATACACTGCGGGAACTGTTGAATATTTTGCTTGATAATGCGAATAAGTATTGTGATCCTCAGGGTGAAATTGATTTTACAGTGTCCTCGTCTAATCATAGTAAAAATATAGTTATTACGATTGCGAACAGCTATAAGGATGGTAAAAGCCTGGATGTTAAAAAATTCTTTAACCGCTTTTACCGGGTTGATGAATCGCATACTCAAGGAAAAAAGGCAGGCTTTGGTATTGGGCTTTCGATGGCTCAATATATCGTTAAACAATTCAAAGGGAAAATTACGGTGAAGTATACAAATGGTAAGTTAGCTTTTATCGTAACGTTAAAAGAAGTAGGAAAGTAAGAATGAAATTTTGGCGACTTAAGATTGGAATATATGCAGTTGTTTGGAGCCTAATAATTGGTATACTGACAGCGGCGTATTTAAACTTAGTTAACTGGGTAATTGATTTAGTTTGGCATCAATACCTTGATACGACAGTTGGTGGTAAATGGTATCCGTTTTTAGTATGTATTCCATTGGGATTTTTGATTGGTTTCTTGAATGAACGATGGGGTAATTACCCGTTAACGATTGAACAAGTGCTGACGCAGGTAAGGATGAAAGGGCAATTAAATTATCATAATTGGTGGAAGTCTTTTATTCTTGGCTTATTGGCCCTCGGCGCAGGAGGAAGCATCGGGCCGGAAGCTTCTACAACAGTCTTAACTAGCAGCATGATTAATTGGCTGGGTGATCGTATGCGCTGGGCAGCTTCAATGCGACAGAAGGTTTCTCTTTGGCACGGTAAAATGCAAACGCAAGATTTAGCCCGTGCTCCTAGATTCAGTCAGCTTTTTAAAAATAAATATCAACGAATTCTTGTTATTTCAGGATTGGTTGGGATTGGGATAATAGGCGCAACGATTGTTTTTAAGCTTTTTCCTGAAGAAGGTGTTTTTGGGATTCATCACCGGATCATTAATTGGGAGTGGATCAATTTATTAACGAGTATTCCAACGATTATCATTGGGATTGCTTTTGGGTGGCTGTTTGTTCACTTAGAAAATTGGGCTGCACTGATAATTAATGCAAAAATAAGTAAGATTTGGCAAGGTGGGATTTTTGGGCTAATTTTAGCGGTTAGCTCGTTGATCACAAGCGATATTATGTTTTCCGGTGAATTTAGAATTGTTCCTTTTACCCATGAAGCCTTTAACCATTCAATCACCTTCCTATTAGTTGTAGCGCTCGTAAAAGCCGTAATGAGTAATCTGGGTTTTGCAATGGGATGGCGGGGAGGAACTATTTTCCCGGCTATCTTTTCGAGTGTCGCGGTAGGAACTGCCTGTGCGATGATGTTGCCCGGAGACGTACGAGTAAATGCAATTGTTGTAATTGCGGCAAGCCTTACCTTTATTTTAGAAAAACCGTTATTAACAATTGTCCTGCTGTTATTATTAGTGCCGATTGAACTAGCTCCTGTAATCATTCTTGTTTGCTTTTTAGTAGGAAGAATTATTAAACTTTTTCCGGCTAGTGAATAGAAAATCTTTAATATCTTTTGTATAACAAGGAAGATCGTGTACTTGCTAAGCGTGAAAAATTATTTAAATTTCGTTTTATTAATATCTAGTTGTTTATATGAGAAAAGTCATGTATCTTTATTAAAAAACGATTAGAGAATGGGGCGATAATGTGTTTAGCAGAATTGGTCAATTAATATTCGATAATGAAGCTGTTGCAAAGACTTCTGATTTTACAATGGGTCTTGAGATTGAAATGCAACGAGTAGACGAAGATGGCAACCTAAGCCTTGAGCCATATCCGTCAGCGATTGGGGATGAGAAGACTAATCCATGGATTACCAATGATTTTTTAGAAACAATGGCTGAAATGGTAACTCCTTCTGCCCAACATGCTCTTGATGCAATGCATTATTTGTATGTTATCAATAATACATTGCGATCAGCTCTTGCTCCCGGCGAGTTATTATGGCCGTTATCCATGCCCCCACGACTTCCTAAAGATAAGACTAAATTGCGGTTAGCTAAAATGGGACCGAAAAAAGAAGCTTATTTGAAGGAATGGGCAAAACGTCATGGATACTCGCAAGGAACACCTTGTGGAGCGCATATTAACTTGAGTATTGATCAACACATTATTGAGCTAGTACTTAATGCTTTCCCAGAACGCTTTAATAGTGAGCGTGAAGTGCGGAATTATTTATATACTATCTTGGCACAAGGTTTTGTTCGATATCGATGGCTTCT
This sequence comes from Limosilactobacillus reuteri, assembly GCF_020785355.1. Classification (GTDB taxonomy): domain Bacteria; phylum Bacillota; class Bacilli; order Lactobacillales; family Lactobacillaceae; genus Limosilactobacillus; species Limosilactobacillus reuteri_I. Next base: position 12,836 of record NZ_JAJGVH010000069.1, on the reverse strand, counting down.
TACATATCTTTATGGTGCAAGCCCAATTGTTGAAGAAAATTATTTTGAACCAGGAAAAGAGTTGCCTCATCCGATTCGGAGCGTGCGGCAAAGTCAATACGGCTTTGGGACCAAATTTACCGGTGATTTTACTAATCTCGATCGTTACATTGCACGGATTGAAGAAGGAGTTAAAGCAGGGATTTTAACATCGGATTACGAATTTCATGGTCCAGTGAGGTTCAAAGGAAACACGGATTTAAAAAAGTTGCCTGAACATGGAATTGAGTATTTAGAATTACGAATGCTCGATTTAGATCCTAGCAGTTCAGTAGGAGTTCGAACTGGTACACTAAGATTTATTCGTTTATTAGCAAGTTACTTGATCATGCAGCCGCCATTAAAAGAAAACGAAGTAGAAGAAATGTTGGTGACTGCCGATAAAATGAATGAAGTTGTGGCCGAGGAAAATCCCCAAGCAACTTGTAGATATCAGGCCAAAGCTCGTGCTGTCCTCAAAAGTTTAGAGCGGTATGCCAATCAAATCCAACTCGGTCCAGAATATTCCGAAGTTCTGGAAGACTTAGAAGATCGGGTCGAGAATCCACTAACTACCCCGAGTGCTAAACTCTTAAACTATGTAAAAGATGGCTCACTCACCGAGTATGCATTGCGTCGTGCCAAACGTTACCAACAAGCGGCACAGGAAACAATCCATCCTTTCAAAGGGTTTGAAGATGGACGAATCTATACTGCTGATGAGCTTCGAAAAGAATTAACATTGTAACCTTTTCAACGAGAGGTTAGCTCAAGCAATAATAGGCCTCCAACGTTCGATTTTACCGGGCGTTGGAGGCCTATTATTCTATGTTTTTTTTTGAAAGTAACTTAACTTATGTCACAGCCCCTCCACTATTTATTTAACCGCTTTTTTCGCTCTAGCAATTAAGTCAGCAAAAATAGCGCGTGAATAATCATAATGTTTAAACATGTTTTCTGGATGCCATTGAACTGCTAAAATTTGATCAGAGTTAATGGTTTCCACGGCTTCTGGCACTTGATCATCAGCCCATGCCGTTACATGAAGTGGTTCAGCAATCTGATTTAGTGATTGATGATGACGTGAATTAACATATGGTCTGGGTCCTACTAAGTTAAATAATCGACTTGCCTTGTCTGTATTAACGTGGTGGGAAGGAAAATTTCCTGGGGCATCTTGGGAATGCTTAAGGGTTTGATGGGGATTTTCCGAAAGGTCTTGGTATAAAGTCCCGCCAAGCGCAACATTTAATACCTGCATTCCACGACAGATCCCCATCATTGGTTTTCCAGCATTAAATGCAGCTGTAGCAAGACTAATTTCAAATTGATCTCGTTTAAGATATGTGGGACCTAATTTTTGGTGCGGTTCTTCGTTGAAAAAGGTTGGATCGACATCACTTCCTCCAGCAAAGATAATCCCATCAAAAAGATCAAGGTAGGATGGTGCTAATGAAGCAGCAACACTAGGAAGAATAACGGGTAATCCTCCTGACTTAATAATGGCTTCTATTAATGGGCGAGGTGCGAAGGCAGCATTTCGCTCGTTAATGATGTTTGTAGCTTCAGTTAATGTATCTGCAGGAATAGCAATTCGTGGATGCATATAACCCCTCCTCATTTAGTTCTCATGATATTATAATCAAAGCATAATTCATTTGGAATAGCAATCAATATTTTTAATAAAAAAAGATATAATAGAAGATGAAAGAAGGAATGTAAAGATGCTTGAATTAACTAATATTAACTCAACGTTCAACTTAAATAATGGGGTCAAGATTCCCTGTGTGGGATATGGTACATTTAGGACTCCGGCAGATGTAGCTGAACAGGCCGTGAAAGAAGCAATTGAAACTGGTTATCGACACATTGATACTGCGGCAGTTTACGGAAACGAAGAAGCAGTAGGGAAGGGGATTAAGGATTCAGGAATTAAGCGTGAAGACCTTTTTGTGACTAGCAAGTTATGGAATACTAATCGTGGCTATGAACAAACGAAGAAGGCTTTTCAAGAGACGCTTGATCGTTTACAGATGGATTATTTAGACCTTTACTTAATTCACTGGCCCGCCAATGAAAAGCAGTTTGGAGATGATGCTGCCAAGATTAATGCTGAAACGTGGCGCGCAATGGAAGACCTTTACAATGAAGGTAAAATCCGGGCAATTGGGGTAAGCAATTTTATGCCTCACCATATTGCAGAATTAATGAAAACGGCCAAAGTAGCGCCAGCAGTTGATCAAATTGAGGTTCATCCGGGTTGGCCACATACGGAAGAAGTTAAATACTTACAAGCACACAATATCTTAGTTGAGGCATGGGCTCCCTTAGGTGGTCAAGGTGCTAAAGTATTAACTAATCCAACCATGATTCAAATCGCTGATAAGTATCAAAAGACGCCAGCGCAAGTCTGCTTACGTTGGATTCTCCAACAGGGGATTCTTCCGTTACCGAAGTCTGTTCATAAAGAACGGATGGTAAGTAACCAAAATATATTTGATTTCGAATTAACGGATGAGGATATGCGCAAGATTAGTTTATTGCCAAATCTTGGCGGTCAATGTGCTGATCCAGATGAAGTTGATTTTTAAGGATAAGAAATATGAAATTGATGCAGTAGTATTGGGTATCCAGTCAAATTAAATAGTATGCTAAAAAGTCTCGAACCTTCACGGAAGAGGCTTTTTTGATATAATTTCTTTTAGCTAATAACGAGGAGAATTTGAAAATGAAAAATGCTTATCGCGCTTTTCGCCAATACTCTTGCCAGTTCAGGAAAAATTGGCTTGAATATTTAATATTATTTGGCGGTCTTGATATTGTAAACCAGTTTCTGGTAATTCCCTTTTTTCGCTGGATAACTACCTTTGTCCTGCAGGCAGGAGAAATTCCGTTTATTTCATATCAAAATATTGTAATTATTCTGACCCATCACCCATTAGTTGTAGTGAGCCTTTTAATTGAATTAATATGCCTAATGGTAATCATTTATGGCGAATTTATGCTCTTGTTGACGGGCTTTCGTGAAATTGGCTTGCCAGAGTTTAGCTGGCGCCGGATGTTTAGGCAAACACAAGAAACTTTATCGTTGTTAAATTTTGGATCGTTAATTTTGTTATTAGGTTACTTCTTACTTATTATTCCATTTGCGGATATTATCTTTCGAACTCCCCTGCTGGCGAAAATTCAAGTTCCTCAGTTTATTGTTGATTATCTTACCCGTAATGTGTGGCTTATTGGTGGATTGACCTTATTCTATCTTTTGATGACGATGATCGGTATTCGTTTGATATTGACAATGCCATTAATGGCTTACCAACACTTACGATTAAGAGCTGCTATGTCTCAGAGCTGGCAAATGACAAGTAAGCTAAGATGGTTGAAATTTTTGATTCAAATTATACTGATTACAATAATTGTGGGTGTTATAACTGTTATTTTTTACCTCATGATTTACCTTCTCCAAGTTGCTCTGGACTTATTACCCGGGAAATTATCCTTGATTACTGCTATCTTTAACCTGTCGATCTTACAGCTTGGTGGTGAGGTACTAGCGGTATGGGCAGGAACAATTATCTTACTGGTAGTCGTTAACCCGTTAACTAGCATTAGTGAGCTGGCGACAAGTCCTGAACATCCATCAAGAGGTTTGCTTACCTCCTTTATGCTTGTTTTTCTTGTAATTGCTTTGGCGACTCTTGCAAATAATACTTTTTACATGATGGGAACGGGGATTAAACGCCCAGTGACTATCTCTCACCGAGGGGTTGCTGAAAAAAACGGGGTACAAAATACTATTCCAGCAATGGAAAAAACAAGTAAACTTAGGCCAGATTATATTGAAATGGATTTGCATGAAACAAAGGACCACCAGTTTGTTGTGATGCATGATGAGAATCTTAAAGACCTAACAGGAGTAAACAAAACACCTCATGAACTAACATTGAAGCAATTAACACGACTAACTGCACGCGAAAATGGCTATCATGCTAAGGTTGCGAGTTTTGATCAATATTTAGCAGCGGCTGAGAAACATCATCAGAAACTTCTGATTGAGATAAAAACAACACCACATGATTCAAAGCAGATGCTCCAGAATTTTAATCGCCGGTATGGGAAGAGAATTTTGCGAGACCATGACCAAGTTCACTCACTCGACTACAGTGCTGTGACTAAGCTAAAAAAGATTAGTCCGCAGCTAACGGTTTTGTATATTCAACCTTATAACTTGGGTAATCCCCAGGGAGTTGCTGACGGTTTTTCGATGGAATATTCAACATTAAATCAGGACTTCATTACTCAAGCCCAGTGGCAACATAAACCGGTATATGCATGGACAGTTAATGACACAGATTTAATGAAACAGACTATGTATAACCATGCTGATGGGATAATTACCGATAATTTAGGGGAATTAAATGCAGCAATTAAAGATTTTACTGGTAAGCAAAGTTATGCTAATCGAATTTTAAACTATATCATTGTTGTTCCTACAAGCGGAGGAATTGAACCGTAAAAAAACACTCGAGAACTAATCGCCTTAGTGGCTTAGCTGTTCTCGAGTGTTTTTTATCCAACATGATGCTTCTTTAGTTGCCTAATAACAATTAACGCCACTATTCCACCGATCATTCCTTGGATAAAGTTTGAACCTAAACTCAAAAAACCGGTGATTACATGGTACATGACGGTATTGCAGATGAAGTAGATTGCAATCATTACAACTGTTCCGGCTAAGATTGCGGTCCATTTGCCCCAGGTGGTGTTGCCATATTTTTTATAAATCCAGCCACTGATAAATCCTTCCAAACCATGAGCGGCAAAGGAAAACAAGGCATCTTGCGGAAAACCGGAAATAAGGTCAAGAAACATCCCGCCAAAACCACCGACAATTGTTCCGGCTCCTGGCCCTAAAAGCATGGCAGCAATGAACACACCGGCATCACATAAGTTGACGTTACCATGTGTCCATGGAATGGGGATAAGAAAGAAGCGACCGAGGACAAGAGTTAGTGCTAATAACATTGCAGCAATGATTGAGCGACGTAACCGAAAAGTAGATTCCATATTAAAACTCCTAACATAGGCAATTGTGAGTAATTTTACAATAATTTTTAAAAAATTTCAGAGAAAAAATGTGTTGTTATTTATCTATCGATACAAATAAAAATTAACTTAACATCTTGCGTCATAGTAATTGCATTGAAATGTTATGTAATAAAGCTGATAATTGATTTTCAATTGATAACCAATATTCCTATTTTATATATTGATTAAATGAAAATAATGCGTATAATGAATTGTGAAAATCAGAACATGATATGAGGTGTGTTTTATGAAGGTTATTATCGTTGGTTGTACACACGCGGGAACGATTACTGCTACTCAAATTTTACAAAATCATCCAGAAACAGAAGTCGCAATTTATGAACGGAATGATAACGTTTCGTTCCTCTCGTGTGGGATTGCTGTTTACTTGAGCGGGGATGTTGGTGATCCAGATGCGATGTTTTATTCAAGCCCCGAACAACTTGCTGCCATGGGTGCAACAGTTCATATGCAACATAATGTAACTGATATTGACCCTAAGACTAAGACAGTCACAGTGACAGATCTTGTGACAGGTGAAATAAAGACCGACCATTATGACAAGTTAGTTGATACTACAGGTTCTTGGCCAGTAATTCCACCAATTGAAGGTGTAGATGGTCCTCATGTTTATTTATGCAAGAATTACCACCATGCTAAAGAATTATTCAACGTTGCTAAAGATGCGCAACGGATTGTTGTAATTGGTGGAGGCTATATTGGGGTTGAATTAGTAGAAGCTTATACTCGTCAAAACAAGGATGTTACATTGATTGATGGTTCGCCACGGATGCTTCATAAATACTTTGACCGCGAGTACACTGATCGGATTCAACAAGAATTTGTAGATCACGGAGCTAGTTTTGCCTTTGACCAACGAGTAACCGGATTTGAAAATCATGAAAATGGTGTAACCGTTAAGACAAATAAGGGCAACTATGATGCAGATATTGCTATTCTTTGTGTTGGGTTCCGTCCGAATACTGACCTCTTAAAGGGTAAAGTGAAGATGCACGATAATGGGGCGATCATTACGAATGAATATATGCAATCATCTGACCCAGATATTTATGCTGCCGGTGATTCAACAGCTGTTCACTATAACCCAACTGGTAAGGATGCGTATATTCCATTAGCTACTAACGCTATTCGGCAAGGAACGATTGTTGGGACAAATCTCTTTGGCAATACGATGCGCGATATGGGAACCCAATCTAGTTCTGGATTAAACTTATACGGGACAACGATGGTATCATCTGGATTGACTTTGGAGAATGCCAAGGAAGCGGGCTTTGATGCCGCCGCGGTAACAATTGAGGATAACTACCGTCCCGAATTTATGCCGACAACAACTCCTGTATTAATGACATTAGTTTGGGATAAGAAGACTCGGCAAATTCTTGGTGGACAGTTTATGAGTAAGCATGATGTTTCTCAATCTGCTAACATCATTTCCTTATGTATCCAGGATAAGCACACGATTGATTATTTAGCATTTGTTGATATGCTTTTCCAACCACACTTCGATCGTCCGTTTAACTATGTAAATATTCTTGGCCAAGCGGCGGTAAAGAAGCAAGCTGAATTAGAAAAATAATAACTAAAAAAGGTTAGAAGAGAAAAAGTTTTCTTCTAGCCTTCTTTTTTACGCTTATTTTTAAAAATCGCCGTTCATAATTGAATCTTTTACAATCATATAATCAACCTTCCGAATAGCTTCGAGGTCGCGACCACCCGAGTAAGAAATAGCTGATTGTAGATCTTCCTGCATTTCAGTTAAAGTGTCCTTGATGGAGCCACGGTAAGGAACGAGCATCTGCTTTCCTTCGACATTTCGATAAGCACCTTTTTGAACCTCAGATGCAGAACCCCAGTATTGTTTGTATTGTTTTCCATCAATGTTGATGACGTGTCCTGGTGATTCGAGGTGACCGGCAAGCATTGAGCCAATCATCACCATTGAAGCGCCAAAACGAACAGACTTAGCAATATCCCCATTATGTCTAATACCGCCGTCAGCGATGATTGGTTTCCGCGCGGCTTTAGCGCACCAACGAATAGCGGATAATTGCCAGCCGCCAGTACCGAAACCAGTCTTTAGCTTAGTGATGCAGGCTTTACCGGGGCCAACCCCAACCTTAGTCGCATCTGCCCCTGCATTTTCGAGGTCGCGAACAGCTTCGGGAGTTGCAACGTTTCCCGCAGTTACAAAGGTATCTGGGAGCTTTTCTTTGATGTATTCGATCATTTTGATTACAAAATCTGAATGACCGTGAGCAACATCAATCGTAATGTATTCTGGATTTAATTGTTCGGATTTTAGCTGATCAATAAACTTATACTCATCATCCTTAATCCCGACCGAAATCGAAGCAAATAATCCTTTTTCGTGCATCATTTTAACGAAAGCTGCTCGTGTTTCTGGATTAAAGCGGTGCATCACATAATAATAGTCATTTTGGGCAAGCCAAATCGCCAAATCTTCATCAATGACGCTTTCCATGTTTGCAGGTACAACAGGAATCTTGAATGTGTGCGGGCCAAATTTGACGCTTGTATCTGCTTCTTTACGGCTCTTGATTACACATTTATTTGGGACCAACTGAATATCATCATAATCGAATGTTTTCATTAGGGCAGCTCCTTTTTAAAAATTTACCGTAATTATTATGCGCTAAAATATATGAAGCGTCAATGAAAATGGCGTACATTTGCTGAGCGATACCAAAAAATAGTTCGATAAACTGTTGACGCCAAGAACTTAATCCGGTAAAATAGCGAAGTAAAAACGTTAATTTTAGAAAATATAACTATGAGGTGAAAATAAATGTCATCAGTTGTTATTGTTGGTAGTCAATGGGGCGATGAAGGAAAGGGTAAGATGACCGATTACCTAAGCCAAGAAGCGGACGTGGTAGTTCGTTCACAAGGTGGTAATAATGCAGGTCACACAATTGCATTTGATGGTAAGAAGTTTGCCCTCCGTCTAGTACCATCAGGGATTTTTGCTAAAGATAAGTTAGCAGTGATTGGTAATGGAGTGGTTATTAATCCACCAGCATTATTAAAGGAATTGCATTATCTTCAAGACAACGGGATCGACATTTCTGGTTTACGGATTTCTAGTCGTTCACACATTACCTTCCCATACCATATTCTTCTCGATAAGTGTCAAGAAGAGGCAAAGGGTGATCACAAGGTGGGTACAACCAAGAATGGGATCGGCCCTACCTACATGGATAAGGTTTCACGGGTTGGTATCCGGATGTGCGACCTGCTCGAAAAGGACACCTTTAAAGAAAAGCTTGAACGTAACTTGGCTGAAAAGAACGAATTATTCACTAAGTTATACCATGTTGACCCAATTAACTTTGATGACATTTTCGAAAGTTACTACGAATACGGTCAAGAATTAAAGCAATACGTTACTGACACAGCTCAAATTGTCAATGATGCCCTTGATCAAGATAAGAAGGTTCTCTTTGAAGGAGCACAAGGGGTTATGCTTGATGTTGACCAAGGAACCTACCCATACGTTACTGCTTCTAACCCAATTGCGGGGGGAGTATGTACTGGTGTTGGCGTTGGTCCTAATAAGATTGAAACAGTTGTTGGAATTTGCAAGGCTTACTCTACACGGGTTGGTGCTGGTCCATTCCCAACCGAATTAACTGATGAGGTTGGAGATCAGATTCGTGAAACAGGTCATGAATACGGAACGGTTACGGGTCGGCCACGGCGCGTTGGTTGGTTTGATAGTGTCGCAATGCGTCATGCACGGCGGGTTTCAGGAATTAGTTGCCTTAGCCTTAACTTGCTTGATGTTTTGACTGGTTTGAAGACCGTTAAGATCTGTACTTCATACAAACTTGATGGTAAGCAAATTGATTACTATCCAGCTAGTTTAAAGGAACTTGAACGTTGCGAACCAGTTTATGAAGAACTTCCAGGATGGGATGAAGATATTACTGGTGCGAAGAAGTTTGAAGACTTACCAATTAATGCGCAGAACTACTTGAAGCGGGTAAGTGAATTATCAGAATCACCACTTGCAACTGTTTCCGTTGGTGCTGATCGGATTCAAACAATCATCGTTAAAGACCCTTGGGAATTAGCACATAAATAAATAGATGAAAGCTTCTAATGTTTGAATAATCTTTAAGCATTGGAAGCTTTTTATTTTCCTGGTTCCCTCTATGGTATAATCGAGGCAAATAAATGTTATAGGGGGCAAGATGATGACACAGCCAACACTAACAGTAGAAAAACATTATTTGAATTGGCCACTTAACCGTCCTTTAAATCAAGCTGACATAATGCATGAGTTGGGTGTGCATGCATCTGATGAAACGGGCCAAGATCTAACAAGTAAGGTCATGATGAACCTAACCCAAGTGGATGTTAACAAAGCGGGAGAATACCCTGTGATGTTAAGTGTAATGGATAATAACGGACAAAGTACTCAGGTAAGCATCACCCTAAATATTCAACCGATGCGGACACAGAATGCAACTCAGGAAACTGCAACGCCCCAAAAGTCAAGACGGGGATGGTTATGGGTTATTATCGTAATCGTAGTTATCTTATGTGCATGGTGGGCGATCAGCTCTCATAACCGGCAAGCAGCTAATCAAGCAGCAACTGATAGTCAGCAGAGCAGTCAAATAAGTAATAATTCAAGCAGTATCAGCGATCTAACAAAAGATAATCAACGTCTCGCTAACCAAGTGGCAGAACTTAAAGGGGCAACTCAACAATATCAAAAAGACCACGATCAACAAGCATTAGAAAGTCGCCTTGATAAGATTCAAAGTCAAACTCAAGACTTGCAAAATCAAGTGCAAAGCAACAGCGTGAAACAAGATTTAAACCAAGTTAATGAAACGGTTAATGAGGTACGGGAAAACCCAGATAATGGGACGAAAATTGTCAATAACTTAAAGAATAAGGGTGATTTTCAAGAAATCTGGGGAAACATTAGCCAAGAAGTCCAGAAGTGGCTAGATGAATTTGCTAATTAGTGAGTTTGACAGCGGCAAGATAGACCCTTAAAATGGTAATAATAATTAGCGAGATTTCCCGTTAAGTTGTTAGGGATGATGGGAAAACTCAAGTAAATGCTGGATCCTTCCTTAGATTAGCGGAGGGTCTTATTCTTTTGAAAGATTTTAAATTAATTAAGGAAGTGACATGATGGCTCATGAGATCTTAGACGGCTCAAGTATGCAACGTGCATTGACCCGGATTACTTATGAGATTATCGAACAAAATAAGGGTGTCGATAACTTAGTATTTGTTGGAATTAAGACGCGGGGGGTATATTTAGCAAAGCGCCTCGCCAAGCGACTAAATCAGTTGGAAAATGTAGAAATTCCCGTGGCAGCACTTGACGTCTCTCTTTACCGTGATGACCGTCATGTACCAGACTATACTCAAGAACCAACCGTAAAAACTGATCAATTAGATATTGATATTACTAACAAACATGTTATTTTGGTTGATGATGTACTCTTCACTGGACGGACAGTTCGGGCGGCCTTAGATGCCTTAATGGATATGGGGCGGCCAAACCGAATTTCATTAGCGGTCCTTGTCGATCGGGGACACCGTGAATTACCAATTCGGCCAGATTTTGTCGGGAAGAATATTCCAACTGCAATGAATGAAACTGTTCATGTAGCAGTTGAAGAATATGATGGCCATGAAGATGTAACAATTGAGCATAATTAAAAGAAAGGGAGCCACGAAAAGCCCCCGCAATTAACAACAGGCCTCCATCGTTCGGTTTTACCAGACGATGGAGGCCATTAATGTACTGCACTGTTTATCTTATCTTCCGCCACCAATCCACCGTTGAATGCTCATTAAATACCCGGGTACCAAATTTTTTCTGAAACCACCGGACTTGTTTGGGAGTAAATCCTCGAAATACTAATGGTAAGTTTTTCCAGTGAGAATAAAGGGCATAGAGAAGAAGGATGTATTGTTCTTTACTAATATCATCTACTGGAATCTCACTAACCATGGTCATTGAAATTCCTGTCCCTAGTGCAGGAAATGTATCAAGACTAATCTTGTAGATTGGATGGTGACCGATATTGGTAGTAAATACTATTAATGCTTGTTTCTGTCGCGGACGATAAACTTTTTCGATCCGCTTATTGATCTTGTGAACTTGGCGCTTCGTTGGATTAAGAATTATATTTCGCATATAAAAGCCTCTAATCGAACATTTGTTTAGGAAATAGTATATCATACTTAGAAATAGAACAAATCATGTAAGTTTTTTGCTGATATAATTTTATTTATCCTTTTCGTTGTAATTACACTATTTTTATTAATGCGGTATGATTGGATTAGTGAGTTTAGTATTAATCGTGCAGGATATCTAATGTCAAACTGGTTTGCAATCTTATTTTGGTTAATGTGACGTGAGTGAGCTGAAAATAATTGGAGGAATAGAAAAAACGCCCAATGACTGCACAAATCATTGAACGCATTAGTTTAGAGAATAATAGTAGCTGATATCGCACATTATCTGCTACTAGTAAAATGTTAAGTCTAATTGAGGCAAATAACTAAAAAACAACTATTGGCACCACCCTAGAAGAAAGAACAATTTAATCTTGGGAGTTTATTTAGGTTATGTCCTTATTAAAATGAGAAAAAGTTAAGGATACTCTAGAAGTCATTAAGCAATAAAATTGATCTCTTCACAAATTGCTTTTGATGTTAAAGCTTCAATTCGTTGATATTTTATCAAGTAATTTATCAATAGTTAATAGTTTTACGAGATTATGCACTCACTGTGTACAAGTGATACCAAGAATATACTTTGTTCTAATAAGAGTGTTATTTTACTATATTTTTACTAATTGCTTATATTAAGATAATATAGTTTGGAGTTTATATAGGAGAGAAAAAGATGGATATTCGTAAAATTAATACGTTAAATAGAATTAAGGAAGGATTTATTACTGTTTTAGATACTAAAAAGCTATCAGAATGTACTACTAATGATATTGTAAATAGCGCTGAAATCAGTAAGAAAACCTTTTACAATTATTATCAAAATAAGCAGGATCTTCTTCATGAAATTGAGAATGATCTATTGGAAGGTCTGAAAGAAGCTCTCGTAATTGATCGGGAGGAACTAAAAGTTGTCGAGCATTTACCAGGTGCAGATGAAATTAAGGAATTAGCAGAAGTTGCTTTTAATCATACGTTAGCTTTTTGTAATGAGAACAAGCATGCATTGTCAAATTTGCTTTCCTCAAATGGGGACATGCAGTTTTATCAAATGATTGTTGAAGTAGCAAATAATGAATTTGATGCGCGAGTTCCGTATTTATTTGGTGACATAAATATTAAAGAAGCTAATGTAAAATCGCCATTGCCATTCTCATTTATTAAAACCCTCTATATCAATACAATTGTTAATTTGTTGATGCTTTGGGGTGCCGCACCAGACTCTTTAAGCATTAACGAAATTAAGTCAATTGCAGGTTTGATTCAGACCAAGTCACCAGTTGAATTGATTCAAATTTATAAGTCATATTTAAACTAGAAAATGAGGAGCCGAAAAAATTTTCTCGGTCTCCTCATTTTTCTTGTGCGCCCGGCATTGGTATTAGCTAGGCGGTGAGAGTCCGCTATGGGCCGTAGTAGTCGGAACCATGAGCTGAGGACAAGGGTGTCCACTGTGAGGTGGAATCTGAAGGAAGTCTAAG
>NZ_JAJGVH010000068.1:0-14334 GCF_020785355.1 Limosilactobacillus reuteri | reverse complement strand
CATGCTGTGATTGCATATCTGGTGTATGATAATAAGATTTTGTGTACATCCATTCCCAAGCGAATATAGCCTTTTTAGGTGTTAATAATCGTAAATTAATAGGTCGTCTATTTTCTGTAATAGATGCAATGGCACCCTCTGGCTTAATTAATTCGCACATTTCTTTCCAATGGCTATCAATATCTTTTAATTCCAAAATGTAATCAACATATTTATAGCCAAGCTTATGAACTTCATTTACCAGATTCTTTCGGTGATTTACTACATCTGCAGCTCCATGAGATTTCACCCAGTTAATGCTTTCAGGTCGAGAAGCTGTAGCAATAACTGTTAGTCCAGCATTAGATGCTAATTGTGTTGCAACAGATCCTACACCTCCAGCGCCATTAATAATAAGAATTGTTTTACCTTCATTACTTTTTTTATCTTGAGATAGGGATAATTGTTCAAATAATGCTTCATAAGCAGTCAAGGAAGTTAATGGCATTGCAGCTGCTTGGGCATCCGTCAATGATTTAGGTGCATTTCCAACAATTCGTTCATCTACTAATTGATACTCACTATTACTTCCTGACCGTTTAAATGAACCAGCATAGTAAACACGATCACCTGGTGAAAAAAGTGATACCTTGCTACCAACTTTTTCAACAATTCCACAAGCATCCCAGCCAATAATTTTTGGCTTTGAAAGTTTCCCGTGTCCACTTCTTCGTACGCCAACATCAACAGGATTAACTGAGACGGCATTAACTTTTACTAATAAATCGTGCCCTTTAGGTGTCGGCGTTGGTGTCTCAAATTCAAATAAACTTTTTGGATCTTTAATATCCAAATGTTCGCTAAAGCCAATTGCTTTCATAATTAATTCCTCTTTTCTTTCTTTTATACTCATAAATAGTAAGTGAAAGAGAAAATTAAACAAGAAGAGAATTTAAAATTTCTATGTAACAAATTTTTCCCTAATAGTGGTAAGAGGGAATATCGTGTATTATAGGAATTAGGATTCAAAAATAAATAGGGAGGAGCATGACTTTGCAAAGATATATTTATAATTGTAGTGATGGTTGCCCAGTTGAGAGTACTTTACAAATTATTTCGGGTAAATGGAAAAGTGTAATCATATATCATTTAATAAAAAATAAAGTATGTCGTTTCAGTGAATTACAAAAACGGATGCCAAATTGTTCTAGGCGAATGTTGTCTTTACAACTTAGCGAACTAGAAAAAGATAAGATTATTGAAAAGAAAATATATCCAGTCATTCCTCCTAAAACAGAATATAAATTAACCCGTTTTGGACAAACGTTAACCCCTCTTATTATTGAAATGGAGAAATGGGGGAGAACATATAACACTATAAATTTAGAAGAAAATTAAAAGCCTACACCTAGATGTAGACTTTTTTAATGAAATTTATTATTTTAATTTTCTTCCATATTATCAGTAATAATATCCACTGTTTGTCGTTGATTATCAGCAGTATAGAATTCTTGTTTTAATTCAGAAAGTGTTGTTGTATGTTCAATCATTTTTTGCTTGTAAGCTGGTGTATCATCACTATGATCTAATGTCCAATAGGTAACATTATTACCATCAATTTGATACTGAACATCACCATCAGAACCATAACCAACAGTTTTTTTCCATTATCAGTCGTTGATAATTCCATGCTTGCAGTATTATTATCAGATACATCTAAAGTATCGAACCCATTAGCTTTAGCATAGATTAGAACTGCTTCAGTTTTTTCATCAAGATCAGTTGGAGCTGCTTGTTGATTACTATTATTAGTATCACTATTACTATCTAAGTTATATTTCTTAATGACTTTATCAATTTCATCTTTCTGGTCGGCATATTTACTTGCTAATTCTTGTTTAGAATAGGTTTTAGAAGCATTTTTATTTCCCATGCCAGAACCGTCAGTATTTTCATCGTATCTAACTGTTACATTATCATTATTAACAATAACGTTTACTGAATGACCGATGGGTAGCATACCTAATGTATACACGTTACCATTCTTTTTGATTTCCATACCACTTTCAGTATTGCTATTTTTGGGAGCATTAGCTAATTCAGTTGCGCTTCTTTGCACTAACTCTAAATATCCCATAATCCCGTACTCGTTATTGTTAAATCTATCAGTTTGTGGTTTTAAACTACTTGATGATGATTTACTTGTTGCCTTTTTAGTAACTTTAACGCTACTGCTAGATGTATTCTCGGAACTTGATGATTGATTACCACATGCAGCTAAAGACATAGTAAGTAAAACTGTGCTGGCAAGAACGATACTCTTTTTCATAAAAACTCCTCCATTATCTTGTAACACTATAGTTATACTTAAATAATCATAATAGGTGTGGTTAAATATAACAAGATAAAAAATAATAGCAGGTACTACATAATTGCAGAAAGTGTAGTACCTGCTTTATTTAGTGGAATTATTACTCTTTGTTAAGGTTTATCAATCCTAAAACGTTTTTTGAAACTTGTTCAGCTTGTTTTTCGTCCATTTCATTTAAAGCTTGCCAAAGTTTCTTTTGATAAAATCCCATTTCAGCTTCATCAGTTGAGCCATGCATTAGTTTATCCATACTTGTCTTAAGTACCTCCGCTATATGTGATAGCGTCTTAGCACTGACATTATTAGCTGTTCCAACTTCTAGTCTTGAAATGTAATTAATTGACAATCCAGTATTATTAGAAAGTTGTTCTTGAGTAATGCCAAGCTCATGACGCCTGGCTCTGATGTTAGCTCCTAGATTATTCATTTTGAAGCCCTCATTTCATTGTTTATTTCTAGCATATTGAAGAAATGCTAATAAAATAAGGCACTGTACTTATTGTTTATATCAACTTATACGCATATATAAATATAAGTACAAAAATAATGTAATTATAGTGGTAAAAGGTGTTATAATTACTCCTGTATTAAGTTGATATATTCAAGAAAAAGTTACGCTGAATACATTATAGCTGCATTCAATGCAACGTATCTTTTAGGAAAATTGTAGAATTATCAACGAATTAAATAAAAAAACACCTTCATTCTGAAGGCGGGGGAGTAATTAGTATGATGAAAGAACACATTAATTTCAACACTGTTGCTAAGGAACACAAGAAGCTATACAAGTCAGGTAAGACATGGATGGCTGCCACATTAATGACAGTAGGACTTGCTGGTGGAGCAATGTTAGCAGGAACAACTACTGCTAACGCTGATGAAGTAACACCTGTTCAAAGTGCAGGTACTATTCAAGCTAGTCAACAAGCAACTGATCCAGAACTTGCTAATGCACAATCAGATGCCCAAAAGCAACAAGCAACTATTGATAGTGCCAATGCACAATTAAAGGATCAACAAAACCAATTGAGTGAAGCACAAGGTCAACAAAGTTCTGCTCAACAAGAACTTGACCAAGCTAAGCAAGCACAACAAGCTGCTACTCAAAATGATCTAGCAGTTAAGCAAGCTCAAGCAGATGTGAACCAAGCACAGCAACAAGTTGATAATCAACAACAAGTAGTTAATGATGCGCAAACTGCAGTAAATAATGATAGCCAAAATATCCAAAGTGCTACGAGTGCTGTAAGTCAAGCTAGTCAAGCAGTGGATCAGGCACGCCAAACTGCTACAGATGCAATTAACCAAGCTGCAGCACAACAAGCTAATGAAGCCCAAAATAAAATTGACCAACTTGAAAACCAAGGTAAGGCTCAAGCTAGTCAAAACTTAGATAATCAGATTAATAATGTTAGTGGTCAAGTAACAGACGTACAAAATGATGTAAATAATACTAATTCAAAGATTAGTGATTTACAAGGTCAAGTAAAGGATTTGCAGGATCAAGAAAAAAATACCCAAACTGATCCTAACATTAAGACAGTTCCTAATGGGGTAATTGATACTTCCAAGAGTTTGTTGGAAAATGCTAGTCGGAATAATTTATGGGCACCAATGGATTTGTCTCAAAATAATGGGAATATTATTGATCAAAATATTTATGTAAGCCCTGATAATGATAAAGGCGCACGTAATCCTAATGCTGGTAAAGGAGCCGATGCGTCCTTATCCGAATACGATAATTATTTTAATACGAATTTGGATCTTGTCAACCAACAAACTGGAATGAGTGATAGTCAAAAACAAGAAATGGCTATTTTACTAATGAATATTATTAATCATGCACGTGAACAGCGTGGCTTGAAGCCATTTACCATGACTGAAGAGAAGTATAACCAAGCTCAGGTACGTGCTAGTCAGCAAAGTGCTAATGGATTGGATCACAATGAAAATGATATTGTATCAGCATTTGGACGTGACCAATATGAATGTTTAGCATATATCCCTGCTAATGGTGGAAGTAATATGCTATCAATGCTTTATAATGCTGAAAGTACTTTAAGTTCAATGCTTAACGCAGATGCAAGTTCAGATTGGGGACACCGTGAGAACTTCCTCGAAGATACTGGTGATCTAAACTATGATGCAGCATTTGGTTTCCATTATACTTATGATACTAATACTGACAGTTATTTGTATGTATTAACCTTTGATTACGATGGTCCTGCACGTAACAATACTCCAAACATGATGGATCGTATTGCACAATACCAAGCAATGGGACCAATCACAGGTGATAGTCATGTTGTTGATAACAGTGCTAAGATTAACGATTTGAACAATCAAATTAGTAACCTTCAAAATACTTTAGCTAGTCAAACTTCTAAGCTCCAAAGTTTGCAAAGTCAACTTCAAAACTTGCAAGCACAAAAGGCTAATGTTCAATTTGATTTGAACCAATTAAGTTCAGACCAACAGACTGAATACAATAATGCTAAGGACACCTTGAACACTGTAAATGATTGGAAGCAAGGACAATTATCTAACCTTGATAGCAACAGTAATGTTCAAAACGCTTTGAACAAGTTAAGTTCAGCTAAGAACAATCTTGAAAGTGCAAAGCAAACTCAAAGTGAAGATGAAGCTAAGTTACAACAAGCCAAGGATGGTTTAGCAAGTCTGAACCAAGTATTAGTTACCAAGCAATCTGCACTTGATACTGCAGAACAAACTGCTAATGCAAGTGCTAACCAAGCAGTAAAAGATGCACAAAAGAAGTTAGACGCTATTAATGGCAAGATTAGTGACTTGCAAACTGCTATTAAAGCTACTAAGGCAACTATCAGTAATGCTCAAACTCAACTTGATAAGGATAATCAAAAGATTGCTGACATCAAGAACAATCAAAAGCCTGCTAAACCTGATACTGGTAAAGATGAAGGTAACAAGGGCACTACTACGCCTTCTGAACCAAGCAAGGATGATAACAAGGGTAGCGAAACTACTAACCCAACCAATCCTGCTAAGCCAGATGATGGTAAGAAAGATGATAACCAAGGAACAACTACACCATCTAATTCATCAAAGGATGACGATCAAAAGGATCATCAAACTACACCATCTGAACCATCAAAGCCAAGTGATGGGGATAAGGGTAATGTAACACCATCTGATCCAAATAAAGAGGATAAGGGTAGTGAAACCACCAATCCTACTACACCTACTAACCCAACAACTCCTGCACAGCCAGATACTGGTAATGCATCAATTAGTGGTCAAGCTGGTCACAAGCCTGCTACATCGAACAAGGGTAGTGAAGTATCTGATAACACAGATATTAAGCCAACGATTGTATTGCCAACTACTGATAAAGAGAATGATTCAGCAGTTTCTGATGCACAAGGACAATATATCAACGTTGTTTCTAAGGATAATGTTGCATCACAGGGATCACAATCTGGTATTCAAGCACCTGCTACACCAGTAACTACTAACGTATCATTTGGTACTAAAGAAGGTACTATGATGACTCGTGAAGAATATAAGGCTCAACAAGCTAAGTTACCACAGACTAGCGATAGCAACAATGAAAAGAATATTGCAATTGCAGGATTAGGTATTCTTGCTGCTACTACCTTTACTACTATGTTTGGTGTTGCTAAGAAACGTCATAACTAAGTTTTTAACGTTTTTCATTTAAATACTTAACAATTTATAGTCAATCGAAGAATTGACATGATTATTGATGCATAATGTATTTTCTCATTCATACTAATTAGAAAAAGCGATGGACATTCATCGCTTTTTTGATATATGTAGACTTTATGGGAAAAAGAGATGTGATTTATAAAGTCTTATGTCGAGGTATAGTAGGTAACGAATATAATATTTTGCTAAAGAAATATATCAGTGATTATTATTTTTAGATTTTCTGAATTTCTTGGGTCTTGAAGAAGCCTCTAAATTAAAGTATTTTAATTCATTCTTTAATTCAGCACGATTATTTCTTTTTCTAACTCTTATATCATCACTATGTTCTTCTTTACTAAATAATAAAGAAAGAGCGTGTTTATTTTTAAAACCATAATATTGAATTGTAGCAGTTTCATCTACTAAATTATAAATTGAATTACTAAGTTTACCAAAATTGTATTTGGGGTTTACCGTTCTCATTAGACTAATAATTATTATGACTGGAATAGCAAGCTTATTTGTATATTTTTGAACCTTTTTACCATGTTTATTGTAACTCCAATAGGATGTTAAAATTTTGCCATTCAGTTGAGTATTTACACCTTTTTTATTCAATTTTTTTATAGTAGAGGAAGAACTATTAAGAAATTCTTGTGGTATGTGAGGCAGTGTTACTAGCGATAAATCAGATAAATTACCATTATGACAACAAATATTTCGTATTAAATTTAAACATTGTAGCCAACTAATTAATGTTTTAACAGAACAATTAAAATAATTAGCAATTTTAACTCTTCCAGTAGGCCACATCAGTTTAAAAATTGTAATTGTTTGTCCTAATGTTAGCTCATTCATAAGCATCCATATAGCAACTTTGTCATCATCACTTTCTGTTTTACTGCTTAAGTATCGACGTAAATCAGGATTTCTTGATTTTTCTAGCTTAGGACGAATTTGGTCTAATAAGTCTTGTTTTTCACGTTCTACAACATCACGGCTCATGTAAAGACCATAGTTACCGTTATCATCTTTTAGATAAGGATTAATAGAATTAATTTGACACCAATAATTAAAATTATAAAAATTTTCTGCACCACACTGTTCGCCTAAAACATGAGCAATTTTAGTATTTAAGCAAACCTCAATATCTTCAATAGCATGTAATATATGCTGACGTAATCGTTTATCCGCATAGTAACGATTAATTAAAGTTTTAAAATCAATATTTGAGTATTGGTTTACTTTACCTTTAACTTGATAAGGGATAAGGAAACTTTTTAATTGGTAGTATCCAATGGAACTTATTTGATGTAATGATTTATATAAATTTTTAGTTTGCATTTCATGTTTTTTCTTACTAATATTTTTACTTGATACATGAAAGCTAATCCCATTTACACCACGCAATTTTAATAGAGCTAATTGTTGTTTGTAACTTAGTTGAGTTTTATGTACACTATTATATACCATAAGATTTTATCTCCAAAAAAAAAGCCCTGCAGGACGTATCCATAGCGCAGGGGACTTGATCTACTTATACTTTATCAATAAAAATATAGAAAATCAAGTCTTATGAAGATTATTCTATAAAGCCTACTACCACTTAATATATTGACATTACTTATAAATCAAGGGATAATATTAAAATAATGTAGTTATTTAGTAGGGGTCGTTTCATGGATGATAAAAACATTATAGACAAGTTGATTGACGACATTTTAAGGGATAAAGAATCGTTTGAAAGAAAATTTAATATTGCTACTTTATGTTCGTATAATTTAAAGAAAAAAGGTTTTAGCGATATAATAAATGATGATGAATTTATGTATCAAATAATTCCTAATTACTTAAAAAAATTAAATGTATTTATTGCTCGTGAACAACTATTATTAATTTGGCATATTCAATATGGTGTTCGATATAGGGTTAAAAAATCTGATACAGTGTATTTGAAGATTAAACAATATAATGAACGAGAAAAAGAAACGGGAAAACTACAATTAAAAAAATCCTTAAACGATTTTTTAGGGATTAGAATCATATTACCTGGTATAATTAGTAATAAAGATGATATACTTTCTTTTTTAGAAAATAAAAAAGAAAATGGTAAAATAAGTAGATGTTATCTTAGAGAAGATGGTAATTACTACGGGATTCATTGTTATTTTGCTAAGGATAATCTTACTTTTCCATGGGAATTGCAAATTTGGGATGTTAAAAGTAAAGGAAGTAACTATAGAGAACATAGAGTGCATGAAGAACAAAGAAAAAACGAAAGTGAGGGGATATTCTGATGATGCATTTAGTAGCTTTAACAAAATTATCTGGTAAAGATTTTGCTTATCATTATGCAACTGATGATGTGAAAAAATTCATTGAAAAAAAGAGTGAATTAGGAAATGTCCCTGATAAATTTCTGTCACTATTTTCGATTCATGTTATTAAAACATCTTCTCAGGATTTTGAAAGTATCCAAAAAATGGATGCGTACTTTGAATCAACTAGAGAAATAGAGTCACTAGAAGAGTTTCTTGATTACCTTCAAAATGATTCTAATTTAACTTCAGTAGATGTAGCAAGTTTTCTTGAACAAAGGTATCATTTGGGTGCATTTTCTCTTCAGAAAATTTTATATTATGTTTATTCTGAACTGTTAATTCGACTAAATCGTATCCCATTTAGTGCTAATTTTATCGCTTATGAAAAAGGCCCAGTAGATAATGACACTTATAGAATGTATAAGTATAATAACGAAGCGTTAGCTATAGATACTGAATTCGACAAAAAAATCTTTAACATAAAAGATAGTGAGGAATATCTTAACGTAATAAATGAAGTGGTGAAGACATATAGTAAATATTTTTCCGAAGCATGGAACAACGAAACTAAAAATTTAACTCATAGACAGGGTACTCCTTGGAGTAGAGCACATAAAAAAGGATATAACAAGCCTATTCTAGATGATGATATTTTGAAATACCATCATCTAGAAACTGTATAAAGCAAAGCATAAGATGAGCAAATAAATTGTTCATCTTTTTTTCTTTCAAATTATCTTTTTATTTCTTCAAATATTTTTAGCTAGACTATCAGCAAGGTAATTTTTTGATATAGAAATTACATTAATAATTTTGATAACGATAATTTAAGATAATAAGAAAGGACAATTTCTTTATGTTAACAAAAAATAAAAAGAATAGTTTTAAAACACAAGCTGTTTTAATGACACTCGGTACTTTAGCTCCTATGGCACCTGCTATGATGTCAAACTTTGGTAATATTGTTGCTCATGCAGATTCTACTGCAGTTCCTGTTCCAGAACGATTGACTACTCCTTCTGATGAAGATTTTCCACTATTGCCTTTTACATGGACTATTAAAGTAGTTAATCAACAAAATGGGCAAACACTAAAGACTGATGATATTACTTTTACACCATCTAAAGACTATACAATTGGTAAAGATGGTGGAACGAGTGTTTATTACGATATTAAAGATACGGCTAATATCTTTAATAAACAGCATTATCAAATTAATAATGGCGATATTGACTTTAACGCTATTTTGAATGGAGCAAAAGAAAATAATAATGGTGAAGCAAGTCGGAGAGGACTTAACCCTAAAAATAATGATTCTTTATCAAATTGGGTATTTGGAGCTAAAGATTCAGATGGATTAACTCCATACATTTTGCCCGAACTAAATAATAACACCACCGCTAAACAAACTGCTGAGGTTTCAGGCACTGCCGATCACAAGGTATTAACATTCTATGTTATTCCAAACACTGCTCAAACTAAAAATAAAACTAATAATAATTCAGGCAGTTATGTAGTGCCTGCTACTGGTCAAGACACTGGCAATAATACAGCCACAGCTAATGGTTCTAACAGCACTACTAATACTAGTTCTAATACAAATAATGGTTCTGCTACAAATAATAATTCAACTAATACTAACAAGACTAGTAACGCAGGCAATAGTAGTCAACAATCTTCACAACAAGATGCTGACACTCAACAGATTATTAACGCTATTAATCAACATGCTGTAAATAGCAACGATAAATTACCAAGCGATGCTAAGCTACTTGAACAAGCACCTTCTAATACTAATGGTTTTAATTCATATAGTGTTCAAGTATCAGAAAAAGGTACTAATGGTCAAATTACTTACAAACACTTAACTGTTCACTATAACCCTGCTACCAAGCAATTCTTTGTTACTGAACAAGGGCAAAATACCGCTTTAACTAAAGCACAATTGTTACAAATCTTTGGTTTACAATCAAAAGATGGCAATAATGTTGCAGGAACAAATGGTGTTGCTAGTTCTGGTAATTTAGGTGGAACTATTACTGGTGGTTCAACAGGTGGATTAGCACAAACTAATGTACAAACTAAGCAAAACGCAAGTATTCTACTTAGTGCTATTGTTGGAACGGCTGTATTAGGATTTGGATTGACTAAAGATGGTAAGCTGAAATTGTAGGGTTAGCTTTGGATTAATTACTAAAGGCAAAAAGGAATTTTAATTAGACTAATGAAGTATTAGGCTTAATATACTTACTTATTCTTTCTTAAAATAGAGCAATGAGATGTTGAATTATGTGTTTTTTCGCTACATCCCATTGCTTTTATTTAATACAAGTTTTCAGTAAGGTGGATGATTAGTGATGAATAAAATTAGTGAAGAAAAATTAACTATTAAAAATACTGATAAGATAGATGTTCCAGTTACAGAGTTAGAAAATAAGAATATATCAATATTTGATATGGTTAGTAGTCAACAAATTAAAATTGATGATTGTGCTCATAAACCTAAAAAAGGTTAGAAATATTACTGTTTTATGTGTTCACGCTAAAAATTTTTTTGAATAAATCTTTTTTAATTAGAATAAGTTTGTTGAGGTGAATAACTTTAACAAAAAAATTAAGAAAGGCTAGGTAAGATAAATGTTACGAAAACATTTACACGAAACCTATATGGTTTCATTAATCCAATTCTTAAAGAATTGGGAATATCTGTTAGCTATGAACGACAAAGCAAAAAAGACAATCACTCTTAAGCGAGGTAACAAAATTGTTGCTACCGTATTTACTCCTTATACTTTTGAAAAAACTGATGCCGAGATTGAGAAGTTGGAAGCAACTCATCAAGCAGACCAGTTTAAGATTAAGAATTTAAGAAAAGAAAATGAAATTCTTAAAGCTCGTCTTGAATTGTTAGAAAAATTAAATAGAACTAACAACGCTCCATTTGAATAAACAAAAACACTTAGCGACTTGAGATTGCTAAGTGTTTTTTGTTGCTGCTAATTTTCTTGTGCTTTACAGTTATTTTCCATTTCATGGTAGCAGAAATTGATTCCTTTAGCACAATCAATACCTGTACGTTCAAAAACATTGTCAGTCAAAGGATAGCCATAATAAATACATAGATTTTCGATCGTATCCGTGCTATCTCCTAAGACTCTAAATGAATCAGCTAAATCAATAATCGTTTTATTTGCTAAGTTAATACCTTGCTTTTCTAAAAAGGGAGTTGAGCCATAGAAGGTTATAAGCGTCTCTGAGCTGTCAAATAGCTTTTGGATCTCTTTCCTCGACTCTTCAAACAGAGACTCCTTAATGAGGCTCTCCGGTATGATGCCGTTGATGTTACTATTCCAGTAATCCACTTGTTTAGTATCAAATTTACGGTTGAATAATACTTGGTTATTAGGATCGATAATTGTTAGGCGGATTATTTCATCTAAAGAGGCAGGCCCAGTAAGATCAATCCAATAGATTAGTTCTTTATTCTTAATTTTAATCACCTCGACTGGCATTGTAACTCTGATGATTAGTGGAAAGCTGCTTCATTTTGATTTGTTTTTTAATCCTATACAGAGTTGATTTTGACAAATGAAATTTCAATTGCGTTTCAGTGTAAGTATGAGTTTGAAGATACTTATATGCTTGCCGGTATAAGGGTGTGATAACACGTTTGTTACGTCCACCAGTATTTAAGGTAGCTTGATACTTCTTCTGTTTGATGGTTTTAGAAAGGCTTTGACTACGAAGATAATCAAGATAGTTAAGGTGAGCTAATTGAGAGGCAAGTATCCAATTACTAGAATCACTATCATCACTTAAATCCATATCACAAGACTCAATTATTAAGCCTTTATCTTCAATAATATACATAAGACAACAAAGTTCTCTAACATTACTATATAGACATGTTAGGGTAGGGACTACTAGAACATCCCCTTCTTGTGCAATAGTATTAAGAAACTTACGAAGCTGATACCGGTCTTTATTATTTCTTCTAAACACATCAGCAAAACAATTTTCGTGAGGAACTCCCATACTAAGAAGGATGGTAGCTTGATACTTGAAACTATCTTCTTTGCTGATTTTATCTTTTAAGAATCCTGAAACATATCCATATTTAGTCATGGTGATTGCCACTCCTTTTTTTTATATTTATCATTCTTTAATCTAAGAAAAAAGGGACTGTGACATAAGTCTCTAAATTAAGAAGAGCCATTCGGAAATTGAAAAAATTTTCGAATGGCTCTTTCCTTTTTGATTTTTTACCTAGGAAATTGGACGGCCTTCCGGCCAATTTCTTCATATTTAATGCCATTAAGGCGACTCCAATTTGCTTTTTGACTTTCTTGAGGCCACGTACCGTGAATCTCGTGAATCCCAAATAAGCCTTCAAATTACCAAAAACTGTTTCAACATCGTACTTACGACGTGAATAAGTATTGGAACTTGAAAGCGACTTTCGTGCTTTGGCTTTAAAATACTCCCATTGTGGATTTACCATGATGTACTTGGTATTGCCATGTGGCGTTAATGCTTTAGGATTAATTTGATGATTTTCATCGTATTTTTCTGCTTGATATACTTTGAAGTCACGGTGAAATCCATACTTATCATTGCGGTAAGCGTAACGTTTAAAGTTAAAGCGAACACCAACCGGATTGATATAATAATCATCCTTAGCATGATATTCCCAATTCATCACTTTGTGATCATCAGACTTCCACTTACGACTGTTCTCTCTAAGCATTGTGCTGTAGGGAATGAGAGCCGTACAATCAGGTAACTCATCTTCAATATATTTATAATTACGTTCAGAACCATAGCCAGCATCAGCTACTATTTCTTTACCCAAAACGCCGTTTTGATCAAGATGTTTAAGAAATGGGATTAGTGTTCGAGTGTCAGTTGGATTTTGTAGGAGATCATAGCCAAGTACGAACTGTGAGTTAGTCATGATCTGAAGATTATATGCAGGTTTTGTTTGACCGTTACGCATTGGATCTTCCTTTAAGCGCATGAAGGTTGCATCATGATCAGTTTTAGAATAGCTATTACGTTTACCAGCGGTGGCTACTTGAGCTTTGTACTCGATATTTTTCTGACGACAATGATCTAATGCACGAAGGTATTTTTTAGCATGGCGGCGCTCTTGCTTTGCGGGATTAGGCGAAACCCTAGCGGTTTCTTCTACCCGCTTATTTAGTTCTTCAATTCGTTGTTCTAACAGTGCAATCGTAGTATCTAATTCATCGATTTGAAAATCGTCCAAGTTAGCATCTACTTTGACTTCCTCATGCATCTCACTAATTAACTTTCGTGCTTTGACAACATTCAAATCACTATATTTGATAGTACGCTTCTTCCATACGAAGGAATACTTATTAGCATTAGCAAGAATTTTAGTACCGTCAATAAAAGAAGCCTCATCAATCAATCCAGCCTTTTGAAGATAATCATGGAAATCTTTAAAACTAGCTTGAATCATTTCTGTCAGTTCTTTGGAAACGATAAATCTAGCAATTGTTCGATAAGTGGGGCGTTGTTCTTGGTTTAACCACATTGCGACAATGTTTTCTCGAGCAAATCTTTCGATTTTTCGACAAGAAACAATGCCGTAACTATAGGCCAGTAGGACTAATTTCAAAAGCATTCTCGGATCATATTCACGTGGTCGTCCCATAATATTAGGCTTAGAAATTGCCAAGCTTTCGACCAGTTGATGGATATAATAAGCTGGATGATTTTCTTCAGGTTGATAGTCAGTTGCCATAGCCAAAGTAAGTTGATTAATGTTATAATTATTCTGCATTATTATGTATATCCTTTCGAGGGTATTGAAGGCATCGAGGGTCAGTCGATGTCTTTTTCTTTTGTCAATATATCTATATTTTAAAGGAAAACGGAGCTGAATGAAATCCGAAGATTTCATCCAACTCCGTTTATTATTAGGGACTTATGTCACAGCCCCTTTTA
>NZ_JAJGVH010000067.1:0-46741 GCF_020785355.1 Limosilactobacillus reuteri | reverse complement strand
AGTCATGTGGTAATAAGTCAAGATAAAATTATCACTGACAAACTTGTTTTGACCAGATTTTTGACGCACTTAAATAAGCCTTGATCCCAAGGTGTTTTAAAAGCTAAGCGTCGAGAATCAGTTTATCTTCCTATACCAATTACCTCTTTTCCTGATAGATTTGATGATTTTTGAGTAGGAAGAAAATCACCCTAATAAGTTTACGTGCGGTAAGGACGAGAGCGCGTTTTGATGGGGTATGCTTTACTTCTTGATATTTACGCCGATAATATTCACCAAAAACTGGATCTTGGATTCTAACTCTGTTGGCAGCTTCAACCAAATAGTATCTAAGATAAGCATTACCAGTTCTCTTGAGCGGAGTATTATCACTAGCGTAAGCTCCGGACTGCTTTTCTCGCCAGGAAAGCCCAGCATATTTAGCCAATTTAGCTTCATTATCAAATCGTTCGATTTGACCAATTTCAGCTAAAATACCAGCAGCGTATACTGGTCCAATTCCGGGAATGGAGCGCAAAATCTGTTCTTCATCAGTTACTTGAACTACTTTCTCAATTGCTTTGTCGAGGTCTTTAATCATCTTCTGAAAAGCTTTAATTTCCTCGGCATAAACGGAGAGAACTGTATCAACTGAATTAGCAATTACTTTGTCTAAACGATAAGAAGCACGAACTGCCTTTTGAATTATTTTCGCCAAGGCTTCAGGGTTCGCGAAGCGACCCCGGCCGTGTTCATTCAGATAATCGGCTAAATCAGTAATCGAAAGATTAAGTAAGTCATCAGTAGTCATATCTTCAGTTAGCAGACTCATCATCGTTGAACCAAAGATAGAAGTATTCAGTTCATCAGAAATTACTAATTTATTGAGCTTGTAGTATAGGTTCTCAATAAAGTGTTGCTTAGCCCGAGCTAAGCTTTGAACAAGCTCATATCGGGAACGCGTTAAGCGTTGCAGGGCAATGTAGTTCTCTTGACGAACAATCCCTACTGAATAGCGTCCAACACGTAGGAAGTCAGCAATGTAAAAAGCGTCGATTTGATCATTTTTATCTTCAGCGAAGACATCATGATAGCGCTTAGTTTTCTTAGGATCGATAACCACGGATTGTGTATTGAACTTTTTAAGGTCCGAGTCTTCTTGGAAAAACATTGCTGGGTGAAAGCTGTAAATGGAAGTGGCTTCCATGCCAATCACAACTTGGTCGAGATGATTTGAATTCGCCGTATCGATAATCATGTTTTTTAATTCTGTTGCGCCTTTCAAATCATTAACAAAGTTACCATGGAAAACAACTTCAGTTGTTTCTTCAGAAATCATTGAAGTTACTAAATCTTTTGAGCTAACGTCAATACCGACAAAAAGTTTCATTGGAATGGCCTCCTTTCATTAAAATTTACTGGTCTTAATCTGATCACTGCATGATAGCCCCTAATTACAATCACTAAAAACATCCTCGCAAGTATCAGTATTCATTGGTTAGAGAGTTAAAGCTGCACCTAATCCTACTCTGAATTAGTAAACTATCTAATCGATACAGCATGTGAGTTCGAAAATCAGTAGATTGGCTGGGCGGCAGACTTCATAAGTAGTTAAAAACTACAGGAGGTATTAACCTATACCAGTTGACCAAAGCCAATGATAATTAGAGGTTATCATGCGGTGACCAGAAAACAAGTTGTAATGTAGCAAAATCCGTAAGGATATATTTATAGAATACGAGGAAGTTTAAAAATGACAGAACCATATTTAACAATTGCTAGTAACACCACTTATGAGCAAACAATTAAAAAATCACGATTTATTTGCTCCATTGCCCGTGTCTCCTCAGAAGAAGAAGCTCAACAGTTTATTGCCAGCATTCAAACAGCCAATAAAAAAGCTACTCATAATTGCTTTGCATACATGATTGGTGACAACGACCAGATCCAGCGAGAAAGTGATAATGGCGAGCCAAGTGGAACAGCGGGAATTCCAATCCTTGAATCACTTAAACTTGCAAAAATTCACAATGTCGTAGCGGTGGTCACTCGTTATTTTGGCGGGATTAAACTAGGCGCAGGTGGCCTCATCCGGGCATATAGCAATACAACTACTGAAGCAATTCACCAAGCTGGTCTCGTTCAACGAATCAAGCAAGAAATTCTAAAAATCACTGTTACCTATGCCCTTCACGATCCTCTTCTTTACTACCTCAAGGAGAACAATCTTGAGGTTGCCGATGAGGAGTACGGGGTTAATGTTGAAACAAGTATTTATGTAAACGAAACGGACTTAAAAGATGTCAAAGAGAAGCTCATTAATCGTTTTAACGATCAGCTTCAAATAACTGAAGCCGATCAGCGCTTTAACGAAATTCCATATTAATAAAAAGTTAGGAAATAAGCGTAATTAGTTTTTATTATATTTAGGCACAAAAGCAGTCGGGGAAACTTTACTTTTCCTGACTGCTTTTGTATTCATTCATCTATCGTTTTCAACCACTTATTTTTGGGAAGACTCAAATCGAATCGCTCATTCAAGTAAGCTAAATCACTATCATGAATAAAATTTTTACCCCATTCATTTAAAGACATGATTACCGGTTCAAGGCTCTCACCTAATTTTGTTAATTTATATTCAACATGGGGTGGTATTTCTGGATATACTTTTCGAGACACCAAACCATCTCTTTCCATTTCTTTCAAACTTTGTGTTAGCATTTTTTGACTAATTCCAACTATCTTCTTTTTCAGTGAATTATATCGTTGTGATTTACTCAATAATAATTCTCTTATGATCAAAATTTTCCATTTACTGCTTAAAAGAGCTAAGGTTACTGCGCAAGGACAAATCTCATCTTTATTAATTGTTATTTTCGTCATAAGCTTTCCCCTTTTTCATTCTTATCATATAATTCTTACTTTAAAGTACGTTACCCACCTTAAAGTATCTTCTTACTATTTGTTAGTATCAGCCATATAATAACATACAACAAGAATATACCAGAAAGGATAATGTAAAATGAATTTTAAAGAAACAGTTTATAACCGTCATTCAACAAGAGATTTTAGTAGCAAATCTGTAAGCACAAAAGACATTCATACAATCATTGATATGGCTAAAATGGCACCATCCTGGGCAAATGATCAAGTATGGAAAGTAGTTGTTGCAACCGGAAAAACACTTGAGAAAATTAAAGAACGTCATTACCAAGCTTTATTGAATGGTATTCCTGGTCAATCCGAGTTCCCGCCACTCCATCGAACTGGAATGGGGAAACAAGGACAACAAAATGTTACAATTTGGTCTAATAGTCTCAGAACTTTTCTTGGCAAAAATGCTGAACAAATGGCTATAGATTCTGCACATTTATTCAATGCTCCTAGTGTTGCTTATTTACTGTTACCGAATTCTCCTTCATTATGGTCGGCTTATGATTTAGGTGCTTTTGGACAAACCTTAATGCTGGCTGCTACCAGTATAGGAATAGATTCGATTCCAGCTGCTGAATTTGTTCAGTATCCGCAAGATCTTCATGATATTCTTGACGTTGATAATAATTATATCTTTGGTATAGGAATTGGTTTAGGCTACAAAAAAGATAATGCATTAATTAACGATTTTCGTTCTAAACGAATGAATAACTCTGATTTCCTTACAATTAAATATTAATATTTCAAAGACTATTATACTTACTACCAAACGGGGATCGTGAGACAATTTTTTCACGATTCCCGTTTATTCAGTTTTTTACACTTCGATAGTAACTTATCCAAATTATAATACAAAAAATCGTTAACATGCCAAAAGCTTCTTGAGTACCAATTGCCGTAGAGATACGCCTAGTCGTGTGGAGATGACTCTGACTTGCTGCAACAACCATCGCTACTAATGAGGTCCCAATTGCCCCTGCAAATTGCTGCAAAGTATTAAGGATTGCATTTCCTTGCGATTGCTTTGCTTTACCAACAACGGTTAGTGCACTTGTCATTACGCAACCCATGCACATCCCCATTCCACCCATATAGAGAATATAAACAAGCGCAATAAATGTATTCGTTAAATGCTGCCCATAGATTGTAAAAGCAATAAGTGCAATTAGACATAATGAAGTACCAATTAAAATAGGCTTGCGAGCACCAAACTTATCCAAAATGCGTCCTCCCAATGGTGCAAATATCGCGCCTATAAACCCAGCCGGGAGGACAATCAAGCCAGCCGTCATTGCACTATTATCATTTACTAATTGAATATAGTTTGGTAAAAGGAACGCAAACCCCAAAGAAATAAGTTGAGTTAAAAAGAAGCCAAGAACATGCCCAGAAAATTTTTTATTTCTAAATAATCGTAATTGTAAAATTGGTTCTTTTAGGGTTAATGAACGCCAAATAAAAAGTCCCATTCCTAAGATCCCGATTAACAATGCACCGCCAACTGAAAAGGTCATGAATGCTTGACTTCCCAGGTTACTAAATCCTGTTACAAAGCCACAGAACATGAATACGATCATTAACATGCTAAAAATATCAATTTGTTGCTTTTTAATTGGTGATTTTTGGGTAATTCCCCATTCACCAAGTAAAAATGAAATAATTAAAAGTGGAATCAATAAATAAAACACCCACCGCCAGTTAAGCTTGCTGGCAATGATTCCACCAAAAGTAGGACCAATCGCTGGGGCAACTCCAGTAATAAGATTACCAATTCCCATCATGAAGCCAATTTTACCTGTTGGAACTTGCTCCATAATGATATTAAACATCAATGGTAATGCAATTCCAGTCCCTATCCCCTGAATTGCACGACCAACTAAAAGCAACCAAAATGACGGTGCCAGTGCATCAATAATTATTCCACCAATAAAAAATAAGCTTGCAACTGTAAAAAGTGTCTTTGTTCGGTAAGAACTTTTTAAAATTGCCGATAAGGGAACAATGATTGCAACCAAGAGCAAATAAATGGAAGTCATCCATTGAACCTGATTAGTAGTAATTGAAAATTCACGCATTAGGATCGGAAAAGTTACATTCATTGAAGTTTCAACTATTACCCCACAAAATGACATTAATCCAGTTGCCACAATCGCTGCAATAACCTTTGCGGAAATTTTTTCAGTATTCGTATTCATCATTTCTCCTTTATCATCGTTGATAAGAATCGTTTTATTTTCGAAATGTCTTGTTCACTAAAGTCTGCTTTTAATTTCTCTTCGTATTGTGTAATATACGCACTTACATCTGAAGATAATTTTTGGCCTTCTGCAGTAAGAGTAACGATTTTTTGACGGCGATCTTCTGGTGACGGATAGCGTTCAATCAAATTTTTCTTTGCCATTCGTTGAAGCAATATAGTAGTGGTTGATCTCTTTATTCCAAATTCATTTTCAATTTGGTGTTGATCACAACTATTTCCCGGGAAATGCGTTAAAAAATCAATAATCGACATTTGCGTCCCTGTCAATCCATACTGTTGCGCGAATGCATTCATTTCTTGATTCATTGCATTGTTAGCTTGTTTTACTAAACGACCTATTAGCAATTTTTATCTCTCCTTTTTGTTAGTCGACTAACAAAAAGGATAATATGATTTAGATTATTAGTCAATATAAAAAGAGACTAGGCTTATGTCACCTAATCTCTTCAATAAGCTTTATTTAATTATCCTAAAATTATTTCAGCAATATCAAGGACAATGATAATCCCTAAAATACTGCTTAAAAGCAATAAAATTTTTCTCGTATGCCGATCTTTTGATTGCAGTTTTTCCCAATTCATTCCTGCATACGCAATTAAGATTAAAGCACAGCCAATGATACCATATATTCCAGAATGAAAGCCACGATTATCAATGGTATAACTTGCTGCCATAAATAGGCCAATTGCAAACAAAAGTCCCCATAATAGTTGCTTTTTATTCATTAAATCAATACTTTCTCTCTAATAAACTATTCTTGAAGATGGTAGTTATAACTAGCAACAATAATGTTCTCTCGGGAATTCAATAACGCCCGCAAACGAACACTGGTCTGATTATGCAAGGCCAATTGCCATGGATGCTTAGGGATAAATTGCGGAACAAGAACAGTTGTCGAATAATTTCTTGCTTCTGCCCGTTTTGCAATCACATCAACGAAACGTAACGTTGGCTTTGCGATTGAACGGTACGAAGAGTGAATATCAACAAAACGGACGTCTGGATATTCAGCTTTAAATTCATTTGCTGTTTTATGCTCTTTGCCTGGGTTTTCATCAAACGAAACATGCATGGCAATAACATAATCACCAATCGACCGAGCGTAATTAATTGCACCACGAGTTACTCGGGTTACATTACCAACTAAAACAATCACCGTTGCGCCATCGTAATCATGTAATTGGACTTTCGTCTTTTCAGCAACCCGCAATTGAGCGGCTACTTTTACATAGTGCCGGTGAATCGAATGGAACATCCATAAAAGCAGCGGCATGATAATTAAGTATGGCCAAACATTTGCAAAGTGTTGCCAGAACAAACAAATAACAAGAATAAATGAAATCAAGGCCCCAACTAGGTTAATAAAGGCTTTCCCTAACCAGAAACCTTCTCGTTCTCTAAACCAGTGAATAATCATCCCAGATTGAGATAAAGTAAATGGAACAAATACCCCTACTGCATAAAGCGGAATTAACATATTAGTCTGACCATGGAAGATCAAGATCAAAATAATTGCTCCAATCGCCAAGGAAATAATTCCGTTAGAGTAGCCTAACCGATCCCCACGATCCATGAACGCGTGCGGCATATATTTATCTTTGGCCATATTAAAGGCAAGAATTGGAAAAGCTGAGAAACCAGTATTAGCAGCAACTGCTAAAATCATTGCAGTTGAAAGTTGCAACAAGTAAAAACCTAGCCCATGTCCACCAAAGATTTGCGCGGCCATTTGGGAGAGAATTGTTGTCCGTGAATTAGGAACTACCCCCAGATAAAAGCTAAAGAAGATAACGGCAATAAAGAAGAACGCTAAAATAGCACTCATAATTGCCAGGGTAGTTGATGCATTCTTTTCTTTAGGCTTATTAAAGTTAGGAACAGCATTACTTACGGCTTCTACCCCAGTTAAGGATGATGAACCAGCCGAGAATGCCCGAATAAGCAAAACAAATGACATTCCCGATACCGGTGTTCCATAATCGACAATTGCCCGGTAATGAATATGACCAGTGGCAATATTATAGCCACCCCACACTACCATCACAATCATCATAATAACAAAGAAATATACCGGAATTGTGAGGAAGTTTGCACTTTCACTCATTCCCCGTAAATTCATAAACATGATTAAAAGGACGATAACGGTCCCGATTGGAATTGAAAATTTATATAAAGCAGGAACTGCCGAAGTAATCGCTTCAACTCCAGATGTCGTTGAAACGGCCACCGTTAACATATAGTCAACTAGTAATGATCCTCCAGCAAATAATCCTCCATTACTCCCCCAATTCCGTGTGGCAACGACATAAGCACCACCACCACTAGGATAGGCATGAATGATTTGTTGGTATGATAACGTGATAGCTAACAAAAGGACCAACACAACTGCCGCAATCGGAATTGAATACCAGATTGCTGCTGCAGATAAAGTTACCAGAACAGTTGTAATTTGCTCTGGTCCATATGCTACTGACGATATTGCGTCAGAAGAAAGCATGGCTAATGCTTTAAATTTAGTTAAGTGTGTTTGCCCTTCATCAAGGGTTTTTAACGGTTTCCCGATTAAAACACGTTTCAAATAGCGCCACATACTATTTCTCCTTTGATTTTTACACTTTTTAAGTAGGTGATAATACTACAATTTATTCTTTAATTTTGCAACCTACAAATATATCTATTGATCTTTTTCTGGCATCTTTACCTTGGCATTAACCTTTTCTGCCGCAGGATCGATTTTTTTCATCCGGCTAGCCACAGCCCACCGGTAAAATCCTAGCGAGCAGATGATAATAACAACAAAATCCCATGGGTACTTCAACCAGTCCTTGCCGCCAAATCCTTCACTCCCAATGTAAGAAACTATTGAGATAAAAACAAGATAAGCCAACATCCAATAACTATTGCGTAAGTCACGTAGCCCTGATGCGTGACGATACTTAACTTCATAATAAAGATAAATTGGTAAGCCTAATAAGATAACCCCAATTACCTGAACAGTTGTTGGCCACATTGTCCAATAAATTGAAAGACTCGTCAAGACAAATGCAAATGGCGCTAACCAGGACATAAAATGTGGATGAAACGGCCGCTTTAAATTAGCATCCATTTTACGAAGCGACATTACAGTAACCGGCCCAGTAAGATAAGCAATTAAAGTTGAACCAGTAATTACAGTGGCTAACAAACTCCAATTTCTAAAGAGACTAACCATTACCACTGCTAAAATCAGATCCACAACCATTGCAAACCGCGGAATCATGTAGCGCCGTTCTAACCGTCCCAACCATTGGGGCAAATGTCCGGTATGAGTCATTGCTGCTAATGCTCGTGAGGCAGTCGCCACGAACGCAACCCCTGTTCCAAATGGTGAAACAAAAGCATCCATATATAGTAAAATTGCAAGCCAATTCATCCCCAGCAGGATCGCAATATCAGCAAATGGAGACGTATAGTTAATCCCATGCCATCCTTTTTGCGCTAATAAGTTCGGATCAATCGCTCCAATAAAAGCAACTTGTAACATGACATAGATCACAGCGGTAATAATCATTGAAATCAATACGCCTCGCACGATATTTTTATGAGGATTAATCATTTCTCCCCCCATGTTGATTACCGTTTGAAAGGCATCATAAGACATAATAATTCCAGAAATAGCAGCTGCTTCAAAGATCGATCGACTGCCATATGGCATAAAAGTAGTTACACTATGACCAAAATTGCTAGGATGAAAACCCGCCGCAATAAGCATCACAATTGTTAATGTTGGTAATAAAATCTTAAAAATTGATATTAAATTAGTAAAGCGAGTCATCAATTTTACCGACCAGAAATTGATCAAAGTAAAAACCAGCATAAAGGCAAATACAACCAACAATCCAGGAGTTGTAATATTACCATTTTTCATAAAGTGGTGGGTCCAGTTTGCCCATGCCCACGGCCACGAACTCATATATTGAACTGAAGCCACGGCTTCCATTGGGACTAAAGTGATTAATGAAATCCAATTTGCCCATGCAGCAATAAAGCCTAAAAACGGACCATGGCTATACTGAGCATAACGACTCATTCCTCCACTTTCTGGAAACATCGCCCCTAATTCAACATAAGTAAGGGCAATGCTAATAATGATTATTGCTCCTAAGATCCATGACAAAATAGCAGCTGGTCCCGCAACCTTTGCAGCAGTTCCGGCACCAAACAACCATCCTGAACCAATTAAGGAATTTAAGGCAAGCATTACACCAGAAAATAGCGTTATCTTCTGGAACTTCATTTTTTCCATTTCTTAGTTCCTTTCAGTTATAGTTTGGTTAAAAATTAATACTAATTTACTTTACCACAATTTAAGATTTTTAGATTAACTTTATAGTTGAACCGCCTTAACTGGATTACCATTCTGCTTTATTATTTGAAGTAAATCTTTTATTCCTAAAATTACAGTGGCAGTATTATCGTTTGGATGACAACCTATTAATTTTTCATTTTTAAGAATATCAGCATCAATAATAAAGGTAATCCGATGTTGTTTATCATTAAACAAGTTAAAAGGTGAAACAGCCCCACTTGTTATTCCTAACTTCATAGCTAATTCTTCTGGACGGGCAAATGAAAACCGACTAGTCGATAGATTCTCTTTCAATTTTTTCATATTGAGACGCTTATTTTCTAAGATTGTAACTAAATAATAGCCAGCTTTATTTTTTAGAAAAAGGTTTTTCGTGCGAGCAAATTGATATTCTTGAACATACTTGTCTGCTTGTTCCGCTGTATAGACTGGGGGATGAGTAACAATTTGATAGTTTATTTTTTCGTTGTCTAAATATTTATAGACACTGGTCGCATTTTTCGTCATTGATTTTCCTCCAACAAAAAAAGATCCCAACATTTGAAAAAACAAACATTAGAATCTTTTCTGCCCACAAAATTAAATTTTAGTCAAATGGTATTACATCATACCGCCCATGCCGCCTTGTGGAGCAGCAGGAGCTTGGTTATTAGCATTTGGATCTGGCTTATCAGCAACAACCGCTTCAGTAGTAAGAAGCAATGCTGATACGGAAGCAGCGTTTTGAAGAGCAGAACGGGTAACCATTGTTGGGTCAACAATACCAGCCTTGATCATATCTTCAAACTTGCCATCTGCAGCGTTGTAACCAATGCCTTCTTTTTCATTCTTTAATTCATTAACAATAACAGAGCCTTCAACACCAGCGTTTTCAGCAATTTGACGAACTGGTGCTTCAAGGGCAGCCTTAACAATATTGATACCAGTTAATTCATCACCATCGGCTTCAATCTTGTCAAGAGCAGGAATTACGTTAATTAAAGCAGTTCCACCACCAGGAACAAATCCTTCTTGAACAGCAGCACGAGTAGCGTTCAAGGCATCTTCAATCCGGTACTTCTTTTCCTTCAATTCAGTTTCAGTTGCGGCACCAACCTTAACAACGGCAACCCCACCTGAAAGCTTTGCAAGACGTTCTTGAAGCTTTTCCTTGTCGAAGTCGGAAGTTGACTTAGCAATTTCTTGCTTAATTTGGTCAACACGTTCTTGGATAGCTTCCTTTGAACCAGCACCATCAACGATAGTAGTAGTATCCTTTGTAACTGTAACCTTGTTTGCTTGACCTAATTGATCAACAGTAGCGTCCTTTAGACTCATCCCAAGGTCGTCAGAAATAACTGTACCACCAGTCAAAACAGCAATATCTTGAAGTTGAGCCTTACGACGGTCACCAAAGCCAGGAGCCTTAACAGAAACAACATTAAAGGTACCACGAATCTTGTTCAATACAAGAGTTGGTAATGCTTCACCAGTAATGTCATCGGCAATGATCAAGAGCGCACGGCCTTCTTGAACAACTGATTGAAGCAATGGCAAAATGTCTTGGATATTACTAATCTTCTTGTCAGTAATCAAAATATATGGGTTGTCAAGGTCTGCTTCCATCTTGTCGTTATCAGTTACCATGTATTGTGACATGTAACCACGATCAAAGCTCATTCCTTCAACAACATCAACACTAGTGTCAACACCACGAGAATCTTCGATAGTAATTACACCATCATGGCCAACCTTTTCCATTGCATCAGCAATCAACTTACCAACTTCTGGATTAGCAGCTGAAATAGAAGCAATTTGTTCGATATCATCCTTTGTCTTCACATCGTGTGACATCTTCTTCAAAGCTTCAACAGCAACTTCGGTAGCCTTGTCAATACCACGACGAATACCAACGGGGTTTGCACCAGAGGTAACGTTCTTCATACCAGCATTAACAATTGCTTGAGTTAAAACAGTAGCAGTTGTAGTACCATCACCGGCAATATCGTTGGTCTTTGAAGCAACTTCGGCTACTAACTTTGCACCCATATTTTCAAATTGGTTTTCAAGTTCAATGCTCTTAGCAATAGTTACACCATCATTAGTAATAGTTGGTGTGCCATAGCTTTGTTCCAAAACAACATTCCGTCCTTTTGGACCCATCGTTGTCTTAACAGTATCAGCTAATTTATCAACACCACTGAGCATAGCGCTCCGTGCATCTTCAGAAAACTTAATTTCTTTTGCCATTTATGTCACCTCAAAATTAAATTTATTATTTAAAAGAGACGGTGAAGGAATTTTATTCTTTCTGTCTCCTGCTCTTAATTCGCTTATTTAACTATTCAACAATTGCTACTAAGTCCTTAGCATGAACAACTAAGAACTTTTCACCGTTGTATTCTACTTCGTTGCCTGCGTACTTATCAAATAATACGCGGTCGCCTTCCTTAACAGCTGGAGCAAGCTTTTGTCCGTTTTCTAAAGTACGACCTTCTCCAACGGCAATAACCTTTCCAGTAGTTGGCTTTTCCTTCACATTGGAAGCAAGGACAATTCCACCAACTGTCTTTTCTTCTTCAGTTTCAGCTTTTAGAACAACGCGATCTCCTAATGGTTTTAACACGTTAATCCCTCCATCTTGTTAATAAATTTTATTTTTAGCACTCAAACTCTTCAAGTGCTAACCACATGTTTAAATATAACATGTTCTCTTCAAAATGCAACAAAAACACTTTGACTTTTTTTGACCATTTTTTAAAACTTAAGAGATCATACCTACAATCACTGACTTTTATTAATAATTTAGTAAACAAAAAGCATTGGTTGAACGCTTTCATCAAACCAATGCTCTCCAAATTTATTCAATTGAATCTTCAGTATAATTTTTAATGAAGTAAATTAATGTTTGAAGTTCGTTTGTTAAGTCAATATTTTGAACTTGAACATTTTTGGGCACAGATAAACGAACAGGAGTAAAGTTAAGAATACCCTTTACACCAGCTTCAACTAATTGGTCCGCAACATGTTGGGCCTTAATTCCTGGAACGGTTAGAATAACAACATCAATCTGTTGCTCTTTTAATTGCTTTACCATATCCTCGGATGGGTAAATTGGAATACCACTTTTGACTGTATTAGCATATTCTGGCTTAGTATCAAATGCCGCACTGATCCGTAAATTAGTATCTTGGTGGAAGTTAAAGTTTAACAAGGCACTTCCCAAACTACCAACCCCGACTAAGGCAACACTAACTAATGAGTCTTGGTGTAAGATTCCCTTAAAAAACTTTAATAGACTTTCAACGTCATAACCGTATCCCCGCTTACCTAATTCACCAAAATATGAAAAGTCACGACGAATCGTTGCCGAATCAACTTGTACAGCTTCCGAAAGTTCTGTTGATGATACCCGTTGTTTATTTGCGTCTTTCAATACATTTAAATAACGGAAATATATTGGCAACCGTTTCGCAGTCGCGCGTGGAATCTTTTTATTAGCCATTCTACTTTTGTTCCTCCTAAAATAAGCCCTTCTCAACCTAGTTTGCCAACAAATTACTAAGTTTTTGACAAGGATAATATTAATAATTTTTACTTTGTGAAATTTAAGTCTGAGTATATTCTAGCAATTAAACCCTTTTTTGTGAACTAAAATACAAAAATATTTTCAACTTTTTATTTAAAATTAAAAATCTGCTAAAATAAAACCATATTAAATCAACGAATTAAATGAGGTTTCAATATGTTACTTTTACAGACAAATGACGTTGTGCGTCGATTTGGCGCGGACGTTTTATTTCACAATATGAACATGCAAATTCAAGAGCATGGCCGTACTGCGCTTGTTGGGCGTAATGGTGCTGGTAAAACGACCTTGTTAAAAATGATCGCTGGAATCACCGAACCAGATGAAGGAACAATTACAAAGGTTAAAGATTTGACAATTGGGTACTTGGCCCAGGATCAAGGACTCGATAGTCAAAATAGCATTTGGACTGAACTAGATACTGTTTTTGCTCCTCTCCACAAAATGGAAACGCAAATCCATGATCTTGAACAGCAACTAGCTGATCTTGATAGTTCCGATAGCAATTATCAACAAATTCTTTCAACATACGATAATTTACAAACTGCCTTTAAGAAACAGGGTGGTTTTGAATACGAATCACGTATGCGGGGAATTTTACATGGGTTTGGCTTTGACGAAGATAGTTATGATACGCCAATTAATTCCCTTTCAGGAGGACAAAAAACTAAACTCGCCTTAGCAAAGATTCTTCTGCAAGCACCTGGACTTTTGATTCTAGATGAACCGACTAACCACCTCGACATGAACGTTCTTTCGTGGTTAGAAGATTATCTCAAAAGTTATCAAGGCGCATTGCTCATCGTCTCTCACGACCGTTACTTCTTAGACCGTGTTGTCAACGATGTTTATGATCTCGATAATAAAACGCTCACCCACTATACTGGTAACTACACGCAATTCGTTAAACACAAGCAAGAACGATTACAAGCAGAGTGGAAACACTATGATCAACAACAAAAAAAGATTGCTAAGCTAGAAGACTTTGTTAATCGAAATATCGTTCGCGCCTCAACGACCAAACGTGCCCAGGCGCGGCGAAAGCAATTAGAAAAAATGGAGCGGCTTGAGCGTCCAGAAACTGATGATAAATCAATCCATTTTCAATTCCATTCTGAAAAAGATAGCGGAAATGAAGTTCTTGATGTGGAGCAGGCAAAAGTTGGCTACGATGAACAGATCCTTGCTGGGCCGCTTTCATTTAATGTCCGTAAGCCACAGCGTGTTGGGATTATCGGGCCAAATGGAATCGGAAAATCAACTTTACTTAAATCTATTCTCCATAAAATTCCGTTAATTAGTGGAACAATTAAACTCGGTGCTAACCTCGATATCGGTTACTATGACCAGGAACAACAACAATTGCACCCAAATAAAACCGTTTTAGAAGAAGTATGGGATGACCATCCAGAAGTACCTGAAAAAGATATTCGCTCATTATTAGGGAGTTTCTTATTCGTTGGTGATGATGTTTATAAAGTCGTTCATGACCTATCTGGTGGTGAAAAGGCACGATTGGAGTTAACTAAACTCTCATTTAAACCGATTAATTTTCTTATCCTTGATGAACCGACTAACCACTTAGATATCGATAGTCGAGAAGTGCTTGAAAACGCAATTAACGAATTTAGCGGAACTGTTCTCTTTATTTCTCACGACCGTTACTTTATTAATCAGGTTGCAACCGATATCCTAGCAATGGAACATGATGGAATTAAACATTATGAAGGCAATTATGATGACTACCTAATTGCCAAGGAAAAAGAAAGTTCACCCAAAGCTACTTCATCTAATGCAAGCACTATTGCTAAAGCACCGGCTGGTAAACAATCTTATCAGCAAAGCAAAGAACAGCAGCGTGCCCGCCGAAAAATTCAGCGACAAGTCGATGAACTAGAACAACAAATGGCGGAATTAGAAGAAAAGCAAACTGCAATTCAAGAACAAATGAACCAACCAGAGATCGCTACGGATATTGGAAAATTAACCGATCTCCAAAAAGAACTTGATGAATTATCAGCTAAATCTGAAGAAGTTGAACTTGCATGGACAGAAGCAGCAGAAAAACTGGAAGAATTTGATCAAGAAAACTAAAAAAGAAGCGGAAAGATCCGCTTCTTCTTTTAGTTTTGTCGGAATTTACGAGTATTTTCTGCAAGATGAACCAAATTACGTAAAAAGTCGTGAGTAGATGCTTCATAGTTATACTTCTTACCTAAATCATAAATATATCCATTAATGTAATCGACTTCTGTTGGACGATTTTTACTCATATCTTGGTACATCGATGGATAATGAAGCGGGTTGGTAACTTCACTAACATACTTAATCGTTTGCCACTCCTCCTCACGAGTACTTAAGAGCTGAATACCAGCCCGTTCGGCAACATCGAATGCTTCATTAATTAACTGTTTACCAAGCTTTTCTGCACCATTATAATCGATAAATTGTCCCATTTGAATCTCAAAAAGCGTGCAGATCGTATTAATAACAGAATTGAAGACTACTTTTGTTAGGAGGGTACCATAAAAATTCTCATTAAGGTGGGGATTAATATTCGCCGTGGTAAAGTCCTCAACAATTTGTTTTACCCGCTCGTCAGGTTCGCCGTCTTGGGGAGCTAAGTTGATCGAACCAGCACCAGGTTTACCAATAAAGTCCACATCCCCCGCCTTGCTAAGGACTGTGCCGATTAAACAGGTACCGGCAATAACATGTTCTTTAGGAAAATAGTGGTTAATTTTTTCAATATGTCCCATGCCATTCATTCCCGAAAAGACATATTGATGGTCAGGATGGAAGAAATGAGCACTGCGTTGTAACAAATCACTAAGCGTCATCTGCTTGGCAAAAACGATCAACACATCTGGATTACCATCATATTCTTCTGGTGAGTAAATATTAATCGGGACAAGATGACGATTTTCATGGTCCCGAGAAACGTAAACCCCACCCTGTTGTTTAATGGTTTCAACTTGGGGAGCCCAGTTATCAACAAAATCAACCTTAGCGCCAGCCAGTTCTTGAAGCAATACGCCAAATCGTAGACCCATTGCACCTGCACCTAAAACCGTATATTTCAAAGCCATAATCTTTTCCCCCTTAATTAAATAAATTCAGTTTAGCAATCCGCTCAACGGCTTCTGTTAATCGTGCCGGCTCAATCAAAAGGCCAATCCGCACATAACCTTCACCGTGCTTGCCAAAGCCATTGCCTGGTGCTACTGCCACGCCAGCTTTGTCCAATAACAAATCTGCAAAGCTTTCACTGGTGTAGCCCTTCGGAACCGGCATCCAAGCATAGAAAGTACCCTGGGGAGTAAATGCATGCCAGCCAATTTTTTCTGCCGCATTAATAAAGGCATTCCGTCTTTCTTCATAACGACCTACAATTTCAGCAATTGCATCATCACGTTGTGGCAGCGTCAAGGCATCAATAGCAGCTTCCTGTAAGGCAGGAAAAAGGCTAACGAATAAGTGGTCTTGAATTAAGTTTAAGGCTTCAATAATATCTGCATTACCAACCGCAAATGCGATTCGCCAGCCTGCCATGTTGAACGTCTTAGAAAAGGTATAAAATTCAATCCCCACATCTTTAGCGCCTGGTGTTTCCATAAAACTAACTGGAGCTTGGCCGTCAAAGCCAATTGCGCCATAGGCAAAGTCACTAATAATGCCCACATGGTACTTCTTAGCCCACGCCACTAATTTTCGATAAAACTCGGGAGTAGCTACAGCGCCGGTAGGATTATTAGGATAGTTAAGGTAAAAGAATTTAGCACGTTGCGCCACCTCTTCAGGAATTGCCTCTAAGTCTGGCAGGAAGTTATTTTCTGCTAATAATGGCACTGTTTCAAAATTAACTTCTCCTAGTGCTGCTCCTGATAAGTAATCTGGATAGCCTGGATCAGGAAGCAGGAAAGTGTCGCCGGGATTCATCAATGCCCATGGCAATTCTACAAGCCCAATCTTGGAACCACCCAAAATTGCTACTTCTTTTTCTGGATCAAAATCAGCTCCATATTTTTCTTGATAAAAATTTGCTGCCGCTTCCTTAAACGCTAGTAACCCCCGAAATAGTGAATACTTATGAGTTTGCGGATCTGCTACCCATTTTTGCGCACTCTTAACAATATAAGCCGGCGTTGGCTTATCAGGATTTCCTTGACCAAGATTAATAACATCGACCCCTTCACTTATTTTTTTATTAACCTTGGCAACTAAATTGGCAAAAAATTGTTTCGGTAAAGTGTCTAATAACTTA
Source organism: Limosilactobacillus reuteri (assembly GCF_020785355.1). Classification (GTDB taxonomy): domain Bacteria; phylum Bacillota; class Bacilli; order Lactobacillales; family Lactobacillaceae; genus Limosilactobacillus; species Limosilactobacillus reuteri_I. The sequence continues at coordinate 29,388 of NZ_JAJGVH010000067.1, read as the reverse complement.
GATTGTTCAAAATTCATCTTTTCCATCCCCTTAATGATAAAGGCTTGGTCGGCGATCCTTAAACACCGGAATCGGTCCCCGAACCTGTGCTAACTGTGCTAAGTCAATTTCTACATAACTTACCTGTTCAACTTCTCCTGCATCCTGGATAATCTGCCCAAGCGGATCAATTACTAATGAATGACCATTAAAACTATTCGCTAAATCCGTCCCAACACGATTGACCGCGACTACAAAGGCTTGGTTTTCAATTGCCCGTGACTGAAGCATTATTTTCCATTGTTTAATCCGTTTGCTTGGCCATTCTGCTGGAAAATATAAGATGTCAGTTCCATAACGAGCGACTGTTCTAATCCATTCAGGGAATCGCAAATCATAACATATAAAGCTTGCACTCGGAATCTCAGCTAATTTAAAGTGATTTTCTTTTTGCCCGGCTTTTAGATATCGGTCTTCATTCATTAGTCCAAATAAATGCACCTTCTCGTAACTGCTAATTAGATTTCCCTTTTGATCATAAACATAGGTTGTATTAAAAAAAGATTGTCCACATCTCACCGCTACTGAACCGCCGACAATGTTAATTTGGTTTTTTAGCGCTAACTCACTAAGAAATTGTTGTGTCTTTTGACCGTTTTCATCTGCCAATTCTGCTAATTGATCTAAGGCATAGCCAGTATTCCACATCTCTGGCAATACAACGATATCTGCATGGTGACTAGCGGCTTCTTCAATTGCTCGTTTAGCTTTTTGATAATTTTCGGCAGGATTTCCTAATTGAATATCAAGTTGAGCTAGTGCAATTTTGCGTCTCATTACTTTCACCTCCATAAAAAATACCCGTCCTTAACTTAAATAAGGACGAGTATTTTCGTGGTGCCACCTTAATTTACTATCCACTCACATGAATAGCCTCAGGAAGTTCATAATAAACTTCGATACTTGATAACGGATATCAGCCGACAAGTGCTTAGTTTTTTCCTCACACTTGTTGTATTTTTTAAGACCATCTTCAAAGCAATTTGTAATTTTCTTCCACCACCCGAAAACTCTCTTAATACTACATTGCTTTTACTCTTCTTAAACGACTAATATTTAATTGTTGCTCGTATTCTAATTTATTTTTAATTATTTGTCAATTTATTTTTAATCGAATCTCAAAAATAATTAGTCTTGACAAAAGCTTAGTCTTCCAATTAAAATTTTAATTGTAGATAAAAGTAGGTCAGTCCAGGAACGATAGCCATCGACTGCAAGCTATCGCCAGTACCGAAGCCCTGCTACAACTTTAATATATTCTAATAATAAAATAATTTAAAAGTGTAAAGCGCGTCTTTAAACGAGAATGGTACCGCCATAATTGGTGTCTCGGTTAAGGGCGCTTTTTGTTTTCTGAAAGGATTTTCTATGACTCATAAAATACAAAAAGTGGTTGTTAAGATTGGCACGAGTAGCCTTGTTCTCCCTAATGGAAAAATCAATTTACGAACAATCGACCAACTCTCATTTGTCCTTGCGACATTAAACAATCAAGGATACCAACTTATTCTTGTTTCCTCAGGAGCAATTGGCGTTGGTCTTGCAAGTTTAGGATTAACAGAGCGTCCCGCCGAAATAGCACAACAGCAAGCCTTAGCATCTATCGGTCAGGCTGCTTTAATGCGAATCTATTCGCAACGATTTTTAGACTATCAAACGCACGTTGCCCAACTTCTCCTTACCCGTGATGTGCTCACTTATCCTGTCAGTCGCCAACATACGCTTAATACAATTAATACTTTACTGCAGCAAAATGTAATTCCAATCGTTAACGAAAATGACCCCGTGTCAGTTGATGAGCTTGATCATTACACTACTTTTAGTGACAATGATGAACTTTCTTCCCAGGTAGCTGTCGCTATTGACGCTGACGAACTAATCATTCTTTCGGATATCGATGCCCTTTATGACAAAGATCCGCATAAATTTCCTGACGCGCAAATAATTAAAGAAGTTCCATTCCTAACGCCGGAAATAGAGAACGTCGCAAGCGGTAGTAGCACTAGGTTTGGAACAGGTGGAATGGTAACTAAATTACGGGCAGCTGCCACAATGATGCAAGCAGGCAAACAAATGATTTTATGCAATGGTCGCGACCCTAAAATTCTTTTTGATATTTTTGATGGTCATACTATTGGTACTCATTTTGGAAAATAGGAGTGATGATAATGAACCAAGATTTAATTACAATTGGAAAAAGAGCTCAAATTGCTGCAAATAAACTAGCTTTAATGAATACTGCCACCAAAAATAAGGCATTGCTTCAATTGGCAGATGATTTGATTAAAAATAAAAACCAAATTATTGCTGCTAACCAACAAGATTTGGCCGCTGCTACCCAAATGCCAACTAAATTTACGGATCGTTTGATGGTCAACTCCCAACGTATCGCGGACATGGCTAATGGTCTTCGGACAATCGCCGACTTGAACGATCCCACTTCCCAAATCGATAAGGGATGGATTACCAAAGATGGGTTGCAAATCCTTCAACGGCGCGTACCATTAGGGGTAATTGGCATTATCTTTGAAGCACGACCAAACGTAACCGTGGACGCGACCGGCCTCACATTTAAGAGTGGCAATGCAGTTATTTTACGGGGTGGAAAAGAAGCTATCCAGACTAATACTGCCTTAGTAAAAATTCTTCGCGAATCATTGCAAAGTCAACATTTACCCGTCGATGCGGTTCAGCTTATTACCGACACTAGTCATGCGATTGCTGATGAAATGATGAATCTCACTGACTACATTGATGTCTTGATTCCACGAGGCGGCCGGGCCCTTATTCAGCGGGTTGTAACAACAGCTACGGTCCCAGTTATCGAAACCGGTGCGGGTAATTGCCACATTTATGTTGATAAGGATGCCGACCTAACAATGGCGACTAATATTACTGTAAATGCAAAAGTACAACGGCCTTCTGTATGCAATGCCGCTGAAAAATTACTTATCCACCGCGATATTGCCGCTAAATTTCTTCCTGTTATTGCCAAAGCTTTAATGGAACATGGAGTCCAATTACGCGGTGATGAAATGACTTGTCAATTAGTATCAACTATCCGTCCTGTTACTGAGGAAGACTGGGAGACAGAATACAATGATTTAATTATGGCAGTCAAAATTGTTGATTCCCTTGATGATGCAATTAGCCATATTAACCACTACAGTACTCATCATTCAGAATCAATCATTACAAACAATATTACCCGGGGACGCTACTTCCAACAGGCCATTAATTCTGCCTGTGTTTATGTTAATGCCTCCACGCGGTTTACTGATGGGGGAGAATTTGGCTTTGGCGCTGAAATTGGTATCAGTACCCAAAAGCTTCACGCTCGGGGACCAATGGGATTACAACAATTAACAACAATCAAATATGAAATTACCGGTAATGGGCAAGTTCGGAAATAATTTAGGAGGTTTTTTAGATGAAAATTACAATTATTGGTGTCGGAAATATGGGAAGCGCAATTATGAAGGGATTAAGCCGTACGCAAAATTTCACCCTCAGTGCGATGAACCCTGTTAATTCACGTGTTACAAGCCTTGCTGAGAAGCTCGGATTTAAACTCGTTAATACAAATAGTGAAGTGGTTAACCTTACACCCGATATCGTAATTTTGACCACCCCAGCCCCTATTACAACCGCAGTCGCTAAAGAATTAGCCGTCCTTAACGACCACACTATTTTTATCTCTGCCGCTGCTGGAATTACTCATGCAGACTTAGCAAAAGTTCTTCCGAATAAAGAAATTGTTAATATTATTCCCAACACACCAGTTGAAGTTAATGCTGGCACAATTGGGCTTGCCTTACCAACCGGAATTTCTGCTGAATCAATTTCAAAAGTAATGACTGTTTTAGATAGTCTTGGTGATGTCATCGAAGTTCCAGAACGACAACTAGATATAATTGGTGTTATCGGCGGCTGTGGCCCTGCATTTGTTGATGTGATGATGGACGCAATGAGCGATGCCGCCGTCAAGCATGGTCTCGATCGCCAAACTGCATATGAAGTTATCGCCAGTATGGTAAAGGGTACGGGAACACTAGCCTATGATAGCAAGCTAGCTCCGGCATTATTACGTGATCAAGTAACATCACCAGCAGGTACAACGATCAAAGGCGTGGAAGCATTGGAAAAAAATGGTTTCCGTTACGCCATGATGGATGCTGTTGACAAAGCAAATGGTGAAGCATAAAACGCAAAAAGGGCTGCGGTTACGTCCATACAGCACAGTATAATAATGGCCTCCAGCGTCCGTTTTTTTACCGAACACTGGAGGCCATTACTGCTTACAGAAGTTGTGTTTATAATTATTTACTCTGAATTCGATCAAACATCAATCCCGGCACTGCATTCAAATCTAAGCCTGCACGGTCACCATGCTTGTAGTTAACATAACCAGCCGCCCCAATCATTGCAGCATTGTCACCACATAATTTCAATGGTGCTTGCAGCATAGGTACATCAGGATGAAATTCCTTCATATCATGATCTAAACGAGCACGGAGGCCATGATTTGCAGCGACCCCACCAGCTAAAATCAGTTGCTTCACTGGGTAATCATCTAACGCCCGCATCGTTTTTTCCGCAAGCACGTCAATGACACTTTGTTGGAAACTGGCTGCAAGATCATATTTATCTAATTTTTTCCCACGCTGGTCTGCATTATGAACAGTATTGATGAAGGCACTCTTCAACCCGCTAAAGCTAAAGTCATAATTATCTTCTTTTTCCATTGCTCGTGGAAAATTAAAAGTATCTTTACCCTTAGCTGCCCATTCATCAATCGTTTTTCCTGCTGGGTAATTGACTCCCAACACGCGACCGATTTTATCATAAGCTTCACCGGCAGCATCATCACGTGTTTCACCAATAATTTGGTATTCATGTTCAGATGGCATGTAAACTAATTCCGTATGTCCACCGGAAACTAACAATGCCATTTGTGGATATTGGAATTCTCCAACATAGCGTGCGGCATAGATATGGCCTGCCATGTGGTTAACCGGCACTAACGGAAGATTATGCGCCCATGCGATGGCCTTCGCTGCCGTCACACCAATTAATAATGACCCGACTAATCCCGGACCGTATGTTACTGCCACAGCATCTAGGTCATTATAGTCTACATCTGCTTGCTCTAAAGCTTCATTTGTACACTTGGTAATTTGTTCAATATGATGGCGACTAGCTACTTCTGGTACTACTCCACCAAAGCGCTGGTGACTATCGATTTGCGTTGCAACGATATTAGAAAGGATTTTATTTCCATTTTCAATTACGGCAACACTTGTTTCATCACAGCTTGATTCAAACGCTAAGGTTAATGTGCGTTCTGTCATAATAAAATACTTTCACCTCTACCTAAGTAAGTTTGCTTGCATATCAACGGCATCTTCATGATTGTCTAAGTAATAACGTGGTTTAATATGCTGGTTGCGGAAGCCTAAACTTTCATATAAGCGCCGAGCCGATACATTATGCACTCGTACTTCTAAACTCATCGAATGTAATTTTAAGTGCCGGGCATAATTTTTGGCAGTTGAAATAAGATACGTTCCAATCCCCTTATTTTGGTAACTTGGTGTAATCCCAATATTTGTAATATGCAAATCATAATGGTACCAGTCAATAGCTATTCCCATAAAGCCAACAATCTGCTGGTCATCCTCAATAACTAAATATAGTCGATCACACGGCCGTTGGAGTTCAATGCGAAAAGCAGCATAACTCCATGGTGCTTTTCCATAGATTCTTTCTTCAATTTCGACTAAAGTTTGAATATCTTGCTCTTTTGCCATCCGGACCACATACTGATGGCCGGATATCATTACTACTCGTCGCGTAAAATCAAGGGTCGGTCGTTTAGTAGGATTGGTCGTATTGACAAACCATTCTTTAAACTTCTCGAACATAATTCTTTCTTTTTTCTCCAGGATGAAGTTTTTGCCAATTAGCCTCTGCTTCAGTAATTCGTAAATAATGCGGAACAAAGGGGTCAATCTCTTTAACCGGTTCCTTCATTTTACCTGCAAGAGCTAATTGATAAGTTGACGGAATGCTATAAGATCGTGGCAAAAGGGTCACATTAGCTGGCAATTGATCATAGTTGGCCTGAATCTTATCAGTCATCTGACCCACTAAAACAACTTGTTGACCTAATTTTGCAAGTTGCTCAAGCAAAACATCAATTCCTAAATGCTGATCTTCTATTTTATTTATTAACTTGCCATTTTCCCACTGGTAAGCACCAGCAAATACATTTCCTCGGCGGGCATCAAAGAAAGGAACAATAATTGCTGATGATGTTGGAACTACATTACGTGCTAACACTGCTAGACTTGATACGCCAACTAAGTCAATCTTTTCTGTATCAGCCAATACTTTAGCGGTTGTAACTGCAATTCGTACTCCCGTATAAGATCCTGGTCCCTGTGCAACCACTACTCGATCAATATCTGTTGGCTGCCACTGAACTAACTCAAATAACTTACTAATTGCCGGCATTAAATAAATGCTATGATTGCGAACCATATTAAGGGTCGTCGTTGCCAACAATTGCTCATCTTCAACCAACGCTACGCTCATTGGGTGGTTGGATGTATCGATGGCTAGAATCTTCATCTTTTATCAATCCTTTCAATCATCTTACATCTTATCACACTGGATCAGCTTTGACTTCTCTTTTAATTTTTTTGTTTATTTACGACAAAACAGGCCCCAACAATTTTTTTGCTGAGAGCCTGTTTGTTATTTTAAAACCGATTATTAGTCGCGATCATCATAACCCTTTGGATGAGTTGAATGCCACTTCCAAGCAGTTGCGATAATGTCGTGAACATCATCATACTTAGGACTCCATCCAAGAATATTACGCGCCTTATCACTAGCAGCAACTAATGAATCTGGATCTCCTGGACGGCGTGGTGCCATTTTAGCTGGAATAGGTTGACCCGTAACTTCACGGGCTGCTTCTAGCATTTGCTTGTTAGAGAAGCCAGTGGATGAACCAAGGTTAAAGGCATTACTCTTGTTACCTTCTTGAAGGTACTTAATAGCAAGAATATGAGCATCTGCTAAATCCATAACATGAACATAGTCACGAACATTGGTACCATCTGGTGTATTGTAGTCATCCCCAAAGATACTCAATTCATCACGCTTACCTTGCGCAACCTGAAGGATAATCGGAACTAAGTGTGTTTCTGGACCATGGTCTTCACCGATCGTGCCATCAGGAGCAGCCCCAGCAACATTAAAGTAACGGAGGGCAACAAACTTAATACCATAAGCTTTATCAGCCCAATCCATCATTTCTTCCATCATTAACTTACTCAAGCCATATGGGTTAATTGGCTTTTGGGGATCCGTTTCCTTAATTGGCATATGCTCTGGAACCCCATAAGTAGCAGCGGTTGAACTAAAGACAATATACTTAATATCATGATCATGCATTGCTTCAAGCAAAGTAATCATTCCACCAGTATTGTTATCAAAGTACTTCAATGGCTTACTCATTGATTCAGGGACAATTGAGAAAGCAGCAAAGTGAACAACTGCAGTAATATCTTCATTGTCAAAAATCTTGTCTAAGAATTGACGATCACGAATGTCGCCTTCGTAAAACTTAGCCTTGGGATTAATCGCATCCCGGTGACCCGTTGATAAGTTATCAGCAACTACTACGTCTTCACCATTTTCAATAAGATCTTTTACCATATGGGAACCGATATATCCGGCACCACCAGCAACTAAAATTGACATCTTGTTTCCTCCTTGATCCAACTAAAGCTTTCATAGTGATTGTAGCACAGTTTTACTGGTTCTAATTAGTAAAATTTAGTAAAAAGAAAGTAAAGCTTTTAGCAGATAATTTTATAGTGAAGATTTTAGCTGATTAAAATTAATCTGCTGCTCAAGGTACTTAAATAATAAGCCCTCCCTTAATCCACTATTACTAAAACTAATCTCGTTAATTGATAATTGCCGGACAAGAGAGATGAGTGGTAAAAGACCCCCGACAATTACATCTGCTCGCACTTTCGTAATTCCACGGATTCCTGCCCGCGTCTGCCGATCCGCTTCTAATAACTGCCGCATAATCAAAAAGGCTTCTTCTGAACGCATTGTTAGCCCATGAACCGGTCTGACTTCATCAGGATTAAGAGCTTGTTGCCACCGATATACCTTCGCCAATGCACGGTTGCATCCCCCAAGTGCCACAATCTTTGTTTCCCGCATCCGATTCAACCACAATTGTTGAGAGAGGACCTCATCAATTTTAACCATGGCATCAAATAAATCAGCTGGATTAATCTGATCTTCAAGGTGGTAAGTTTGCGAAATGCTGACTGAGCCGATCGGAATACTAACCGCTTCTTCTGCTTCACCATTATTTACCGAGATTAATTCCATACTTGCTCCTCCAGTATCAATGATTATCCCCTTATCAATTGGAAGAGTCTGGTTAACTCCAACATAGTCAAGATATGCTTCTCGTTCCCCACTAATTACGTGAATTTCAAAACCGGTTTCTCGCTGGACCTTTTCAAGAAATTGCAGTTGATTTTGTGCTTGACGAACGGCGGCAGTTGCAACCGCAATAATTGTCAGATTCTTATTTCGATATCGATCACAAATTGCCCGAAATTCTTTTAAGGCATCAATAGTCCGCTTTACGGGAGTTGATTTCAGCATTTTTTCTGGCCCCATATTTGAAGCAAGACGAACGTATCTTTTTTCGTATTGAACCGTTTCAAAGCTCCCGTTATCTTGAATTTTTGTTATTTTAAGCCGAACTGAATTCGAACCTAAATCAAGAATTGCCAAGTACTGCTCATTGCTCATAAATTACTCATCCTTTCGCTCATCTAAATGAAGATTGGGAACATGGCGAGTTAAAGTTTCAAAAACTGAAGAAAAATGTTTTTTTGCTTTCTTCTCCTTTTTCTCACGCGCATTCAATTTCATTGCTTGTTTAACAAAGTATTCTTGTGAGCTGAATGGTGCAGCATCACCACGATCAATCCGTTCATAATGATCTCCTACTAACCGGCGAGCCTTGACATTATCTTTCCACATAACGTCAAAAATATGAATTGCATGATCTTTTGTGTCTGGCTGGGTAACGGGATACAATTCTTCAACCCGCCGATTAAGATTTCTCGTCATCATATCGGCACTTGCAAGGTAGACTTCCTCATGACCATTACTCTTAAAGTAGTAGATCCGAGAGTGTTCAAGGAAACGTCCAATAATAGAATGAACCTCAATATTCCCATGCAGTTCTGGCAGATCATTCCGTAAACAGGTAATTCCGCGAATCAATAATTCAACCTTAACTCCACTAGCAGCGGCTGCGTATAGGCGGGCAATGATTTGCTTGTCAGACAAGGAATTCATCTTCATCCGAATTAACGCAGGATTACCATTTTTGGCATTTTCAATTTGCTCATCAATTTTGGCATTAATAAATGTCCGGATTCCATCAGGAGATACCCGTAATTCATTGAAATAAGCTGGTCGCGCAAATCCTGACAGCATATTAAACAGGTTTGTCATATCGATACCCAGCTCATGGTCACAAGTAAATAATCCCATATCGGTGTAAAAATGAGCTGTTACATCATTATAGTTACCAGTTCCTAGGTGCATATAACGCCGCAACCCATCTTCATCGCGACGGATAACCAAAGCAACCTTACAGTGTGTTTTAAGGCCAACTAAACCGTAAATAACGTGGCACCCCATCTGTTCAAGCCGTTGTGCCCATCGAACGTTATTTTGTTCATCAAACCGCGCTTTAACTTCAACTAAAACCGTTACTTGCTTGCCCTGTTGCGCGGCCATTCCGAGATACTTAATAATCGGTGAATTACCAGAGACCCGATAAAGAGTCATCTTGATTGCTAAAACATCTGGATCAATGGCTGCTTGGTGGATAAAGTTAACCACGGCTTGAAAATTATCATAAGGATGCTGCATTAAGTAGTCCTTTTGGCGAATCGAAGAAAAAATATTATGGTCCATATCTAACGCTGGATTGAGGTATGGCTTATATGGCGGATAGCGCAAGTCATCATGACCATCAACCATCCCCGATAATTTTTTCAAGAAAGTTAGATCGACGGGACCATCTACTTCATACAGTGATCGTTCACTTACATGCAGATTATCAATTAACTGATCCTTTAACCATTCATCGATTGAAGCTGGAACTTCTAGGCGCATTACCCGCCCGTGTTCTCGTTCTCGCAATTGCCGTTTGACTGCCCGGAGTAAATCTGACGTATCTTCTTCAGCAACGTCTAAGTCCATATCCCGCATAACTCGATATGATGCCGTAGCTAATATCTCATATCCAGGAAAAAGCGCGGTAAGGAATTCAGTAATAATTTCATCAATCAAAATGAAATTATTTTCTCCTGGCAGCCGGACTAACCGCTTATAAATTTCCGGAACACGGACTGTTGCAAATTTGATATCTGCTTCCTGTCGATCATCATGTGGTTCAATTTGTGGACGATGAACTTCTTGATCCCCTTCTAAAATTTCCTCTGCAACTGGTTTACTTGTTGGATGAATTTGCCGCCGCAGCTGAACAGCAATATTTAAGGAATTATTGGAGATAAAGGGAAACGGACGTGAGGCATCGTCTGCCATGGGAGTCAAAACTGGCATCAGCTCATCATTAAAGTACCGCCGAATAAATTCATATTGCTTCTCGTCAAGTTTGGGGACATGGAGAATATGAATATTATTTTTAGCAAGGTCTGGGATGATTTGCTGATTGTAAACTTCATACCGTTGCTTAACCATCCGATGTTCTTTTTCATTTACTGCATCCAACTGCTCTTCTGGAGTGAGACCAGACGCATCAGTAGTAGTAACGTTGGCAGCAGCAAGTTTATGAAGCGAGGCAACACGCACCATAAAAAATTCATCAACATTGCTTTGGGTAATTCCCAAGAAATTAGCACGTTCTAACAACGGATTGGCAGTATCAGTGGCCTCTCCAAGCACTCGGCCATTAAAGTCAATCCAACTCAATTCCCGATTGACATAATTCTGTGGCTTATAAAACTCCTTATACATCTTAAAGATCACTCCTCTCAGTTAAGACCGGTTCAATTCCGTATACATCCTTAAATAGTTGCGACTTTTTACTAAAAGACCACTTTTCAAGAACAAGGTCATCATTGGCTGTTGCTTTAATGATTAAACGGCTATCTCCTACCAGCTTCAATTTAATATTTGAAATTTTTTGTAGCCGCGAATCATCTAATGCATCCACTAATCGTAAAATAGCAGCTAATTTTGCTACTGGCATCTGGATCTCATCATCGAGATGGCGGTAATGAGCTTGACTAATATCTGGAGACTCTGCACTATGATATCTTGCCACTTCAGCAATAATCCGATTATCTTTATCCGAAAGCCCAATTAAGGGATTAGCCTCCATAATATAAGCAGAGTGGCGGTAGTGTCCTCGTTGATTAATAAAATTACCAATGTCATCAATTCTACTAGCTATTTCTAATAATAATCGCTCATGCTGACCAAGACGATGAATTGGGCGTAATTGGTCAAAGAGTTGGAGCGAAAAGCGTGTTACAAAATCCCGATGAGCTGAATCAACACCGTATCGTGAAGAAATATTATCGGCAGCTGTTCTGATCATTTCATTAATTTGCCGTCTCGTTTTAGGATTATCAACCCCAACTCCATGGGAAATCCCATCCATCGTTGAAATATCAGTTACGTAAAGGCCTGCTGGTTGAATTAAGCGCACTGTTCGCGCCGTTACCAAATAATTTGGTAATAATAATTCGAATTGTTGGTCATCAATCTGAATATTTTTCATTAAGCCATCTTTTACTGGCGATAAAATCTTTTGATAATCATCATGAAATTCATTTAGGGGAACTTCCGCGATCTGCTGATCATTTGGCAAAAACAATTTATTGAGTGAGAGGGCATTTTGCACCATCATTACTGTATGCTTTTTCTTTGTCAGTTCTGGTGTTAAGTACTCTAATTTACTACTGATATAATCTTGGATAATTTCAGTTGGATTGGTAGCAGTTTTTCGGAGACGGCCCACCAACTGACTGATTTTTGCATTACCAAGATCAATATCCCATGCCCGTTCAAAGCTTCCATGGTGAAAATAGGCCAAGGTAGTTGAGCTAAGACCGATGCTTAGAAGATACATATTGTGCTTACTAAGTTTCTCAAAATCTGGCAACAAGGTTAAAAGGTAGCTCATTGACTGAGCCATTAGTTGGTTATTGTTTAGCCATTCAATCTGTAACCCTGTCCGCACTTCTAACTGATCAGCCACATACCGGGTTGCGACGGGGTCGAGGTCTTCTAAATCGCCATAAAATTTAACTGGTGTTGCCTGGTAGTCATTAATAATCTGCTTAAATCCTTCAATATTATTAACAATTGCAGTCATGTTTTCTGAATAATTAGCAACTTTAGCGTTCCCGATATTTAGAAGGCCCGATCGAACATTATTTATCACTTTTAAAGTAGGTATCTCAATGATCCGTAAATTAACCTGATCGGGTTCGAGGTAAATAATCGCCGTTAAAGATCTTTTCACGTCAACTCACTCCTCATAATTACTACTATTCATAGAATACCATCTTCCTTTAAATGTCTCTACATTAAACCATTCAAGATCTTTTTGTCTATATTTAGGACTAAAATAAAATAGCAACTAATTTCCTGTCTAGAAACCAGTCGCTATTATTCATTGATTAATTTTTAATACCATTCTATCTCAGCAATTGCATCAATTTGCTCACCAACACCAATCTGATGATAAGTTACCTTTTCATCATTTGTTTGAAGCTTATTAACTTTACTTTCTACCATTTCTCCATTGCGTACCTCTTGAAGATACTGCAAATTAAATCTCTTTATCTGATTTCCGCGTAAAAAATCGCGCCCAAGAGGATCAAGAAGCCAATCAAAGTAACGAGCATTATTAACATGATGATTAGCATCAAGGTCAAAATAACGAACTTGATAATTCTTCTTTATTACTGAAGCATTTTCATCTAGTTTTTGAGGTCGTTTTAGGCGAGGAATCCTTTTCGCAACAGGAGCTTTAAATGGCTCAATCAAAGCAGGTGGAATGGATTGCATTCGCCGCGTCTTTAGATTCATAAACACAAAAATCGACCTAATTCGTGCATATTCAATCTGGTGTTCTTTATCCGTTATCCAAAAATCACGAACAGCAAAAAAGCGGTTATAGGAAACAGCTTTTGTTCCTAAAATGACAGTTTCCCCAAAAGAAGGCTGCTTTGCGGCAAGCTGTCCTTCATAGCCGCTTACTACCCACGTACCGCCAGTAGCCTGTATTTCTTCGGTTCCCATTCCTAAAAACATACTGTGCTCATCGGATACCATGGAAATCATACTTAATACCATACTCAAGCTTGGATGACTTGTTTCATCACACTCATAATATGTTAGTAAGTGCGGCATTTCGAATGTTTGTGCTTCTTGCTTTAACTCCATACTTTTCTCCTACAATTGATGATATTGTTTATACAATTCCTGGCGTTTTATATTATTTTTCTTTGCCACTAGCTTAATCGCAGCATTAGTGGAAAGACCATTTAAAATTTCCTTGTCAACCTGCTCTGTTAATGGCAATTCAATCTCATTATCCGTCTTCTCTGCGGGGTGCTCATTCCCTGCTACTAGAATAACGAATTCTCCTCGTGGTTGGTGATCTGCAAACCAGGCAGTTACTTCAGCAAGCGTTCCCCGGGTAAACTCTTCATAGCGTTTAGTGAGTTCTCGTGCTAATACAACCCGCCGTTCATTGCCAAAAACTTCCGCCATCGTAGCCAAAGTCTTTTTTAAGCGGTGCGGAGCTTCATAAAAGATCATCGTTTCTTTACGCTCTTTCAATTGCTCCAGTGCCGTTACTTGCTGCTGGTGTTTACGCTCTAAAAAGCCAAAGAAGTAGAACGGCTGGGGAACTAACCCCGAAGCAATAAGAGCCGTCAATCCTGCATTAGCGCCCGGAAGCGGAATTACTGGCAACCCTTCTCTAATGGCCGCCGCTACCAATTCCTTGCCGGGGTCAGAAATCGAAGGCATCCCTGCATCGCTGCACTGGGCAATCGAATAACCAGCTCTTAACTTCTCAATTAATTCCGGAACACGTTGTTCAGTATTATGCTCATGAAAACTAATTTGACGGGTCGATATATCAAAATGGTTTAATAGTTGCTGAGTATGACGCGTATCTTCAGCAGCAATCAGATCCACTTCTTTTAAGGTTTTAATTGCACGGAAAGTCATATCATCTAAATTTCCAATTGGGGTTGGAACCAAGTATAAACTTCCTGATTGGTGATCATTAAAACTACTAATTTGCTGCATACTATCTCCTATTTTGTCATTCCTTGTTCATGTCCAAATATTGCATCTAAACAAAAAGTACAAGATTCATTAGGCTCAAGACGCTTACCATAGTACTCACTGCAAACATGGAATCCCTGTTGGTAAAGCTCTTTTAAATTTTGCCGTGATCCAGATAATTGATTTTCACTATGGTGTGGCTGTTTTTCTTTAATCATCTGACGCAAATGCTTGTTTTCAATTGAAAGTTCCACATTTTCCTCAGAAATAGCAATAATTTTTGCCTGTAGTTGCTCCATTTTATTAACCAAATCCTGAGTCTGGTTCATCACCTGCGCAAATTGTTCATAAAGATTATCTGAACTATATTCTTCACTCATCTTTTCGCCCCTAACTAATGCTTAAAACCTGCACAAGCCGAATCGTCAATTGTTCAACAATATTTTGAAAACTAATATTTTGTTCTAACATATGACGAGTTTCCAACGTTAACTGACTAGCTGCTAACAATTGTTGAGGAGAGTATTTTCTAACTACTTCTCCCATTTCTCCTAAAATATTATTAAAGTGAAGACGGTTGGCTGCTGTAATTTCTGAATTTACCATTAGCGTATCACGCCAGATTAAGGTAATTAAGTCCAGAATTACTTGTTGTTTATCCCGATCGGTAGCTACTTTTTGCAGAATTGTCTGAACATCAACAAAGCCTAACATGCCATTTCGCGTCGTATCTTGATACCACTGAATGACTCCTTTGATCGCGCTCTCAAACCAATTATCTTCTTGCCATTGTTCAATCATTGCGACGGAATCTGTAATCCCAACAGCAATTTGTTGTTGAGATTGTGGAATATTATGTTCAGTTAAAACTGTTAACAATGCATCTCGTTTTAATGGTGGTAGTTCAATCACCTGTGTTCGTGATCGAATCGTTGGTAAGACAGCACTTTTATTAGTTGTTAGCATAAAAATATAAACGCCAGCCCCTGGTTCTTCAATAAACTTAAGAAGACTATTTGCTGCACCGTTTGTCATTTTATCAGCATCTTTAATAATAAAAATTTTCTTATTGCCTTCTACCGCACTCTTAGAAAACTCTGCTTTTAAGTGGCGAATCTCATCAACCTTTATTTGGCGACCTTCTGGAGCAGCATAGACAATGTCAGGATGGTTTCCAGATAAAATTCGCTGACACTCGGCACAGGTTAAGTCTGGTTCATTGTCCTGGGGATGAAGACAAAATAACCGTAATGATAACCATTGGGCAATTGACATTTTTCCTGAACCACCTGGCCCAACAAACAGATAAGCATGGGCAAGCTCATTATTTGATAATATTTTTTGAAAACGAGTAATTATTGCTGGTTGTAATTTTTCTGCACGTGTTTGTCCCTGTTCAGCCACCCATCTTCACCTACTTAAAATTTAATGAAGTCTTCTACTGGTAAGACAAAGACAGTTGCCCCACCAATCTTTACGTTGACAGGAAATGCCGAACCGCCTTCAACATCCATATGCATTTGCGATGTAACGTATTGTTCACGTGATTCAGCATTCTTTTTAATTACTGATAATACTTCTTGAACACGGTCGTCCTCAATTCCAATTAAAAATGTCGCATTCCCTTCACGAAGAAAGCCACCAGTTGTTGATAATTGAGTAACGTGAATATCAGCTTTATTAAATGCTTTTCGTAAACGATTGCTATCTTTTGATTGAACAATTGCAATAATCATTTTCATTATTAATCACCCTTTTTTATTAAAACAAATCTGAAAACCGGTCATGAATTGTTGCTTTTACGTCCTCAATCACTTTTTTCAATGGCTGGCTTGCATTAATCAACTTTATGCGTTCTGGATAATTCTGGTAGAGTTTTAAATAAGATTGACGAACAGTTCGATGAAATTCAAGCTTTTCTTCATCTAATCGATTAACTTGATTGGAACGATGCTCAGCAATCCGTTTTAAGCCAATTTCCGATTCAATATCAAGATAAATTGTCAACGCCGGCATTAGCCCATCAATCGCAAACTGATTAATTTGCCAAATTTCTTTTTCTCCAAGGCCACGACCAGCTCCCTGATAAGCAATGGAACTATCTACAAATCGATCACACAGAATAACTTTCCCTGCTTTCAGCCCCGGAATTATTTCTGAAACAATGTGTTGCCGACGAGCAGCAGCAAAAAGCAATGCTTCTGTCCGCCCATCCATATCGGTATTTTGACCATCAAACAGTACCTGGCGAATTTGCTCAGAGATCTTATTACCACCCGGTTCACGAGTATACATAACTTTTTCTGTGCCAAGCTGATCTTCCAATTCCCGTTGGATCTGTTGGATTACACTTGTCTTACCCGCGCCATCTGGTCCTTCAAATGATATAAATTTACCGTCCATTTCTCTCTCCTAGCGATCAATTACTCCATCATTTAATTTCCCGTGAACTTTAAATTTGCGAGCAATTTTATATAGGTATAAAAATTTCTGCTCTTGAATCCGGGAACGATAATGAAGTTCACTATTAACGTTTGCTTCATATACTGCCCGTTCAGTTTCACGTGCATGATCCCAACTAGCCTTCGTAGAGTATACCGCTTCTAGCAGACGTTGGTTTCGTTCACGTTCTACCTCTTTAGTCGGCCGCTTAAAAAACATTTTCTTACATCTCCGTTCGCCCTTGCACTGCTTTGAATAATGTCATCTCATCAGCATAGTCAATATCAGCGCCAACTGATAACCCATGCGCCAACCGAGTAACTTTAATTCCCGCAGGCTTAATTAGCTTGGCGAGGTAACCGGCCGTCAACTCACCATCAGATGAAGCATTCGTTGCAATAATAATTTCCTTTACTTCATCATCTTTCTTTAGTCGTTTAAGTAAACTTGTAATATTAATATCTTCTGGGCCTGTTCCTGCAACTGGAGAAATAACTCCATGAAGGACATGGTATAAACCATGGTATTCATGCATCCGTTCCATTGCCATAACGTCTTGTGACTGCTCAACAACTAGAATTTGCGAATGATCACGGGTCTTATCGCGACAAATTGGACAAGGGTCGTCTTCAGTAATATTGCCACAAATACTACAGTTATGAAGGTCCCTTTTAGCAGACAGAAGGGATTTAGCAAAGTTTGTTACATCGTCTTCTTGCATACTCAAAGTATAGAATGCCAGGCGAGTTGCAGTCTTTTGCCCGATTCCTGGCAACTTAGTATAGCTTTCAATTAATTTCGCTAATGGTTCTGGATATTGGATCACTTTTTACAACCCCATACCTTGCGTATACTTACCAAGCTTTTGTTGAGTAGCATCATTGACTTGTTTCATTCCGTCTTTCACAGCAGCAATTACCAAGTCCTGAAGCATATCAATATCATCTGGATCAACTGCTTCTGGCTTAATCTTTAAATCAATTAATTGATTATCCCCGCTAAACGTAGCAGTTACCATATCATCTGGTGCTTTTCCAACAAATTCCTGTTTAGCAAGTTCTTCATGTTCAGCCATCATTTTCTTTTGCATTGCCTTAGCTTGCTTCATCATTTGTTGCATATTCATTCCACGCATCATAATATCATCCATCCTTTTTCTTAATTATCTTCTATTTTAACAATATCACTACCAAATAGCTTTTGTGCTGTTGCTACTTGGTTATCTTCTTGAGGTGACGTTTCTTCAGTTAGTGCCTCATCTTCTGGGGGGAGCGGTGGTTCCTCCATCGGTGCTGGTGTGGCCGCAGGAGTTTGTCCGCTTCCTTCAGTAGTTTGTGGCTTTTTAGTAGGTTGCGACTTTTGCTGATTCTTACCAAAACCATGATCTTTAATAAAGTCTTGCCGAATTTTTGGCCACTTATCCTTAGGTACAAAAACAACTTGCCGTTCATTCCCAGTTAAACGTTGCAAAGCACTTTCCATATTCTTTAACAACGTTGTATCATCAGCGGCTTGCTGGAATAAGAACGGATAATCAAAAGCAACAATTATTCCCACGGCACTAGCGGCAACCGGTTGCGAAACGTGAAGTAAGGACCGTTGCGGCACCGACAATAGGTTCAACATATCTCCCCATAACTCACGAACATTTATTAAATCTTGACGAGTCGCATTTTCTAATACTGGGTAAATCTTATTGAGATTAACCTGCACTTTCTTTTGTTGTACTCGCGGCTGCTCATTTTGTTGCCGAGGTGATGGTCGACTAGCCTTTACCGGCGCATTCTGCAACTGTTTTACTGTTTGTTGCAATTGCTGTATCTCTTGTTGTAATTTTTCAATCGTCTTAATAGCTTCAGTATTTGTATCCGCAGAAACTGCTGGTGCCGATTGAATATTCTTTTGTGGTTCGATTTGTGCAAGTTTTATTGTAAGAACTTCCAAATACACATCCGGATGGGTCGTAAAACGCATCTCTTCTTGAATACTATTTAGTTCATCGATCATTTGGTATAAGGTCGCTGAAGAAGCAAGTTGGACTATTTCTTCAAAGTCTTCCTGCTTTAGACCTGTACTTTCAACACTAATCAAGCTTGGTAATTCTTGGTACAACAGAATATCACGAATAAAGGAAATCAAGTCCTCAATGAACCGCTGACCGTCTTTTCCTTCATCCAGAATATCTTTCATGGTATCAAGAGCGGTCGCCCCTTCATGCTTACTAATTTCCAAAAAGTACTTCTTTAATAATTGTTTAGTAACACTTCCTGTAACTAGTAAAGCATCATCCAACTTTACCTCATTATCACTGAAAGAAAGCACCTGGTCAAGAATACTCAACGCATCCCGCATTCCTCCTTCAGCGGCATTCGCAATTACCCATAATGCTTTTTCATCATAAGTAACTTCCTTTTGATCAAGGATATATTTCATTCGATTAAATGCATCTTCTGCTGAAATTCGTCGAAAATCAAATCGTTGAACTCGCGAAATAATTGTTAAAGGAATTTTATGGGGTTCCGTAGTTGCAAGAATAAAAATCACATTGGCTGGTGGTTCTTCAAGCGTTTTTAGCAATGCATTAAAAGCCCCTGTTGAAAGCATGTGAACTTCATCAATTATATAAACCTTGTATTCCGCTTGGGTAGGGGCATATTTTGCCTTATCCCGAATATCACGAATCTCTTCAACCCCATTATTAGAAGCCGCATCGATTTCAATTACATCATTTAATTGCCCGTTCGTAATTGCTTTACAAATCTCACACTCATTGCACGGTTCGCCATCCTTGGAGTGATGACAATTAACCGCTTTAGCAAAGATCTTCGCTGCTGAGGTTTTACCAGTACCACGTGGACCAGCGAACAAGTATGCATGGCTTATCTGGTGAGTGATAATGGCGTTTTTTAGGGTTCTTGTAACAATCTGTTGACCGACAAGATCATCGAATCGCTGTGGTCGCCAGACACGATATAATGCCTGATAACTCATCGCTAGACTCCCTTTCTGAATTTAAAATACTATAAAATATTATACAAGGAATTAAGCATATAAAGTAGTTAAAATACATTTTAATTAAAATTTTAAAATAAAAAAGACCCGCAACAAATTATTACGAGTCAGCTTAATTATCAATAAAACTTAGAGCACAAGGCATATCATACTTAGTGCTGCTTCCTTCCAGACCTGACACGGTTCGTAAGCATGCCCTTGCTCTAAGGCCTTACGGCAAATAGTATGATACACTATTTTTCTTTAAATTACTAGAGGTTAGTCTTATTTTTTCTTCGGGCCTCTTTCCGACGACGGCGAATTTCACGGAAAAAGTTTTTTAACATTTGGCTACACTCATCCCCTAAAATACCAGAATGAACATTAACCTGATGATTTAAACGTGAATCACTTAGTAAATGGTATAAGCTATCAACTGCCCCTGCTTTCGGATCAGCGGCACCATAATAAACATTTTTTATCCGTGCATTGATAATGGCACCGCTACACATAATACACGGTTCTAACGTAACATATAAGTCGCAATCTTCTAAGCGCCAGCTCCCTAAATTTGTGCATGCTTCCATAATTGCAAGCATTTCTGCATGATAGGTAACATCTTGAAACTTTTCACGCATATTATGACCACGTCCAATTACCTGTCCATCGTGGACAACAATCGCACCAATTGGTACTTCATCTAAAATTCTGGCTTGTTTTGCTTCTGCAATCGCCATCTTCATAAACTTTTGTTGTTCAGATAATGATGAATTGTTTTTTTTCATTCTTTTTCTCCAAGTACTTAAAATTACCCTGCTTTTAAGTGTATAATAATAGACTGGTTTTTCAAATTAATTTTATTAATCACCTGCTTAGGCATTTTATCAAAAAAAGTTTCACAGATGTCAATCGCCAGTTCAAGTACTATATATTGTGTTTCACTATTTCACAAGCACGAAATATAGTGCTTTTTTAATTGATTTTTTCTGATTCACCGTTATACTAGAAAACATCGACTAATCGTTTAGGAGGCCTCGTGAAGATGGTAACTGTATTTTCAAAAAATAATTGTATCCAATGCAAAATGACAAAACGTTTCCTTGAACAGCACAAAATTTCATTTATTGAACACAACATCGATGAACAACCAGAATACATATCACAACTTAAGTCGGAGGGTTTTATGGCGACTCCAGTTGTAAAGCTTCCTAATGGTCAAGCTTTTTCTGGCTTTCGTCCTGATCAATTAAACCAGCTTGCCTAAGTTTAAATAAACTAATATTTTGCCAGGCATCAATTCGCTATTGGTGTACTGGCTTCTTTATTGACATAATCAAATTAATTCAGAAAGTGAGTTATTAATATGGCGTTATCTGATATCGATATGACCAAAGTTAAATATTACGATTATAACAACGAAGTAAATATCCCAAAAAACGGACAAATTCAACTAGATAAAGATAAATTGGCCTTAGAAGACTTTATCAAAAATAATGTTGAGCCAAATACCAAAAGATTTTCTTCATTAAAAGAGCGTTTTCAATGGTTAGAAGAAAATGATTATATTGAAGAATCTTTTATGAATAAATATAGTGAAGCGTTCATTGAAAAGCTTTACGATTATTTAAAAGCACAAAACTTCCACTTCCATTCTTTTATGGCTGCTTACAAGTTCTATGCCCAATATGCCTTACGGACAAATGATAAAGAGTACTACCTTGAAAACTATATTGATCGGGTCGCAATGAATGCTCTTTACCTTGCTAACGGTGATGAAGAACTAGCAATGCAGCTCGCTGATGAAATCATCCATCAACGTTACCAACCCGCAACGCCAACCTTCCTTAACGTTGGGCGTAAACGCCGGGGAGAATTCGTCAGCTGCTTTGCGATTCAAACAACGGACGACATGAATACCATTGGTCGAACAATCAATTCTGCCCTCCAACTTTCTAAAATTGGTGGTGGTGTTGGAATCAATTTAAGCAACCTTCGTGAAGCTGGTGCCCCAATCAAGAAAATACAAGGTGCTGCTAGTGGAGTTGTTCCCGTAATGAAGCTGTTAGAAGATAGTTTTTCCTATTCCAATCAACTTGGACAGCGGCAGGGAGCTGGAGTCGTTTACCTTAGCGTCTTCCATCCTGATATTATTGAATTCTTAGGAGCAAAAAAGGAAAACGCTGATGAAAAGATTCGCTTAAAGACCCTTTCTCTCGGAATTACGGTGCCTGATAAGTTCTATGAATTGGTAGAACAGAATGCTGATATGTACTTGTTTAGTCCCTACGATGTTGAACGAGTATATGGGACGCCATTCTCCTATGTCGATATCACAAAAGAATATGATAACTTAGTGGCAAACGATGATATTCGCAAGAAGAAAGTTAATGCCCGTGACTTAGAAGATGAAATCAGCAAACTCCAACAAGAATCAGGCTATCCTTACATTATCAACATTGATACAGAAAACCGGGATAATCCGATTAATGGAAAAATCGTGATGAGTAATTTATGTTCAGAGATTGCTCAAGTACAGGTACCAGCGCGAGTAAATGACGATCAATCGTATTCAGAAATGGGAATTGATATCAGTTGCAACCTTGGTTCAACCAACATTGCTAACATGATGGAAAGCCCTGACTTCGGTAAATCAATTAAGGCAATGATGCGGGGACTAACCCGAATCAGTGACGTAGAAGACCTAGATGTCGTCCCAACTATTCAAAATGGAAATCGGCTTGCCCATTCAGTTGGCTTGGGTGCCATGGGATTACATAGCTACCTCGCTAAGCACCATATTCAATACGGAAGTCCAGTTGCAATTGAATTTACAGGCGTGTACTTTATGCTCTTAAACTATTGGTCATTGGTAGCATCAAATGAAATTGCCAAAGAGCGACAAGAAACTTTCCATGATTTTGAGAATAGTAAATATGCGGATGGTTCCTACTTTGACAAATATGTCACTAAGGATTGGGGTCCACAATCAGATGTTGTTAAAGGTCTTTTTGAAGGTATTTTCATCCCTGGAATTGAAGATTGGAAGAATTTGAAAGAAAAGGTGATGAAAGATGGTCTTTATAACCAATATCGTCTTGCTGTAGCGCCAAACGGTTCAACTTCCTACATTAATGACTCAACTGCTAGTTTGCATCCCATCATTAATCGTGTTGAAGAACGGCAGGAAAAGATGATCGGTAAAATCTATTATCCTGCCCCATACCTTTCAAATGACACAATGCCTTACTATCGTTCTGCTTATGATATGGATATGCGAAAGGTCATTGACACATACGCCGCTGCACAACAGCACATCGATCAATCTCTTTCGATGACCCTCTTTATGCGGTCAACGATTCCAGCAGGCCTTTACGAATGGAAGAATGGACGAACAGATAAAATGACGACCCGTGATCTAAATATCTTACGGCACTATGCCTACAAACGCGGTATTAAGTCAATCTACTATATCCGAACATTTACTGACGATAGCGCTGAAATTGGAGCAAACCAATGTGAAAGCTGCGTTATCTAAGCCTAATCAGAATTTGATTTAAACGTTGGGCACTGGTAAACTTGATATTATGTATACAAACGGCTTTTGGTATCTCGACTTACTTAAAAGCAACGTATTTGGAGGAGCTCAATCAATGAAACTGGAAGAATTTAAACCTGTAAATCAATATAAAGCAATCAATTGGAATGAAGTTTCCGACATGATCGATAAAGCTACCTGGGAAAAGCTAACAGAACAGTTCTGGCTTGATACGCGGATCCCAGTTGCCAATGATATGGATGATTGGCGTGAATTAGATGACGATCATCAATGGACTGTCGGACATGTTTTTGGTGGTTTAACCCTTCTTGATACTGTTCAATCAGAAGCAGGATTAACTGCCCTTAAAGAAGATGTTAAAACTCCTCATGAAACAGCAGTTCTTAATAACATCCAATTTATGGAATCAGTTCATGCTAAGAGTTACTCAACTATTTTCTCTACCCTTAATACTCCAGACCAAATTAAAGAAATTTTTGAATGGTCTGATACAGAAGAATACTTGCAAAACAAGGCTGTTAAAATTGCAAATATGTATCTTGATCCAAGTCAAGACCCGCTAAAAAAGAAAGTAGCCAATGTTTTTCTTGAAACTTTCTTATTCTACTCTGGTTTCTACACTCCCCTTTATTATCTTGGTCACAATAAATTAAACAACGTGGCTGAAATCATTAAACTAATTTTACGGGACGAATCAGTTCACGGGACATACATTGGATACAAGTTCCAAGTCGGCTTACGTGATCGGACAGAAAAGCAGCAACAAGATATGAAAGATTGGATGTATAATTTCCTTTACGAACTATATGATAATGAAGAAAAATATACTCATCTTCTTTATGATCAAGTTGGTTGGACAGATGATGTCTTAACCTTCATCCGTTACAACGCTAATAAGGCATTAATGAATCTTGGTCAAGATCCGCTCTTCCCTGATACCGCATCTGATGTTAACCCAGTTGTTATGAACGGAATTTCTACTTCTACTTCTAACCACGATTTTTTTAGCCAAGTCGGCAACGGATATCGCATGGGTGCTGTTGAGGCAATGAATGATAGCGATTATGACGTTAAAGACCCAAACGCGGGAAAAGATATTAATGCTCGCGACTAGTTAAAAAATATAGTCACTATTTAGTTTATTCTAAGTAGTGGCTTTTTTATTATTTAAAAAAATAGGTTAAATTGATTAGTTAACTTAATAACTAGCTAAGTTCCATTAATATAGTTATCTTCATAGTTAAATTTGTGAAATGTACCGCAATTATGAGCAGTTATCGAATTCAGTCGTCCCTTAATCGTAAAAATAATACCAATGTTTTTTATTGCTATATAAGTATTATAAAGACAATATTGTAAGCGAATTCACAAAAAATAACCATTGTTTAAATGTTCACAAAGGTATTTACAAAGCAAAAAAATGTAGTAATATTATACATGTTCAAATGTTAACAAAGAAAAGGATTGAAAAAGGAGATTTCAATTATGCCTGCTAACAACAAAAAACAAGTTGAAAAAAACGTATTAACTGAAGAAGAAAAAAAGCAAAATGCGCAAAAATTAGTTGATGACATAATTGCCAAAAGTGAAGCAGCTTTTGAACAATTACGTTACTACTCACAAGAACAAGTTGATAAAATTTGTCAAGCCATGGCCTTAGCTGCTGAAGAACACCACATGGACTTAGCTATTGATGCAGCCGAAGAAACTGGTCGTGGGGTTGCCGAAGATAAGGCTATCAAGAACATCTACGCAAGTGAATACATTTGGAACAAAATCCGTCATGATAAGACTGTAGGAATTATCGAAGACAGCGATGAAAACCAAACTATCACTATTGCTGATCCACTTGGTATTATTGCAGGTATCGTTCCGGTTACTAACCCTACTTCAACAACGATCTTCAAATCAATCATTAGTGCTAAGACGCGGAATACAATTATCTTCTCATTCCACCGTCAAGCCATGAAATCTTCCATTAAAACAGCTAAGATTTTACAAGAAGCTGCTGAAAAGGCCGGTGCACCAAAGAACATGATTCAATGGCTTCCTGAAAGTAGCCGTGAAAACACAAGTGCATTGTTACAGCACCCTAAGACTGCTACTATTTTAGCAACTGGTGGTCCTTCATTAGTTAAAGCTGCCTACAGTTCAGGTAATCCTGCTCTTGGTGTTGGTCCTGGTAACGGTCCAGCTTACATTGAAAAGACTGCTAATATTGAACGTTCTGTTTACGATATTGTTCTTTCTAAGACTTTTGATAACGGAATGATCTGTGCTACTGAAAACTCAGTTGTTGTTGATGAAGAAATCTACGACAAGGTAAAAGAAGAATTCCAAAAGTGGAACTGTTACTTCTTAAAGCCAAATGAAATTGATAAGTTCACTGAGGGCTTCATTGATCCTAAGCGTCACCAAGTTCGTGGACCAATTGCTGGTCGTTCAGCTAACGCCATCGCTGATATGTGTGGAATTAAAGTTCCTGAAAACACTAAGGTTATTATTGCTGAATATGAAGGGGTTGGTGACAAGTACCCACTTTCAGCTGAAAAGCTTTCACCAGTATTAACAATGTACAAGGCCACTTCACATGAAAATGCCTTTGATATTTGTGCTCAATTATTACACTACGGTGGTGAAGGTCACACTGCAGCTATTCACACCCTTGATGATGATTTAGCAACTAAGTACGGTCTTGAAATGCGTGCTTCACGGATCATTGTTAACTCTCCATCTGGTATCGGTGGTATTGGTAACATTTACAACAACATGACCCCATCACTTACTTTAGGTACCGGTTCATACGGTGGTAACTCAATTTCTCACAACGTTACTGATTGGGATCTCTTAAACATCAAAACAATTGCAAAGCGGCGTGAAAACCGTCAATGGGTTAAGATTCCCCCAAAAGTATACTTTCAACGCAACTCACTAAAAGAATTGCAAGATATTCCAAACATTAACCGAGCATTCATCGTTACTGGTCCTGGAATGAGCAAGCGTGGTTACGTTCAACGTGTTATCGATCAATTGCGTCAACGTCAAAACAACACTGCCTTCTTAGTATTTGATGACGTTGAAGAAGATCCATCAACAAACACTGTTGAAAAAGGTGTTGCCATGATGAATGACTTCAAGCCGGATACAATTATTGCCCTTGGTGGTGGTTCACCAATGGATGCTGCTAAGGCAATGTGGATGTTCTATGAGCACCCAGAAACTTCATGGTATGGAGTTATGCAAAAGTACCTTGATATTCGGAAGCGTGCTTACCAAATCAAGAAGCCTACTAAGTCTCAACTTATTGGTATCCCTACTACATCAGGTACTGGTTCAGAAGTTACTCCATTTGCGGTTATTACCGATTCAGAAACTCATGTTAAGTACCCACTTGCTGACTACGCCTTAACTCCAAACATTGCGATTGTTGACTCACAATTCGTTGAAACTGTCCCAGCAAAAACTACTGCATGGACTGGACTAGATGTTTTATGTCACGCTACTGAATCATATGTTTCTGTTATGGCAACTGACTACACTCGTGGTTGGTCACTTCAAACCATCAAGGGTGTTATGGAAAACCTTCCTAAGTCAGTTCAAGGTGATAAACTAGCTCGTCGTAAGATGCACGACTTCTCAACAATGGCCGGGATGGCATTTGGTCAAGCCTTCTTAGGAATTAACCACTCCCTTGCTCACAAGATGGGTGGAGCATTCGGTCTTCCTCACGGTTTACTTATCGCTATTGCAATGCCACAAGTAATTCGCTTTAACGCAAAACGTCCACAAAAGCTTGCTCTCTGGCCTCACTATGAGACTTACCATGCAACTAAGGACTACGCTGACATTGCACGATTCATTGGTTTGAAAGGTAACACTGATGAAGAATTAGCTGAAGCATATGCTAAGAAAGTTATCGAACTTGCTCACGAATGTGGTGTTAAGCTTAGTCTTAAGGACAATGGTGTTACACGTGAAGAATTTGATAAGGCTGTTGACGATCTTGCTCGCTTAGCTTACGAAGATCAATGTACTACTACTAACCCAGTTGAACCACTTGTTAGCCAACTCAAGGAATTACTTGAACGTTGCTACGATGGTACTGGCGTTGAAGAAAAATAATCCAGCGCATAATTAAAAATTAAGACTTTTCTCCTATTAAAAAGGGACTGTGACATAAGTCTCTAAATTAAGAAGAGCCATTCGGAAATTGAAAAAATTTTCGAATGGCTCTTTCCTTTTTGATTTTTTACCTAGGAAATTGGACGGCCTTCCGGCCAATTTCTTCATATTTAATGCCATTAAGGCGACTCCAATTTGCTTTTTGACTTTCTTGAGGCCACGTACCGTGAATCTCGTGAATCCCAAATAAGCCTTCAAATTACCAAAAACTGTTTCAACATCGTACTTACGACGTGAATAAGTATTGGAACTTGAAAGCGACTTTCGTGCTTTGGCTTTAAAATACTCCCATTGTGGATTTACCATGATGTACTTGGTATTGCCATGTGGCGTTAATGCTTTAGGATTAATTTGATGATTTTCATCGTATTTTTCTGCTTGATATACTTTGAAGTCACGGTGAAATCCATACTTATCATTGCGGTAAGCGTAACGTTTAAAGTTAAAGCGAACACCAACCGGATTGATATAATAATCATCCTTAGCATGATATTCCCAATTCATCACTTTGTGATCATCAGACTTCCACTTACGACTGTTCTCTCTAAGCATTGTGCTGTAGGGAATGAGAGCCGTACAATCAGGTAACTCATCTTCAATATATTTATAATTACGTTCAGAACCATAGCCAGCATCAGCTACTATTTCTTTACCCAAAACGCCGTTTTGATCAAGATGTTTAAGAAATGGGATTAGTGTTCGAGTGTCAGTTGGATTTTGTAGGAGATCATAGCCAAGTACGAACTGTGAGTTAGTCATGATCTGAAGATTATATGCAGGTTTTGTTTGACCGTTACGCATTGGATCTTCCTTTAAGCGCATGAAGGTTGCATCATGATCAGTTTTAGAATAGCTATTACGTTTACCAGCGGTGGCTACTTGAGCTTTGTACTCGATATTTTTCTGACGACAATGATCTAATGCACGAAGGTATTTTTTAGCATGGCGGCGCTCTTGCTTTGCGGGATTAGGCGAAACCCTAGCGGTTTCTTCTACCCGCTTATTTAGTTCTTCAATTCGTTGTTCTAACAGTGCAATCGTAGTATCTAATTCATCGATTTGAAAATCGTCCAAGTTAGCATCTACTTTGACTTCCTCATGCATCTCACTAATTAACTTTCGTGCTTTGACAACATTCAAATCACTATATTTGATAGTACGCTTCTTCCATACGAAGGAATACTTATTAGCATTAGCAAGAATTTTAGTACCGTCAATAAAAGAAGCCTCATCAATCAATCCAGCCTTTTGAAGATAATCATGGAAATCTTTAAAACTAGCTTGAATCATTTCTGTCAGTTCTTTGGAAACGATAAATCTAGCAATTGTTCGATAAGTGGGGCGTTGTTCTTGGTTTAACCACATTGCGACAATGTTTTCTCGAGCAAATCTTTCGATTTTTCGACAAGAAACAATGCCGTAACTATAGGCCAGTAGGACTAATTTCAAAAGCATTCTCGGATCATATTCACGTGGTCGTCCCATAATATTAGGCTTAGAAATTGCCAAGCTTTCGACCAGTTGATGGATATAATAAGCTGGATGATTTTCTTCAGGTTGATAGTCAGTTGCCATAGCCAAAGTAAGTTGATTAATGTTATAATTATTCTGCATTATTATGTATATCCTTTCGAGGGTATTGAAGGCATCGAGGGTCAGTCGATGTCTTTTTCTTTTGTCAATATATCTATATTTTAAAGGAAAACGGAGCTGAATGAAATCCGAAGATTTCATCCAACTCCGTTTATTATTAGGGACTTATGTCACAGCCCCTTTTA
>NZ_JAJGVH010000066.1:0-55292 GCF_020785355.1 Limosilactobacillus reuteri | reverse complement strand
AAAAAGGGACTGTGACATAAGTCTCTAAATTAAGAAGAGCCATTCGGAAATTGAAAAAATTTTCGAATGGCTCTTTCCTTTTTGATTTTTTACCTAGGAAATTGGACGGCCTTCCGGCCAATTTCTTCATATTTAATGCCATTAAGGCGACTCCAATTTGCTTTTTGACTTTCTTGAGGCCACGTACCGTGAATCTCGTGAATCCCAAATAAGCCTTCAAATTACCAAAAACTGTTTCAACATCGTACTTACGACGTGAATAAGTATTGGAACTTGAAAGCGACTTTCGTGCTTTGGCTTTAAAATACTCCCATTGTGGATTTACCATGATGTACTTGGTATTGCCATGTGGCGTTAATGCTTTAGGATTAATTTGATGATTTTCATCGTATTTTTCTGCTTGATATACTTTGAAGTCACGGTGAAATCCATACTTATCATTGCGGTAAGCGTAACGTTTAAAGTTAAAGCGAACACCAACCGGATTGATATAATAATCATCCTTAGCATGATATTCCCAATTCATCACTTTGTGATCATCAGACTTCCACTTACGACTGTTCTCTCTAAGCATTGTGCTGTAGGGAATGAGAGCCGTACAATCAGGTAACTCATCTTCAATATATTTATAATTACGTTCAGAACCATAGCCAGCATCAGCTACTATTTCTTTACCCAAAACGCCGTTTTGATCAAGATGTTTAAGAAATGGGATTAGTGTTCGAGTGTCAGTTGGATTTTGTAGGAGATCATAGCCAAGTACGAACTGTGAGTTAGTCATGATCTGAAGATTATATGCAGGTTTTGTTTGACCGTTACGCATTGGATCTTCCTTTAAGCGCATGAAGGTTGCATCATGATCAGTTTTAGAATAGCTATTACGTTTACCAGCGGTGGCTACTTGAGCTTTGTACTCGATATTTTTCTGACGACAATGATCTAATGCACGAAGGTATTTTTTAGCATGGCGGCGCTCTTGCTTTGCGGGATTAGGCGAAACCCTAGCGGTTTCTTCTACCCGCTTATTTAGTTCTTCAATTCGTTGTTCTAACAGTGCAATCGTAGTATCTAATTCATCGATTTGAAAATCGTCCAAGTTAGCATCTACTTTGACTTCCTCATGCATCTCACTAATTAACTTTCGTGCTTTGACAACATTCAAATCACTATATTTGATAGTACGCTTCTTCCATACGAAGGAATACTTATTAGCATTAGCAAGAATTTTAGTACCGTCAATAAAAGAAGCCTCATCAATCAATCCAGCCTTTTGAAGATAATCATGGAAATCTTTAAAACTAGCTTGAATCATTTCTGTCAGTTCTTTGGAAACGATAAATCTAGCAATTGTTCGATAAGTGGGGCGTTGTTCTTGGTTTAACCACATTGCGACAATGTTTTCTCGAGCAAATCTTTCGATTTTTCGACAAGAAACAATGCCGTAACTATAGGCCAGTAGGACTAATTTCAAAAGCATTCTCGGATCATATTCACGTGGTCGTCCCATAATATTAGGCTTAGAAATTGCCAAGCTTTCGACCAGTTGATGGATATAATAAGCTGGATGATTTTCTTCAGGTTGATAGTCAGTTGCCATAGCCAAAGTAAGTTGATTAATGTTATAATTATTCTGCATTATTATGTATATCCTTTCGAGGGTATTGAAGGCATCGAGGGTCAGTCGATGTCTTTTTCTTTTGTCAATATATCTATATTTTAAAGGAAAACGGAGCTGAATGAAATCCGAAGATTTCATCCAACTCCGTTTATTATTAGGGACTTATGTCACAGCCCCTTTTATTAATTTACTTCATTATCACCAGATTGCGTTATTAAGCGGAGCACATTTTCTGCATCATCATTTTGATGTAAGGGTTCTTCACCCTTATCTTCACCATTAAGTTCATTATCACCTGCATCAGTCTTTAGGAAATAACCATCAACAGTTGTATTTGTGACCGTATTATTACCAGAATGATTATTAACAGTATATTGTCCCTGAACTGTTAAATCATGCCCTGTAAAGTTACCTGACGAGAGTTTTGTACTTCCTCCACGTAATGTAACTTGACGGTATTCAACCTCGCCTGCGCCACTGTTAACATCAATATTGTCCATCTTAACTTGAGAAACTGTTAGACCACCACTCTCTAAATGAATACGACCAGCTAAGGCTTGATCATGTGGGATAGTCACAATGATTAAATCTTGGTGGGGCTGATAATCATTAAAGTTAAAGACAAGCGGAAAGCCACCAGTTTGGCGAATTGAAGCAACGTTATTATGAACAGTTACAGCCGGAGTATGCTTGCTTATACCAGAATAAGTAATCTGATATTTTTTGCCTTCACGAACTATTACATTAGCTGTCGATGCTGAGATATCAATCCGTTCAAAAGCTTTATTAGTACTTATTGTTTTAGTGTGAGAATGAAAAATTGCTGGACGATTGTTTTCAAAATAAACAGCCTTGTTACCATTATTAAAGAAGCCTATTCCGAGGAGGATTACTCCTAAGATTAAAACAATTACTCCTATCTTAAATATTCTTTTCATTTACTTTTTCCTCCTTGCCTGCACTTTTGCATAAATGAACTTAGCAAAGTTGGCAATCCCTTGAACAATAACTCTAATTAACCAGTAGATTAAAGGCAAACAAACAAGGAATAAGCCAATAAGGGTCACTCCTAGTCCAAGATAAAATAGTCCACTGAACAAGTTTGTCGCAATTAAACCAATTCCCACATAAAGAGATACAATTGCCATAGCAACAACTCCAAAGATCAAGACAATTATTCCAGCGATTAAACCTAATGCGACTCCCCCTGCTGCCAACAATAGTGCTAATACGGCAATTCCTAGCCCAAACGTTATTGGAGAAGTAATAATTGCTACTAGCACCCACCAAAAGACACGCCAACTAGAATGAGGCGAAGCAGGATGTCCTTCTTTGATCGACTCATTATTAGCTTTAATTGAATAATCGGCTAATATCTTATGACTTAACTGTCGTGGCGTTCCTAACCTTTCTTCAATCGCTGTTCGGGTCTCCAGCCCAGCGTCGGCAATATATTCGTCATAAAATTCTAAGGCATCATTTCGTTCTTCATCAGTTAATTGTCTTAAATATATTGATAAATCATTAATGTATTTTTGACGTTCATTCATCTTTATCTTCTCCCTCACCTAACCCATAAAAAATACCATCTAAACTATTTTTATAATCAGTCCATAACTTACGAATACGTTGTAAATGCTCCTTGCCGGCTTCCGTAATTTGATAATAACGGCGATTTCGCCCCTGGTAAGGCTGATCATAAGTTATTAAATAACCTTCTTTTTTTAACCGGCGTAAAACGGGATACATTGTTGATTCGGAAATGGTAATAGCTGATTGCATTCGCTGGGTTAAAGCATACCCATAGTAATCTTTGTGTTCAAGAATTGCTAAGACCATCCCATCGAGTAAGTCAGCTGTAATTTGAATCTTCATTCTATCCCTCCTTTTTAGCTGTAATATTATATGTCATATAATATAATGGTTTGATATAATATGCAATTATTATTTAAAAATAAATTAAATCTCCTTATGTCATCTCATAAAGGCCCTAAGCATATAATTATGTTTGATATAATCATAATTGAAGTTGTTCCCCTCTAGAGCTAGAAGGAGGCCTATTTTATGTTAAAAGAATTCAAAACATTCATTGCCCGCGGTAACGTTATTGACATGGCAGTTGGGATAATTGTTGGTGCAGCTTTTACATCAATCGTAAAATCCTTAGTTAATAACCTTATTAACCCCCTCATTGGCCTATTTATTGGTCGAATTGACTTATCTAACCTTGTCTTAACAGTCGGTGACGCTCAATTCAAATACGGAAGTTTCCTAAATGCGGTCATTAATTTCCTAATTATTTCCTTCGTCGTTTTCTTAATGGTAAAAGCAATCAACACTTTCCGTAAAAAAGAAGATAAAAAAACAGAAACTCCAAGTGAAGAAGTTATGTACCTTAAAGAAATTACTGAACTTCTGAAAAAGAATAAAGAATAATAAAAATGCTGGTTAAAAGTTTTTAATCAGCATTTTTATTATTGTATAATATTTTTATTTTTATACCATATTATTGGAATTGAATTTATATACTTGTTACTATCATGGTAGGACAACAAAAGAGGTGATAATTATGTTTAAAAAGAAAAATTGTCCTACGTCAAATAGCCAAAAAGATGCAACAAACGCATACCAAAAAGGTTATGATCAGGCAGTTAAGGATTATAAGGCACTAGAACCTTTCCGGAAGTATCCACAACGCATTATTAATGTCACCAATAAGTTTATTAAAGGTAAGATGCATGCTCTTCGTGACTATGTTGACGGATATGAAGATGCTAAGCAACAACTTTCCCAAAACTAGTAAAGCATTGCCAATTATTGTAAATAACTTCAATTGCTAACCATACCGTGTAATACTTTTTTCGAATGTTGCTATTCATCAGTTCCGCGTTTATTACCGTTTACCTAGGCCCTAAGGAGGGATATCTCATGTTATTTAATGTTATTTTTTGGATCTTAGCTATTTGGTTTGTTATTAATGTTATTTGGATGTGGTTCCAACTTAATAATCAAATACTACAAAAGACTTTCGCTTGGATCAATGTTTGTGCAATTGTTATCGGTTTCTGGGTTTATTATGGTGTATCACACGATGCAAGCGCAATCAACGGTTGGTTTATTGCTATGAACTGGGTTAACATTGCGATTGCCGCTATTCAATTCTACTTTGGTTACCGCACAAGTGACGATAGTACTACTCACCCTGCAAAGTAGTACTATTGACTTTTTTGAACTTTCCTATTTTTAAGATTTTTTGCACACATTATAAAATAGCTCCTCATTATTAAATAGTAGGGGCTATTTTCGTATTATAAAGGAATATCTTATAGGGGATCCCAAACAAAAAAGAGTTACGAAAAATTGCTTCTCGTAACTCTTTTTTATTTAATAATTTAAGACTACTTAAGGGTAACAGTAGCACCAGCGGCTTCAAGCTTTTCCTTGATGTCGTTAGCTTCGTCTTCCTTAACGTCTTCCTTGATAGCTGATGGAGCACCATCAACAAGGTCCTTAGCGTCCTTAAGACCAAGACCAGTAATGTCCTTAACAGCCTTAATAACCTTAACCTTAGCTGAACCTGGTTCAGTTAATTCTACAGTGAAGCTGTCCTTAGCAGCAGCGTCGCCACCAGCAGCACCTGCAACTGCAACTGGAGCAGCAGCAGAAACGTCGAATTCTTCTTCGATAGCCTTAACTAAGTCGTTAAGGTCAGAGATTGATGCTTCCTTTAATGAAGCAATGATAGCATCCTTATCAAAAGCCATGTTTATTTCCTCCAATATTTAGGTAATTAATTTTAATTTTATATTGTATTGATATACGGCAATTATGCGGCTTCGTCTTCCTTGTCGGCAATAGCCTTGACTGCGCGAGCAATCTTCCGCATTGGATCTTGCAATGCAGATGCAAGCATTGACAACAGTTCTTCGCGACCTGGCATATTTGCGTATTCGTTGATTTCGTCAAGAGTCTTAACACTCTTTTCGATGAAACCACCCTTGATTTCAAGAGCGTCGTGGTCATCAGCGAACTTCTTCAAGATCTTAGCTGGAGCAATTGGGTCTTCGTCAGAGAAGGCAACAGCAGTTGGTCCAACAAAAGTAGAACGAAGATCTTCGTAGTCAGTACCTTCAACAGCACGATCAAGAATCTTGTTCTTGATAACTGACATTTGGATACCAGCATCACGAAGTTGCTTACGTAAGTCAGTAACTTCCGCAACAGTTAAACCACGGTAATCTACAACGATAGCACTTTGAGCTGCATTAAGCATATCAGTAGTTTGTTTAACGATTTCAGCTTTCTTAGCAATAGCTGCTTCACTCATGAATTTTCACCTCCTGCAATGTTTTTTTGATCGGATTTATAAAAAAATCCCTATGACCGCAGACATAGAGAAGGAACTTTCATTTCTTCCTCGGCAGGCATTTGATTAAGGCTTTCGCCACCTGAGTCTTAGGCAGAGTCATATTTAATCAACTGTTACAGTTTAACATATTCTCTGAAGTTCTGTAAAGGGACTTTTTATAATTCTTTTTGAGTTGCTACCCATTTAGCAATAGCATCTAAAATTCGTTCACTTGCATGCCCATCCCCATAAGGATTCTGCGCCTCACTCATCTTATTATACTCTTCAGGACTATTTAATAGGGACGATAACTCTTTCGTTACATTATTAAATTGCGTACCGATCAATTTAAGAGTTCCAGCAGTTACCCCTTCCGGCCGCTCTGTAGTATCACGCAAAACTAGAACTGGTTTATGAAGTGCTGGTGCTTCCTCTTGAACCCCGCCCGAATCACTCATCACAAGTAAAGACTTACTCATAATATTATGAAAATCAACAACATCTAATGGCGAAATCAAATGAAAATGATTATCGTTTCCAAAAATTTTATTAGCAACCGCTTGAACTTTAGGATTCAGATGAACCGGATAAATAACGTCAATATCATTCCGTTGATCCACAATCTCTTTAATCGCCTTAAAGGTTTCTTCCATCGGTTTACCCCAATTTTCTCGCCGATGCATAGTAAGTAAAATAATCTTCTTGTCGGGATCAATTTCGTCTAATACTTGGTGATGATACGAATAATCAATCGTATACCGCAAAGCATCGATGGCAGTATTTCCCGTCACTATAATTCCATGCAGATGATTTCCCATTTTGAGATTGTTAGCACTTGTTTGAGTGGGAGCAAAATATAAATCAGCAAGATCATCAATCATTTGCCGGTTCATCTCTTCTGGATAAGGCGAATATTTATCCCATGTTCGTAAACCTGCTTCGACATGACCAATAGCAACCCGATTATAAAAGGCAACCAAAGCTGATGCGTAGGCTGAACTAGTATCACCATGAACTAGCACAATATCTGGTTGCTCTTTTTGAATAATCGGTTCAAGCTTCGTCATCGTTTCAATTGTAATTTCCGTTAGTGTTTGTCCAGGACGCATTATTTTCAAATCATAATCAGGGGTTATTTTAAAAACAGCTAAAACCTGTTGAAGCATTTCAGCATGCTGACCGGTCGAAACAACTACCGATGAAAAGCGCTCATCTTGCTCCAAGGCCTTGACTACTGGCCCCATTTTGATTCCCTCTGGACGAGTTCCAAATACCGTCATTACTTTAATCTTTCTCATCATATCTCCCCGCTATTCAAGAAACATTTTTTCCATGTTCCGTTTTTATCCACGAATTTTGGCGAAAACTCCACCGCCAATAAGCCATTATAATACTAAAAAATAAGATAACATACATATAGGAAAGTCCAAGCGGTAATAAGGCTAATTGATGCTTTTTTAAAGGTGGTTCATGATAGTGGGCTAAATCACGATAGTAAAATATCCCAAATATTATTCCCCAAAATAACGAAAAGACTACCAAGCCAGCCATCACTAATGAAAAAGTCATAAGAGTCAAGTGACCATAAAGATTATGCCAGTGAGTAAGGGTAATCGTCGTTAAAATAATAATCGCAACATCTGCCAGAAAATCGAGCCATGGTTGAAGCAGGAAATAATATATGCCAAGTTTCTGTGTCCTGCTTAAAACTCGGCTTTTAATAATTTGCGGAAGATACTTAAGACAATTTAAATCACCTTGCACCCACCGGCTTCGTTGTCGAACAAATCTTTTAGGGGACGTTAACGCTTCCTGGTAAACATATGTATCTGTCATATAATCAACATGCAATTTTTTCAGCATCATTTTTATCGTTAGTTCGTAATCATCTAAGAGCGCATTGCCCCATGGATGTGCGCCGATTTTATCAATAATTGGTGCAAGCCGGAAGAACTGGCCATTTCCACTCAAACCAACTGTTTTAGTATACATTCGCATGATCTGAGCCATATGATTAACACTAAAAAACTCAATATCTTGTAAAATCTGCAGCCAATTTTTAAAATGTGGATACATTTTAACTCGCATCTGAGTAATATTCGTCCTTGGCGAGGAAAAATAGGCATTTAATCGTTGCAGAGCATTATCAGCTAATTGAGCATCCGCATCCACTACGCCAATAATAACCTTTTCAAAGGGAACCCGCTGTCGGATAGTGATCTGACAAATATAATCTAGGGCAAAATTCAATACATCCCCCTTGCCTGTATGAGCATTAGGAAGATGCCGTCGCAAAAGGTGGACCCGTGAGTTAGTAATCTGCTTAATCTGACTAATTGAATCGTCACTACTAGCATCGTCTACTACCACTATTTCAAATTGCTTAAATCGCAATAAACATTTGATTGTTCGTTGAATAACTGCTGCTTCATTAAAACATGGAACAATAACATAATATTGTAAATTACGGTCAATTTTAGCTGGTTGCTGGTTTCCTGCAAAGTGATAAAAGTCCCGAGGATACGAAATCATCCGAAATAGCAGACTAATCAATGAATAAACCAAAAATATAAACAGCGCGATCCCCCAAATAAGCGTAAAAATTATGATTAGCATCGAGAATTATCCCTTTTTCATATTTTGGTGATAAATCAGCCAAAATAAAAAACTAACTGCAAAGGATATTACAAACATTATTATTAAAGTAAAGATAACGGCTACTGCCATTTCTGTATTATTGAAATCTATCATTGACATTATCAAAAACTCCTTTTCCCTTAAAAATTTTTGATAATGCTTATTACTATCCCAATTAGATAGCCAGAAACCCGAATATTTAAAACTTTTCAGCAATTAATATAATTATAATCACAATTAACTCAAAGTACAGAGGAAGTTTATTAACACAATTCATTTTCGGTAATAAAAAAGAGACTACGGAAAATGCTCCATAGTCTCCCAATCATTTAATTTTGTTTTTTATTAGGATTGTATTTATTAATGGCTGAAATAATTACTTATTAACTGCAGCTGTTAAGGCCGCTCCTAAACGTTTCAAACCAACTTCGATCTGGTCTTCTTTCATATTTGAATAGTTCAAACGGAAAGCACCAGGTTGAACTTCACCAGCAAAGAACGGATCACCTGGAACAAAGGCTACATCATGTTCAAGACATTCCTTAAATAACTCTACTGTATCATCAACACCAGGAACTTCTACCCACAAGAACATGCCACCTTCAGGATCCGTATATTTAACTCCTTCTGGGAAATACTTTTTAATTCCCTCAAGCATCAAATCTTTACGTT
Source organism: Limosilactobacillus reuteri (assembly GCF_020785355.1). Taxonomy (GTDB): domain Bacteria; phylum Bacillota; class Bacilli; order Lactobacillales; family Lactobacillaceae; genus Limosilactobacillus; species Limosilactobacillus reuteri_I. The sequence continues at coordinate 46,017 of NZ_JAJGVH010000066.1, read as the reverse complement.
TGCCGTATAAAGCACTAATTTCTTTAACGTGGGCATCCACATCGTTATCGGCAAAGAATTGGGCAACCGCGAATTGAGCTAAGTTATCTGTATGGAGGTCAGCTGATTGCTTAAGAACCGTTAATTTATTAACTACATTTTTATCAGCAACCAACCATCCTAAACGAAATCCTGGGGCTAACGTCTTTGAAAATGTACTCATGTAAAGGACATGACCTGATTTATCAAATGACTTAACTGCTGGTACATGTTGGCCAGCAAAACGAATTTCACCATATGGATTATCTTCTAGTACATATACATCGTATTTTTCTGCTAATTCAGCTAACTGCTTTCGTCGTTCTTCAGTCATTGTTCGTCCAGTTGGATTTTGGAAATTTGGCACAGTATAGATGAGTTTGGTATTTGGATTAGCCTTTAGTGCTTCTTCTAAAGCATCCATCTTCATCCCATCTTCGTCCATCTCAACACTCGCAAAATTAGCACCGTAAGAACGAAAAACATCTAAAGCACAGAGGTACGTTGGCTGTTCAACTAATACAGTATCACCCGGGTCAACAAATGCCTTGCCCACTAAATCTAAGGCTTGTTCTGATCCCGTTGTTACTAAAACATTGTCTAATTCGGAATCCACATCTTCCTTTTCCTTTACATGTTGTTGGATAACCTCACGTAAAGCTGTGACTCCCTTCGCTGCCCCATACTGCATGGCTTCTTGACCGTGTTCTTCAAAAACTTTATCAACAGCTGCTTTCATTTCTTTAACAGGAAACAATTCGGGTGCCGGCAATCCCCCAGCAAATGAAATAATCTTAGGATCCGCCGCTGCTTGTAAAATTGCACCAACCGCATCCGTACCATCTGCTGGAACACGCTTTGAATATTTAAATTGTGTCATTGTCGTCACTCCTTAATTAGTTTTAAACTTAAATGATAAAATCTAATTATTTTTTAATCATTTTATCATTGGTTAATAATATAGCACAAGGAATCCCTATTGTGAAGTAAAAATTAAGATAAAAAAGACTTTGAGCAAAAAAACTCAAAGTCTTGTTAATTTTAATTAATTCAAATTAAAATGTAGTTAAATCAAGCGTAACACTTGGTCCAAATGTTGAAGAAATGGAAGCGTGCTTGATGTATGTTCCACGTACTGAAGCTGGACGAGCCTTAGCCACAATATCTTCTAAGGTAGCTAAGTTTTCAACTAACTTGTCAGTATCAAATGAAACCTTACCGAATGGTACAGCAACGTTACCATCACGGTCAGTCCGGTAAGTTACTTGACCAGCTTTGGCATCAGAAACAGCCTTAGCTACGTCCATTGTAACAGTACCAGTCTTAGGGTTTGGCATTAAGCCCTTAGGTCCAAGGACACGTCCTAAACGACCTACCTTAGGCATCATGTCTGGTGTTGCGATTGCAACATCAAAGTCAAGCCAACCGTCTTGAATCTTTTCTACTAAATCATCGTCGCCAACAAAGTCAGCACCAGCTTCTTGAGCAGCCTTAGCATTTTCACCATTAGCGAAAACAATAACTGTTTGATCCTTACCAGTACCGTTTGGTAAAACAACGGCACCACGTAATTGTTGGTCAGCTTGCTTTGTATCAACGTTTAAGTTAAATGCTACTTCGATAGTAGAGTCGAAGTTAGCGTAGGCAATATCTTTTACTAATTGGACAGCGTCTTTAACAGCGTATTCTTTCTTGCTGTCAACTTTCTTGAGCGCGTCTTGGTACTTCTTACCACGTTTTTTAGCCATCTTGTGTTTTCCTCCTTGCAAATGTGGTCTAACGGAGTTATACCTCCCACGTGGGTGCACTATTTTCATAGCGCATCCCGACTGCTAGTAATTAGTCTTCAACAGTGAAGCCCATGCTACGAGCAGTACCTTCAATCATGCGCATAGCTGCTTCTACGTCAGCTGCGTTTAGATCTTGCATCTTAGTTTCAGCGATTTCCTTAACTTGGTCCTTCGTTACTGAAGCAACCTTGTTTGTGTTAGGTTCACCGGAACCATGTTCAACACCAGCGGCCTTCTTTAGTAAGACAGCAGCAGGTGGCGTCTTAGTAATGAAGTCGAATGAACGGTCCTCATATACAGTAATTACAACTGGGATCAACATACCCTTTTGGTCTGCAGTCCGTGCGTTGAATTCCTTAGTGAAGCCCATAATGTTAATACCTGCTTGTCCAAGTGCAGGACCTACTGGTGGAGCTGGTGTAGCGGCACCGGCAGGAATTTGCAACTTGACAATGTTAGCTACTTTCTTTGCCACGAGACAAAACCTCCTTAGTCCGTGTTGTGGTCATGATGAGGCAGTAAGTTTTACCTCTCCCACAGTATGTTAATAGCATACTTAGAAAACATACCACAATTCTAAACTTATTTCAATAATTTTCAAAATATTAAACTAACTAAAATGTATCGATCTGATCAAAGCCTAATTCAGCAGCAGTTTCACGGCCGAACATTTCAACGGTCGCCTTAATCTTTTGCTTTTCGTGATCAACTTCTACAACCTTGGCAGTCATATTTGCAAAGGATCCTGCAATAACTTTTACAGTATCGCCTTCCTTAACATCAATGTCACTAACAGTTGTTTCAGTTCCCATCCGTTTCATAATCCGATCAACTTCTTCAGGAAGCAATGGGGTTGGCTTGGAACCACCACCGTGAGATCCTAAGAAACCAGTTACGCCGGGAGTATTACGAGCAATGTACCAAGCCTGATCAGTCATTACCATTTCAACTAAAACATAGCCTGGGAATGTCTTTTCAATTGTTTCTTTTGCTTGACCGTCCTTAACCTGGCGAACTTCTTCTTCAGGAACAACTACGCGAAAAATGTAGTCTTCCATTCCCATTGATTGAGCCCGTGATTCCAAGTTGCTCTTAACCCGGTTTTCGTAACCAGAGTAGGTATGGAGCACATACCAACGTTTTTCATGTGATTCCACGATGAATCCTCCTATCATAATTCAAATCATTTTTTCAGTAAAATAAAAAACTTCGTAATAGCTACGAAGTTCCCTTAGACTTAGTATAACAAACTAATTTCTATTTGACTACTAATGTTAAACAAAGAGTTTCATCATTAATTGAATTAACCAATCAAACAGAGCAAAGAATAGTACGAAGAACAGAGTCAATGAAACAACAATAGTCGTATCACGACGATTCTCTTTAGCTGTTGGCCATACAACTAGCTTCATTTCGTGGTTAACACTCTTAATAAATCGAATTAAGTGCATATTTTCCTCCACTATCTGCTTTCACGATGAATAGTATATTCACCGCAATGTTTACAGAACTTACGTAATTCTAATCGTTCTTGTCGTTGAGGGTTAGCGGTAATCGTATAATTACGCGCACCGCACTTTGTACATTCCAATGCTACTTTTTTCTGGGACATACTTATCACCTCCACACAGTACTTAGGTTAGCACGAATCAAGGTTTAAAAGCAATAAAATCAAAATTATTTTAAAGGATGACGAGAGTTGAAGCCTTGGTAGATCAATAAACTTGCCGCCACACTCGCATTTAAACTTTGAACATGACCAACCATTGGAATTGTTAGCATTTCATCACAAGTTTTCTTTAACAAGGATGAAATTCCTTTACCTTCATTGCCAATAACCAAAGCGACGGCACCATGCGCATCCCATGTTCGGTAATCTTTTCCTTTCATATCAGTACCAAACAGCCAAACGCCTCGTTCCTGCAATTCTTTAGCAGTTTGAACCAGGTTTGTTACTCGGGCAACTGGGACGTGTTCAATTGCTCCCGTAGATGTTTTAGCAACCACTGAAGTCAATCCTACTGCTCGTCGCCGTGGAATAATAATACCATGAACACCAGCGGCATCAGCTGTTCGCATGATTGAACCCAAATTATGCGGATCCTCTAGTTCATCAAGAATAAGGAAAAATGGATCTTCGTCATGCTTAGCCGCGTTATCAAAGAGGTCATCAATAGTTGCATATTGGTAGGCAGCTACAGCTAACACAACCCCCTGGTGATTTTGCCGGTCAGTCATCAAGTCCAATTTATTCTTAGGAACATTTGACACTACTAGGTGACGTTCCTTTGCTAGTTTAACAATCTGGGAAATAGCATCGGCCTTTAACCCCGACTGAATAAAAACCTTATTAATTTCTTGGTCAGATTTTAGTGCCATCACAGCCGGATGCCGACCAATAATAAAATCTGTATTCTCATTTTTCATGCGCTGTTCGCCCCGCTTCTACTTGTTTAATACACCATTGCGCCAATTCGGCCAACCGCTCTTCTTTCCCAGCTAATTTAAGGTAACCCATCACCGCTTCAAATCCGGTGGAAATCCGATAAGTCATGACTGATGTATTTTTAGCATGGGTATGACTATTAGCATTTCGGCCACGTTTGAAATACGACCATTCTTCATCTGACAATAACTTGTCTTCTTTCATCAGGTCAATGAGAGCCGCCTGTGCTTTTGCTGAAACATAGTGGGTAGCAATATGCTGCAATTTCGTTGGTTTGCTAATTCCCTTGGTTAAAAGATGCTGACGAATGTAAACCTCATAAGCTGCATCCCCTAAATAAGCCAAAGCAATTCCATTAAGTTGTCGATAGTCTGCTTGTACCATAAGGATCCTTTCTATTCCTTTTTGTAACGCGTTCCTTGAGGAGTATCTTCAAGAATAATCCCTTGTTTTTTAAGATTGTCTCGAATTTCATCACTTCGCGCAAAATCTTTATTCTTCCGTGCTATATTTCGTTCTTCAATCAATTGCTTAATCTTTTCATCATTGATTTGATTGTCACTTGCTTCAAGCTTAACGCCAAAAATACTCATCAATTCAACAAGCTCTTTTTTGATTGCTTGAATGGCACCTAAGCTAACATTATCTTGTTGAGCATAAACATTTGCATATTTAACTAATTCGTAGACTGTGGCAATCCCGTTTTGAACATTGATGTCATCATCCATTGCTGTAACAAATTGGTGATGGAATTGCTCAAGCCGATCAGTGACTTCTTGAACATCTCCCTCATCGGCATCTTGTTCACGATAAGTCAAGTTATCAAAGGCTGTTTGAATGTGATTAAGATTATTTTGCGCATCAGTTAGGTTTGCCTGGCTATATTGAATTGGACGCCGATATTGAGTAGTCGCCATAAAGAAACGTAAAACCTGAGGATCTACTTCCTTGATAATTTCATGAACAGTAATGAAATTATGGAGAGACTTACTCATCTTCTCGTTGTCTTTTCCAATTGTTACGAAGCCATTATGCATCCAGTAACGAACAAATTTTTGGCCCGTTTCTGCTTCACTTTGGGCAATCTCATTTTCATGGTGAGGGAATTCAAGGTCTTGTCCCCCCGCATGAATATCAATTGTCTTTCCCAAGTACTTAGTAGACATCACTGAACATTCGATATGCCATCCCGGACGACCTTTTCCCCATGGTGAATCCCAACTAATTTCGCCGGGCTTAGCTGCTTTCCATAAAGCAAAATCAAGCGGATCTTCCTTCTTATTAACCTCATCCGCACTAACATGTTCACTTGCCCCAACTTCAAGGTCATCAAGTGATTGCCCAGAAAGCTGTCCATAGTGGTTAAACTTTCGTGCCCGATAATAAACATCCCCATCTTTAGGGTAGGCATATCCTTTCTCCACTAATCCTTGCACGAATTTAATGATCTCCGTAATGTTTTCTGTTGCCCGGGGATGAAGAGTAGCTGGTTCAATATTAATCGCTGCGGTATCTTCCATAAAAGCATTGATATACTTCTCCGCTAATTGTGGAACGGTAATCTCTTGCTCGGCTGCCGCCTTAATCATCTTATCGTCAACGTCCGTAAAGTTTGAAACGTAATTTACTTTATATCCCTTAAATTCAAGATAACGCCGGACTGTATCAAAGGCGATCGCACTGCGCGCATTTCCAATATGAATGTAATTATAAACCGTCGGACCACAGACATACATGTTAACAACGCCTGGATGCAATGGCTTAAATTCTTCTTTTTTTCTTGTTAACGTATTGTAAATTGTTAGCATGTCTATCCGCTCCTTAAAAATCATTAATAAAGAATTAATTTGTACAGTTAATCTTACCACATTCCGTATTAGAATAGCATTTCTGATGATATTAATTTGTATCCAAAAAATTATTTACCATTTGGTCATACTTTCTTCACATTCTACTGTTATTATATATAGCGTAGTAAAGATGAACTTTACTACATCAATGAAACCTATTATTTTTCAATTACTCCTCCCAATAGTAACCGAAAAAAATATTTTCTTTTTTTACGAAATCTCCCCCAAGATTATCGTAATACTCCCTAAGAAGCAGCTTTTTCCCGAGCTGCTTCTTTTTTTGTTTAAAAAAATAGCTGGAAGTAAGAAAACTCTCTTCGCAGCCATTCTTTATTATTTTTTCTTGTCTTTATTATTCCGATTTTCTTTATGGTCTGTGTGCTCATCAATTCCTCGTTGTGAATGAAGCGGACGGGCAAATATCATTCGACCAGCGTCTGTCTGAAGCGCACTGGTTACTTCAACTTCAATTTGTTTATCCATGAAGTAACGACCATCTTCAACAACCACCATCGTTCCATCATCAAGGTAAGCAACACCCTGTTGTCGTTCAGTCCCTTTTTTCACAACAACAACCGTCATCGTTTCGCCCGGGATAACTCGTGGCCGCAATGATTTCGCCAAGTTATTAATATTCAGTACTTGAACGTTTTGGAATTGAATTACTTTATTAAGGTTATAATCATTTGTCACAATTACCCCATCGACTTTTTTAGCGAGGGCAATTAATTTACTATCAACCTCTGGAATATCTTCAAAGTCCCCATCATACATTTCGATTGGGACAATTTTCTCATTCCGTAACTTATTTAAAATATCAAGGCCACGGCGTCCACGAACACGCTTAATACTTTCGCCAGAGTCAGCGATATATTGCAATTCATATAAAACAAAGTTAGGAACCAGTAATGTCCCTTCTAAAAAACCTGTTTTGACCAAATCATAAATACGCCCATCAATCAAAATATTCGTATCTAAGATTTTATAATGATGGTAATTATCATCCTGGCGTTCAATTACATTTCCACCATCGTTTTTACTACTTTTGGCATGGGTAAATGCTTTGCGCCAATCATCTAACCGCGTCGTACCAATTCGAAAACCAAAATAACTAAAGACAATCATCAAGAGGATCGGCAAAATATTATTAATTACCGGAATCCTCGTTCTCCACAATGGAATCGAAATAAGAATTGCTAAAACTAAGCCAATAATCGTTAATAAGGTCCCAAAGAAAAGGTATACGGGACTACGCTTGGTTAGTTCTTTTTCGATTCGCTGGATCAACTTTTCAGTGCCGCTAGCCAATGGGAGTGATAATAGCCAGAAAATAAGTGCACCAATAATAATGTCGATAAATACTAATAATGCCGGATTAAGGGCGATGTTCAAAATCCCCCATAATAATGGCAAATAATAAAATCCCACTGCCGCGCCAACTAGAATATAAATGAGAGTAATCATTCTACGCCGCATTTGCTTCATCCTTTCAATTATTTATTTTTACCCCAACGCTAAATATAACGCTTCTTTCAGGGTTGAGACACCAATTACTTGAATATTAGTTGACGGTTTCCAACCCTTTAAATTATTTTTGGGAATAAAGATCCGTTTAAAGCCAAGTTTTTCTGCTTCAGCAACCCGCTGTTCAATGCGGTTTACCCGGCGAATTTCCCCAGTTAAACCTACTTCACCGACAAATGCGTCAGTTGGTTGGGTACCTTTATCCCGGTAACTAGAGGCAATGCTTACCGCAAGTGCTAAATCAATCGCTGGCTCATCTAATTTAACGCCCCCAGCTGCTTTTAAGTAAGCATCTTGATTTTGAAGCATTAAGTTAGCACGTTTCTCTAATACTGCCATTATCAATGATACTCGGTTTCGACTCAAACCGGTAGCAGTTCGCTGTGCATTTCCATAAACGGTCGGTGTTACCAGCGCCTGAATTTCCACTAAAATCGGTCGCGTTCCTTCTAATGAAACAACCACCGCTGAACCAGTTGCATCATGTAATCGTTCCTCTAAAAAGATTTCTGATGGATTTTTTACTTCCGTCAGCCCATTTGTATGCATCTCAAAAATACCAAGCTCGTTGGTTGAACCAAATCGATTTTTCACTGACCGCAAAATACGATATGTATGGTGCAGATCTCCTTCAAAATATAAAACCGTATCAACCATGTGCTCTAAAATCTTTGGACCGGCGATTGCACCACCCTTTGTCACATGACCAACAACAAAAATCGTAATGTTATTACTTTTAGCAATCTGCATTAACTGGGCGGTAACTTCACGAATTTGCGATACACTACCAATCGCTGAACTTACATCAGTTGCCTGCATCGTTTGCACGGAATCAATAACGACATACTCTGGCTTGAGGTCACGAATAGTATCCCGAATACTATCCATATTCGTTTCTGGATACACATAAAAGTCATCCCCAGCAACCTTCAACCGTTCCGCCCGCATTTTAATCTGTGTCCCGCTTTCTTCTCCAGACACATATAAAACTCGGTGATGCTCATCGCTTAATTGTCCAGAAACTTGTAAAAGGAGGGTGGATTTCCCAATTCCGGGATCCCCACCAATTAGAATTAGTGATCCGGGAACGATTCCCCCACCTAAAACGCGATTTAACTCATTCAATTTTGTTTTAACGCGGGGAGTCTCTGTACTATTAATCTCATTAATTTTCTGTGGTTTAGCAACTAAGCCGGTTAAGGTGGTAGTTGCTTTTTTTGTTGGTGCAGAACTGGCTTCTACCTGTTCTTCTACTAAAGTATTCCACTCACCACAATTTGGACACCGGCCTAAGTAGCGTGGTGAGTTGTAACCACAGTTTTGGCAAACATATTGTGTTCGAACTTTTGCCATCGCTTTAATTCCTCTCTAAGTTTATTTATTCTTTTGTTGAACCAAAGCCGCCAGTCCGTTTAGCGGTTGGTTGTTCTTCACTATCAGCAGTTAAATAAGGCATAAAAATCCCCTGACCGATCCGTTCTCCCTTTTTTATATGATAATCTCGTAACCCATAGTTAATAAGCTGGAAGAAAATTTCCCCTTCATTACTATCATTATCATAATAGTCTGCATCCACAATGCCGATTCCATTTGGTAAAATCAGGCGGCGTTTAAAAGGACCACTTGACCGGTTAGCTAATAAGAGAAATTCATCAGGTTGCATGTAGGCTTTGATGCCAGTTGGTACTAAGTATGGCTTTAAGCAGGAATCAGCAGCCTTAAACTCTTCATCAGTCAGCTTTTTTTGTTGATGAATTTGCCAAAGCGCCTTTAAGAAATTGCCTTTCCAAATTGATGGCAGAACAAAATCTTCTGATGCCTCAAAATCATATCCGGCTGCCCGCGTTGTTTGGCGTTGGGGTAAATGTATATCTTGGTCTTTCTTACTAGAAACAATCTTAAATCCACGTTTCATTACGTTCACCTCATAGTGTTTTATTCTTAATAATTCCAGTATACTATTATATGCTAGATAATAAGTTAATGGTATCGCTTTGATAACTTGACTTTTAAAAGCAGTTTATCGAAAATTATTATGAAAGGATGTGTTTATATGCAATATCGAGTTGATGGTCAGCGTATCATTGCTTTTGACGCTCAAGAACCTTTAGTTGGCGAGATTAGTTTTCCAAAAGTCCCAGATACAAATGATCACGTTGTCGTTGAACGAGTTTTTGTGCAACCAACTTACCGTGGACAAGGAATTGCAGCTGAACTAGTGCGTCAATTTGTGGATTATGCAACAAAAGAACAATACACTGTCAAGCTCATGTGCCCATATGCGGTAGCGCAATTCAAACTACATCCAGAATATCAGCAACTATTGCCAGTTGCAGATCGCTTTAATTAGGAGGAATATTAATGGATCAAAATGCATTAAAAGAACAAACAGGTAAGGAATCAGTTAAGTACATTAAATCCGGGATGATTGTCGGTCTCGGAACTGGATCAACTGTTAAATATATGGTTGATGAACTTGGTAAACAAGTCCAAGAAGGTAAGATTAAAGACATTATCGGTGTAACAACTTCAAACCGAACTGCTAAGCAAGCACGCGATCTTGGAATTACAATTAAAGATATTGATGACGTTGACCACATCGATTTAACTATTGACGGGGCCGATGAAATCAGTGATGACTTCCAAGGAATCAAAGGTGGCGGTGGTGCCCTCCTTTGGGAAAAGATCGTTGCCAATGCTTCAAATAAAGTAATGTGGATTGTCGACGAAAGTAAACTTGTCCACAAACTTGGTGCTTTCCCTCTTCCTGTTGAAGTAATTCCATTCGGTTCTCAACATGTCTTTGACCGTCTTGAAAAGAAAGGTTACAAGCCAACTTGGCGGATGGATGGAGATAAAAAGTTCCGTACCGATGAAAATAACTATATCATTGACCTTCACCTTGGCGAAATTGATGATCCTAAGGCCTTAGCCGACGAATTGATCCACATGGTTGGAATTGTTGAAACTGGTTTATTCTTAAATCGAGTTAACGACGTAATTGTTGGTACTCCAGAAGGTCCAAAGGTATTGCACGCTCGTTAATTCAATCTATTCAAAGGAGATATTGCAAATGAGCTTTTCAATTAATAAAGAAGATATCGCTAGTTTTCATAAAAACTACCGTCATCACCCTAACAGCAGTGTCTTAGAAAATACTGTTACAAAAAACGGGGTACGGAATGCAAGCTTTAATTGGCATTCAATTGCTGATAATACTCCTCATTTCTCTATTGACCTCAAGACGGGGGACGTTGCTGATCAAAAGCAATCCGGTCGTTGTTGGATGTTTGCGGCACTGAACACAATGCGTCATGATATGCAGCAAAAATTTAACTTACCTGATAATTTTGAACTTTCCCAAGCCTATCAGTTCTTCTGGGATAAGTTTGAGAAATCTAATTACTTCTACCAAAACGTAATTAAGACTGCTAAAAAGCCTACCGACAGCCGAAAAGTTTCATGGTTAATGAACGAACCACAAAACGATGGTGGCCAATGGGATATGCTTTGCGCCCTTATCAGCAAGTATGGAGTTATGCCAAAAGCCGCAATGCCCGAATCATTCAACTCTTCTAACTCACGGGGAATTGATGAAGTTTTAAACAACAAGCTTCGTCACGATGCCGTTATTTTACGGAAGATGATTAACGAAGATCATGCAAATGAAGAAGCAATCGATGAAACACGCCGGAAGATGTTGAATGAAAATTACCGGATGCTTGCTTACACGTTTGGTGAACCAGTTAGTCACTTTGACTTCGAATATCGGACAAAGAAGGATAACGAATTCCACCGCGATACTAACCTTACTCCTCAAGAATTCTTTAAGAAGTATGTTGGTTGGAACCTCGATGACTATATCTCAATCATCCAAGCACCGACTGCTGATAAAAAGTACCACCAAACTTACACCATCGATATGCTTGGTAATGTCGTTGGCGGTCGTGAAATCAAGCACTTAAACCTGCCAATGGATGAATTTAAGCAACTCGCGATTGAACAATTAAAGAATGGCGAAAGTGTTTGGTTTGGTTCAGATGTTATTAAATATTCAGAAACTAAACTTGGGATTATGGCCCTTAACACCTATGACTACGACAAACTATTTGACATTGATCTTGAAATGACTAAAGCTGAAGCACTTGATTATGGTGAAAGCATGATGGATCACGCAATGGTTATCACTGGTGTTGACCTTGTCGATGGTAAGCCAACAAAGTGGAAAGTTGAAAACTCATGGGGTAACAAGGTCGGCCATAAAGGTTACTTTGTTATGAGTGATGATTGGATGGACAAGTACTGCTACCAAGTCGTTATTAATAAGAAGTACCTTAGCGAAGATCTTAAACGTGATTACGCTAAGAGCCCCGTTGTTCTTAAGCCTTGGGATCCAATGGGAACTTTAGCATAATAATTTAACATTAATTTGTGAAAAAGTTGTGATAGATTTATATTTATCACAGCTTTTTTATTTACAGATAATAATGTTATACTTATTATTACTATTTTAAGAAGGGAGTCATTCCTAATGATTTTTGCACCATTACGTGAATGTGATGTGCCAGCTCTCCATTAAAAAAATTTTAATGGAGGGATTAATAAATGAAAAAATCAAATAAAGTTCTAGGAAGTATTCTCTTAAGCCTCGCAGCAAGTATTTGGGGCGGGATGTTTGTGGTGGTAAAAAGTATTGTGACAGTCATCCCACCGATTGAACTAGTATGGCTACGATATGTGATCGCATTTTGGGCCCTACTATTTTACTGTTGCTTAAAAAAGCTTAAGTGGCATTGGGATTGGAAGAATTGCAGTTTAATTATTATTGCCGGAATCATTGGCAATACAATTTCAATAGTAACGCAGGAAACAGGAACATGGCTTTCGTCAGCACAATTGGGTTCGGTTATTACGACCGCTACCCCAACTTTTATGGTAATTTTTGCATGGCTTTTGCTTCATGAACAGATTACCAAAGTTAAAGTAATATCTTTAATATTGGCAACAGTCGGTGTCATTTCAATCGTGGGGATTCATCCTACAGGAGGTCATGGTCTACTAGGAATCATGATGCTTATCATTGCGGCACTTACTTGGGCACTCATGTCAGTTATCAATAAAATGATTGATCCACAATATGATGTCTTAGAGATTACTACTATTTCTGTTTTGGTTGCTATCTGCTGTCTGACTCCCTTTGTCATCCATAATTGGTCAGGGACACTCAGCCATGTTAATTTCTTAGCTTTTAACATCTGGGGATCACTTATTTATTTAGGCGTTATTTCTACAGCAACTGCTTTTGTAATGTAGAATCAAGGGTTAAAGTACCTTAATGCCGCTAGTTCTGGACTATTCTTCTTGTTCCAACCGGTTGTAGGAACTTTACTCGGTTGGTTATTACTTCATGAGCAAATAACCTGGGGCTTTTTGATTGGCGCGTTTCTAATTGCTGGAAGTATTTGGTATTCAATCAGATTTTCTTAACATAATTAAAAGATCTCTAACACTGTAACACACAGACGTTGGAGATCTTTTTTAATTATTCAGTAATATCTGCACCGAAGTACTTTTCAGATAGCTTCTTAACTGTTCCATCTTGTTGAAGTTCCTTAAGCGCCTTGTTGTAAGAAGATTGAATAGCAGTATCTTTCTTGTTAAAAAGCGCTGAAATTTTGGCTGGATCTTGTTCACTAGAAACGTCAATCATCTTGAGACCCTTAGTACTATTATTCTTGCTGTAAGCGTACCATGCTTCACGGGAGTTAACTGTTCCGGCAGCCCGCCCCTGCTTGATCATATCTAAGGAACTAGCAAAATCGCCATTTGGTGTAAGGCTACCTTTATATTTTTTAACCACATTCGCATTATTAGTTCCTGTACCAGCAATAATCTTCTTGCCTTTAATATCCTTCAAGCTCTTAATATTACTATCAGCAGGAACAATTAATGCAAACCGTGACTTGATATATGGAGTAGAGAAATTATATTGCTTGGCCCGTTCAGGTGTCTGTGTAATGTTGTTCATTACTACGTCAAACTTGCCTGAACCAAGACCGGCAATTAGCGAATCCCATTTAGTTGGTACAAACTTAGCTTTTAAGCCCATCTTTTTAGCAACTGCTTTACCAAGGTCTACTTCAAAACCAGTTAATTTGTTATTTTTACGATAAGAGTACGGGGAGTAAGTTCCCTCAAGGCCAATTGTCAATTCTCCCTTATGAACTAATTCTGAATTAACAGCTGATGAAGCAGCAGAAACACTTGTGATTCCTGCAGAGGTACCGACTGTTAAGGCTGCAATTGTTAATAGTGCTTTCTTCCAAAATTTCATTATTCTAAACTTCCTTTATTTTAAATTTTCCATTGTCATTGAGGCGATAAAGTTTTTAATTCGTTTATTTGGATTATCGGGAGCAAAAAACTCGTCTGGAGTACCATCATATAAAATTTCGCCGTTTTCCACAAAAATAATCTTATCCGCAACATGTTTAGCAAAGACCATGTTATGAGTAACAATTACCATTGATTGTTTTTCTTCAGCTAATTGCAACAGAACCTTCAACACACTAAGCTCTAATTCTGGATCAAGAGCAGAAGTCGGTTCATCAAGTAAGATATACTTTGGTGACATTGCCAATGCCCGGGCAATCGCCACCCGCTGTGCCTGTCCGCCAGATAATTCATTCGGATAGGCATCTCCGTAATCTGCTAAGCCCACTTTAGCAAGTAAATTATGCGCGTTTGCAATTGCTTCCTTTTTCGCCTGTTTCAAAACCTGTGTTGGTCCTTCAATAATGTTACCAAGGACAGTTTTATTAGGGAAAAGATTGTAGTCTTGGAAAACCATCCCTGTTTCTTGACGAATTGCCAACTTATCTTTATTGCTTATTTTTTGACTGAAATCCAAATGATGATCATCAAAATCGTACTGGCCGCTCTCTGGCATTACTAGTAAGTTAAGTGAGCGAAGAATTGTTGATTTACCCGATCCAGATGGACCAACCATTACTGTTGTTTTACCTATAGGAAACTCTAACGTGGTATTTTTCAAGACATTTTTATTACCAAAACTTTTATTAATATTTGTTAATTTCATTTTTCTCACCTATTATTTGCATTTACTTGACGGTCTACTACCCGCTCAAGATATCCTTGGAAATAAGATAAGATTGTCGTAAAGACCGCATAAACCATAGCTACCAAAGTATACATAAGCAATGGTTGATAGTTTTCGGCCGCAATCTGTTGACTAACAGCAAACATTTCCATAATTGTAATTGAAGCAGCCAATGAGGTGTCCTTGACCAAACTTATAAAACTGTTTGATAAGGGCGGTAAAGCTACTCTTAAGGCTTGTGGTAAAATAATTCGCCATAAGATTTGCAACCGCGTCATTCCGATAGCTGCGCCTGCTTCCCATTGCCCAGTTGGAACAGAGCTGATTGCTGCCCGAATTGTTTCGGAAGCATAAGCCCCAGTGTTTAGTGAAAATGTAATAATGCCGGCTGTAAATGGTTCAAGTTTTATTCCATGGGGTAAAACGCCCTTGATCCTTAAATATGGCAGCCCAAAGAATACAATAAATAATTGAACTAGCAGCGGTGTTGACCGAAAAAGCCAGACATAAAAACTAGCAATCCATTTAAGAATCATGAATGCGCCACGTTGACGAGAGAGACGAATTAAAGCTGTTACTAGTGCAATAATCAGTCCAAAGAAAAATGAAATAATCGCTAACGGAATCGTATATTTAAATCCCGCTGCTAAGAGTTGTGGTAAAGATGTCTTGATAATTTCCCACATAAGTCACAGTTTCCCTTCTTCTATAATTAGTCTAATTTTTTAAGTGCTTGTTGCAAGTCAGCAATAATATCTTCAGGGTCCTCAATTCCCACTGAAAGACGAATCAACTCATCTTTAATTCCGTTTTCTAATCGTATTTCCCGGGGAATAGATCCATGGGTCATGACAGCTGGAACTTCAATCAAACTTTCAATTCCCCCTAAGCTTTCGGCAAGATCAATTAATTGTAGACTTTCAACAAACTTCTTCGCATCTAAACCATCCTTAAGTTCAAAGGAGATCATTGCTCCAAAGTTCCGCATTTGCTTAGCCGCAATCTCATGACCAGGAAAATCTTTTAAGCCTGGATAATAAATTTTTCCAATATGGTCATCGTTTTGGAGGAAGTTAATAACTTCATTCGCATTTTCTTGGTGAACGCGCATCCGGGCACCAAGAGTTTTCATCCCCCGTTGTAATAGCCAACTATCGTCAGGGCCAAGTGTACTACCGATTGAGTTTTGCAGGAATGCTAATTGGTCAGCAATCTCATCATCGTTAGTAACTGCTAATCCGGCAACAACATCACTATGGCCGCCTAAATATTTGGTTGCGGAGTGAACAACAATGTCTGCTCCAAGGGTTAATGGTTGTTGGTTATAAGGGGTAGCAAAGGTATTATCAACAATTGTCTTTATTCCATGCTTCTTTGCGATGTCAGCAATTGCTTTAATATCAGCGATTTGTAAGAGCGGATTAGTCGGTGTTTCAAAGTAAACTGCAACGGTATTATCTTGAATTGCATTTTCTACTGCTTCAAGGTCTTGCATGTCAACAACAGTAAATTCAAGGCCAAAGCGTTTTAATACCTTATTGATTAACCGGAATGTTCCCCCGTATACATCACTACCAACTACAAAATGATCGCCTTGAGAGAATAAAGAAAAAGTAGCATGAATAGCAGCAGATCCGGAAGCAAATGCAAAGCCAGCTGTTCCATGCTCAAGCTCTGCGATTAATTTTTCAAGAGATGCACGTGTTGGGTTTCCTGTCCGAGAATATTCCCATTTAGGTTCACCGCCAAGAACGTGTTGATGGAATGTTGATGAGCGGTAGATCGGTGTTGAAACAGCACCAGTTGTTGGATCTTCACTATTACCGCCATGAATTAATTGTGTGTTGAATTTCATAATATCTATCTCCTTTAGAATGCAAAAACGAATACAAAAAAGGCGCAAACTCAAGAACTTCTCACTTGAATTTGCGCCTTATGCATTTATTCCCGATTACGTTAGCAGTTACTCAACTAAAAGTAAGCACGCCAAACTGTGGGTCGCATAAGACGCGATCCACAACAACAAACAGTAGCGTTAATTAATTGTTTGTTAAACATGACGTGTTCCTCCTAACTTAGTATGTCAAAATCATAACTTATAAAAAATAAGTTGTCAATACAATTTCTAAAATTTATTTAAATTGATCGTCAAGAAACTTCTGCACAATGTTATAAATTGTTGGACTCCAGAAATCTCGTTCATGGTTCGCACCCTTAACCCGGTACGCTTCAACAGAATTTCCATTATCCTTCAACCGCATATACATTTTTTCCATTTGTTCATATGGAACAACTTTATCAGCATCGCCATGGAACAATAAGAATGGTGGATAGTTTTGACCATCTTTGACTTGATATAAGGGACTCATTTGTTTTTCAATTTCTGGCCACTTTGATACATCAGAGCCTAATAAGCAATATTGCAGTAGCTTATTTCCCGGAACGTTAGCATCATACTCAAACGTCTTTTCCACGTCCATTGGGGCAAAACAACTAACCACAGCGTCTACTGCATCCGATTCATCTTGATAAAGGTCAACCTTGTAGCGCGGATCATCACCCGTTAAGCCGACTAGCATTGCCGCATTGGCCCCAGAGGAAGTTCCCCAAACTGCAACCTGTTGCGGATCAATTGCATATTTTTGCGCATTGGCCCGTAAGAAACGAATGGCAGTCTTAACATCTTGCAAAAAGGCAGGAAATGGGTGGCCATCAATTGAACTACGGTGTTGAACAGTCGCTACAATATAACCGGCCCGAACAAATTGAACTAGTTGTGGAATTTCTTCGCCCATTTTTGGTGTTCGCCACGAGCTTCCTTGAACAAAGACAATCAATGGTCGCGGTTCAGTTTGATATTGTTTCGGAAAACGTTGCGTCCACGGTGCTAAAAGAGACATATGTAATGCCTCCCCATCCATTGCACCATAAACAATATTTTCAATCAAGCGTACTTGACCGCTTAACGTTGGGTTATTTGCTAATTCGTGTATTGTCATCAATTTCACCATCCATTGTTATAAAAGTCTTTTTAATGACATTAAGATGATCATCAAAGCGATATAAGATGGGCTTGCCATTTGGAACTTCCACTTTATCAATATCATCATCTGAAATACCATCTAAATATTTAATTAGTGCCCGCAAAGAACTACCATGGGCAACAATTAACTGATTATGTCCGTCAATTAAACGAGGCGCAATATGGTCTTGCCAATATGGGAGGAGTCGTTGGAGCGTCATTTCTAAACTTTCACTAAGCGGAATCTTAACTCCTAAGCGATCATAGCGGCGATCATGCTGGCGCTCTTTTAATTGTGGCGGTAAGTCTTTAAAACCGCGTCGCCATTTATGAAGCTGTTCGGCACCAATTTCTTTCTTCACTTCATCTTTGTTCCGACCACTCAATGCCCCATAATGACGTTCATTTAGTCGCCACGTTTTATGGACTGGAATATATAACTGATTAATTTCTTCTAGGATAATATTAGTTGTCATGATTGCCCGTTCCATGTAGGACGTATACGCATCACTAAATTGGATACCTAGTCTTAGCAATTCTTTACCTACTAATTCACCCTGTTCAATTCCTTTAGGAGTCAACGGAACATCAGTCCAGCCAGTAAAAATATTATCACGATTAGCTTGACTTTGCCCATGACGTACAATTACTAATTCTGCCATTTTTTCACTCCCCTTTGCCACTATCTTATAATAGCGCATTTTACTACTGCTTAACAATCAAACTAGCTGCAGAAGGTTATTTTACAGCCAACTTTTCTGCCGTATAATTATTAAGACAAGTATTTGAGGAAAGGAAAAATTAAACTGGTTTAGTTTAATTCTCAATTTTATGAAATCTAAAATTGCTAATCTAATTAATTGGGGGCTCCCATACTGTGCCATCGCTGCAATGGCCTATTTAATCATGTTCCCCCAACTTGTATCACACGGAGTTATTTTAGGAACGGACTCCATTTTTCACTTTAACCGTTTTTATGATGCCGCTAAGCAAATTCAACAGTTCAATTTTAGTTATTTTCAAAGTAATTATGGTTTTCAACAAAGCGGCCGCATCATCAATGCCGTTTATGGACCCCTCTTTGCATATTTAAATGGGGCCATTCTTGGAATAGTAGGAACCTGGTATCAATATCAGATTGTTACTACCTTTATCGTCTATCTACTAGGTGGAATCGGTATGTATCGACTTGGCATCCGTGTTCATAGTAAACGGACATTTGCAATTATCTGTGCCCTAATTTACATGAATATTGGGTGGCTTCCACGATGGGAATTAGCACAGAACATGAATGCCTGGGGAGCTGCTCTGGCCCCTTATATGGTAATTTGTGGAGTACGCATGATCCAGGACCGCCAACGACCAGTCAACTGGCTACAATTAATGACCCTGATGACGATCATCATTCAGATCCACATGCTAAGTTCTTTATTTTTCGTGATTACCCTAACACCGTTCTTTATTATTGGTTTAATTATAACGACTAATCGTACGCAAATGTGGCTCGAAACGCTAAAGGCAGTCGGCGGAACCGTTATTTTAACAGCCAATGTCTGGGGAGCCTTATTAATGCTTAACCTCCATAATAATATTGCCAATCCTGCCGATTTCAGTCTCGCCGATAATGTGCTACTGCCTTCAATGTTTAGCAGTACACGCGATTATTTAATCTACGCAATGTGGATTCTCTTTATCCTTCAACTCATTTACGTATTATTCACCTTCAAAAAATCGCTTACTAATACAGTCCTGACGTTACTTGGTTCTTTGGTCCTCCTGCTTAGTTCTTCCCTTACTCCTTGGTCCTTTTTCCAAGATGTGATCCCCGCACTTGGCCACACTTTGCAGTTCCCTAACCGGTTAACAATCATTGCCTTTCCCCTCTTACTCGCAGGAGTTGGGATCAGCGCTACAACCCTTGATAAAAAAGCGCAAGAGATTGACTTACGAAATCAATTAATCACCGGTATCCTCTTGTTAATGGTTTTTCTGGTCTTTACTCCTACGACAATTGATGTTTATAAACGCGCAGCCCGCTATGACTCAGAAATTGTTCTTAATAGTTTTAGCGCGATTACCCGCGTAAGTGAAAATAAGACCGCCCTGCGACATTCCGTCCACGACCTTTACCCTGGTCAATTGTTAACAATGGTCGAAAAGAGAAGTCCTGACTATTTGCCAATTCCTAAGAAGTACATGAATCAAAAATATGTTCGTTCTTACGCTTACGAAGGACAAATCATTAATGAAGCCCATAAATATACTCATACTGTCTTGCCGCATGGAGGATTGCAATTATCATGGGAAGCAGGAAAAGCGGGAAAAGTTCGGTTACCAATTATTACGTATCACGAATCACAACTAACGGTTAATGGTCACCTACTTCGCCACTATCAGCGATCCTCGGTTGGTGCTCCCTACATTCAGCAACGTAAAGGGAAAAATACTGTTACCCTCTACTTTAAGCAAGTAAAATGGTTCACCGCTTTATTAGTGATCTCGTTAGTTGGTCTTAGCATTCTTGCAATTTATGGTCTTTATTATTTCTGTACTCATATTAAGAAATACTTCCAAGGAATTGCAGCTGGACAAATTGATTAAAACAACAAAGCCTCTATCGCTCGGTAAAGCCGAACGTTAGAGGCTTTGTTTTAATTTTTTATGAACATAGCGGCATGGAATATAATCCAACCTCTTATTTTGCATTCACTACAAACGAAAACTCAACATCACGGTCAGCAGGAATATGATACTGTTCTTCAACATCTGCACCCCAGCTATCAATTCCTCCAACACCTCGAACGGCCCCCGCAACAACGAGAACAGTTCGTCGTGCGAGTGGGAGCTCTTCGATGTGTGTTGCATTTTCTAATTCCTCCGCTGTATATGGTAAACAACTAAAGGCAAATGGTTGCTCGTCTTGCTTAACAGTTAAGTTAAATGGTTCACGAGAATGATCAGCATTATTTTGGGTGGAATCGCGGGTAATTGTTAATGCATGAGTATCCATGTGCATTCCATTTTCCTGGGGAACTAAATACTTAGTAACCGGTAAACCGTCAACATGGAAGGTACCCTCAGTCGCTCCTGCCATCCGGTCAGGGTAAGTTTCACCAGACAATCCTTGATAGTCAAAGCCGGTAGCAACGGTCGGCATGATAAAACGCATTCCTACTACTGGTAGACCAGGTAAGTCTTCATGACCATAATAGTGCATGGTCACTTTAATCTCACCTTGTCCGTTAACCTCATAAGTTACAGTGACTTGCGTGGCCGGAACTGTTAGCGTCTCAAAAGTATACTTAATCTTGACGTTTTCAGCAGATACCGGATCACTAAATTCATTGGTTATCGGCGCAATAGGTAATTCAGCAAAGTGTTGATTATCAACTGTCAGGTCAATCCCAACACACTTATGAAAAGTGTCCGCTGCTAACCACTGAGCAGACCGAATATTAAAGCCACTTCCTCGGTCATTATCAGTAGTTGCCCGCCAAAATGTCGGCATTGGTTCACGATATAGCCATTCTTTACCGTTTAGTTTAAGCGATTCTAGTCCACCACGCTCATAGCTAAAAATATAATGAAAGCCGTCACCACTAAGTCCTAATGTCGCATCACCATATATCACGCGTAATTTATTTGTGTAAGCCATAGTAGTATCTTACCTCCTGCATTGCTGGCTTCGGTGTCCGATCAGCAAACATCAAGCCATCTCCCGAGAATTCGTAATCTGAGTGACGATCATCGAAATCACCACCATAGCGCATCACTTCTTGCCCACTTACTGGATCCTTAACAAGGAGGGCTTGGTCAATAAAGTCCCAAATGAAGCCGCCAAAGTATTGTGGGTATTTATCAAGTAAGGAAATGTACGAACCCATTCCACCATCAGAATTCCCCATATCATGCATGTACTCACATTCCATAAATGGCTTGTCTGGATTATTCTTCAAGTACTCCTCAACTTCTTTAGGTGGTAAGTACATCCAGCTTTCAACGTCTGAGATCCGATCACGGTATTCGGGAGTATGACAAACACCCTCATAGTGAACAAGCCGACTGTCATCATGCTTCTTATAGAATTCATTCATTTTGACAATATTATCGCCAGCATATGATTCATTACCTAAAGACCAGAATAAAATCGACGGGTGGTTCTTAAATGTTTCATAGTTAGTCCGTGCCCGATCTACTACTACGTCACGCCATTGAGGAACTGAACCGGGGACGTTATATGATGGTTCAATTGCTCCCATCTTCTGCCAGGTAGCATGGGATTCCAGATTATTTTCGGCCATCATGTAAATTCCGTTATCATCACAAAGGTAATACCACGGAATTTGATCTGGATAGTGACACGTCCGGACGGCATTAATATTATTTTCCTTAAAGGTGTGAATATCACTCGTCATATCATCCATCGTGATCGCGCGGCCACGTTTAGCATTCCATTCGTGACGGTTAACACCATTGATAATTAGCCGTTGACCATTCAATAGGACAACATGGTCTTTATTAATTTCAATTCGCCGAAAACCAAAACGGTATGGAACGAGTTCGACCAGATTACCTTCGTCATCACGAATTTCAATCAACAATTGATAGAGGTAAGGATCATGGTTATCCCATAAGTGAATATTTTCTAAAAATTGATCCTGAACTTTTACCGTGGAATCAACAGGGTGTGTTTCATTGACGAGCGTATTACCATCATTGTCGATAACCCGCACATTAACATTCCCAGTCTTTTCACCGTGAAGTTGAAGGTTAACATTAAAAATACCGTCCTGATAATTATCAGTAACAATTGGCCGAATATTAAGGTCTTCAACATGAACAAGTGGTTGAGCTAATAGGTTTACACTCCGGAAAATTCCAGAAAAACGGAACATATCTTGATCCTCAATCCACGAGGCGGTACTATGCTTGAAAACTTCCACAGCTAAAACATTACCTTCATCTTGAATGTAAGGAGTCAGGTCAAATTCAGAGGGGGTAAAACTGTCTTCAGCGTAACCAATAAAGTGACCATTAAGCCAAACATACATGGCACGCTCAACACCATCAAAACGAATGCGGATCTGCTTTCCCCGTAAAGAAGGTTCAAGGTCAAAATGTTTTAAGTATTCGCCAACAGTATTGTCATCCCCATCACTAAATGATCCCTCTTGCGCATCATCAGGACTAAGGGCATATGCAGGACGACGGTAAATCTTACCTTCCCACGGAATCAAAGTGTTAATGTAATTATTTTGGGCGTAATTATTTAGTTCAATCTCACTAGGGACTTCGATTGTTCCAAAGCTGCTGCTATCGTAATCTGTCTTATAAAAATCTTCTTCGCGTTCACGCGGGTTTTCAGCAAAGTTAAATTGCCATTGCCCATCCAAGTTTTGCGCAAAACGACTATTATTATGCCGCCATTCATCATAGTTACCGTAATAATAATGGTCACTATGCGCAGGTAATTGATTAACACGGAATGTTTCCGGTTCATCAAGCCATTTGATATCTGCATCCATTGATAAATCCCTCCTCGTTACTATCTACAACATCTAAAGTATAGCGCTTTCATGATTGAGATAGCAAGAGGAGAGGTAAAATTTACGTAAATTTTATTAATGCTTTTAGACCTAGTTAAGTGCGTGAGCAGAACGAATGCACGAAACAAAAACACCTGCTATGTGTGGGCGATAAAAATTATATAAAAAGGACCTCTTTTTCCTTAAGATGTAGGTGTTCAATCCAAAATCGATAAGGGAAAAGAGGTAATAAAAATATCGCTAATAAATTAAATTAGTTTAACCCATACAAAGTGGTTATGTAAATACCTTATTGTATTCATTCCAAAGTATAGACGAAAAATTATATAATCAATAATATCGAAGCGACTTATGAGATTATATAAAACTATTGTGTAAGTATAAAGATGTAACAATCATTGATGGACATATGATGCCCGATCCTGTTCATTTATTAGTATTCCCTCGAAGTTAAGTGTTTTTCAGTTTATTGAGATACTTAAAAGAAAAAGCGCCTTGAGAACGCCAGCTTTTCTAATCGGCTTATAGTTGATGTGCAAACCACTAGTTTGACAGATGATTATGATTGTCATATTAAATCCTAACCTATTAAAGCAAATAACTGTTCCAATTTTGAAACAATTCGTCTTTGTTCCGAAAGAGGAGGAAGTGGAATAATAGTTTGTCTAAGTTTTATAAGTGATAATTTAGGCTGCGCAACTTGACTTAAAATTTTTTTATGTTGTTTTTTAACTATATTGCTACTTAATACTTGTATCAAAAAATCTTTATTAGCATCATAAGGTGTCAATTTAGCAGCATTTTCAGTTAGTAACGCACCACTAATTTTATCAGGTATTTTTCCTACTTTACCAATCGTTCCAGCTATACTGAAATAAATATCATTTGAAGAAATCGTATATTTTTTAATTTGATCATAAATATCTTGCGTTACATATTTAAGATCATTTGTACTTACAGTATATCCTTTCATATCTGTAACACGAATATATGGTCTAATAGCTTGATAATCAACTAATTTTTTACCTTTGGGGACTCTTTTACCACCCTTAATACTAACAAGATCTCCTAATCTCACCCATTCCCAACTATTAGGAATCTCGAATGGCTTCTCATCATCAGCAATTTCAGGTAGAGACTTAGTTTTCTTAATTTTCTTTTCTTTAACAAGTTGATCTTTTTCAGCTTTAATTTTATCTAAAAGAACATTAGCTGGTTCATCCTTTGGATTTTGATCAATAAGTTTTCCTCGCATAGCTAAATCCAACAGTTTAAACTTTAGCAAATCTTTCAGATTTGTATATTGTTGAATAGAAGATTCGACTTTGCGGAGCAAAGCGAAGAGCTGCGCTATTTTAGCAGCGATTCGACTTTGCGGAGCAAAGCGAAGAGCTGCGCTATTTTAGCAGCGATTCGACTTTGCTCTGAAAGAGGTGGAAGTGGAATAATCGCTAATAACATATCATCTCTAGAAATCCCTGGTATCATACTTTTAGCTTTACTTCTCAGTTCTTCAACATAATTTTCGAGAAAGTATTTTTGAAATTCTAGATTTAAATTGTATATGTTTTCTAGCCCCATGATCTGTCTTGCAATATGAGCTTCTGGAAGGTTTAACACTGCTATTTTTCCAATAGTACCTTTAACTGATAATAAAAGTGTACTGTCCTTGACAATAACACTAGGGTTATTAACCCACTCTGATATCAAAATTTCACCATTATCACTAATATTACTAGCTCCTGTAATGTAAGGTATCGAATTTTTAGTGGGCTTATTTAAATGTAATTTTTTCGGTATATCTCTACCTGAAATCAAATTTGTCAGCTCTCCTAGTCTTACCCATTCCCAACTATCAGGAATCTCGAATGGCTTCTCATCATCAGTAATTTCAGGGAGTGGCTTGCTCTTCTTAATCTTCTTTATTTTAATAAGCTGTTCTTTTTCTGCCTTGATTTTTTCTAGCAATACGCTTGCTGGCTCATCATTAGGATCTTGCGGTACAAGTTTACCTCGCATCGCTAAATCTAGGATTTTTTCTCTTAAAGCCTGCGCATCAAAATCTAAAGTATTAGTCTTCATCGTCGATCCCTTCTAATGCCTTATTGAGTTCCGCAATGGCTTCACTAATTGCCATTGACTTATTATTCATTTCACTAAGGATTTCCTGTAATGAGCGCTCATCATGGTCTTCTTCTTCACTCATCCAAGTAATATCTAAACTGGTATTAGGACGCTTTTCAATCTCATCAATTGTAAATTTACGCCATCTACCATTTGGATTCTCATCCTTACTCCATGTTTCTTCTCGCTTGCTAAGATCATCTACAGAGAATAACTTTTCAAATTCTGCAAAGTCCTTCTCATTAAGGGGACTACGCTTACCGAATGAACGCATTTGATGACGCATATCATAGATCCAAGTTTCTTTAGTATTATCTGAGTCATCAATCCCACGATTAAAGAATAAAACATTGGTTTGAACACCCTGAGCATAGAAAATACCAGTAGGTAATCTAAGAATGGTATGCACATTACATTTATTAAGTAAGTCTTTCCGAATTTCTTCGCCAGCACCATCAGCAAATAAAACGTTATCTGGGACAACCACAGCTGCTCTTGCCTTACCATTCTTTTTTAAGGAATTATAGATAATTTGTAAGAAGTTTAACTGCTTATTAGATGTTTCATAAGTCAAGTCATCACGAGTTGCTCGCTCTCCACCTTTCTTTGTTCCGAACGGTGGATTAGTCAAGATAACATCAAAATTCTTCATCCATTTACCAGCAGCAGATAATGAATCCCCTTGGTCCAAGCGACCATCCATTCCATGTAAATATTGATTCATCAATGCTAATCGGTGGGTATTAGGCACCAGTTCCATTCCGGAAAATGCCCCTTCTTTTTCAAATTTACGATCAGCCTGACTTAAATCAAAAAATTCATCTGTCTGATCACTTAGATAATCATTGGCCGCAACCATAAAACCAAAGGTACCTGCTGCAGGGTCATTTAGCCGTTCACCAATTTGTGGCTTTGTTATTCTTACCATCATATTGATAAGAGGACGAGGCGTGAAATATTGACCAGCACCAGACTTGGTTTCATTGGCGTTTTTCTCTAATAACCCTTCATAGAGAGCCCCTAATCCCTCTTGACGCGCAGAAAACCAATCTAACCCATCAATATCATGGATAATTTTTTCAAGATTGGCCGGCTCATCGATACTTGTCGATGCATTGTCATAAATTGCATTAATTCGCGTACTCTTCGTTTTTTGCGGATTACCAAGATCAAGTAATAGTTGGCGATAGAAGTTCATTAAATCTAAGCCTTCATATCGAAGTAAGTTATCCCAACGATACTTTTCTGGAATTTCCCTTTCTTCATCCTGTTCCTTACTCATCTTTAAGAACAAGATATAGGTTAATTCAGTTACATAATCTTGGTATGTAACCCCATCATCACGTAATATATCACACTCTTTCCATAATTGTTGTACAATTTCTTGATTAGACATTGCCATAAGTAATCAATTTTCCTTTCTCAATTACGCATATAAATTCTGATTAATCAAACTAATGATTTCATCAGTCTGATTACCAAAGACGCGTTTCATTTGCTTATATCCCCCATGCTCCTTGAAGACCTCAATATCATTGAACGCTTTTGAAGCATTCGGCCCAAGAATATGGTTTTGTTTTAATTGTTCTTCAATCCGCTTCAACCACTTCATTTGAACGGTTGTCCAGTCTGCCATTCCATATACCTTAGCCATTGCACGATCAACAATTGCGCTTTCGGATTCCAATGGAGTACCTAAGGCTGCTTGACGAATAAAACTAATGATACTTGCTGCAACATTTATCTTATTAGTTGTCCGCCATGCTGATTGTAAGTCGTTCTCCTTAAAACCATGTGAACTAAGAATACTCTGAATTTGACGTAAATCTTGGAGGCTGAGATCACTTGGACGATTAATTAATATATCTATTGCTGGAATCTCATTTCGTGAAGACTTGATGAAGCGATTAAATGATTCTAAATAATCAGCTGGCTTTTCATTATTATTACCATATCCACGATCAACCGAAACAACTTCATCTTTCTGATTAGAAATTAAAGCAGTTCGTGGCTTTAATCTGAACTCACTGATAGTCTTAATCTTTCTTGATTCAGATTGTAATTTATTTTGAGTCGCATTTTCTAAGCTCCGTGCCCAGGCAGACAGGTCTTTTTCTTGAATAGCTGTCTCCAATTCATCAGTTTGCTTATCATCTAACCGCTGAATCTTTCTTTGTAACTTTGCAACTAGCTGTTTACGATACTCTTTAAGTGAATCCTCTGTAGGAGCCTTTAATGCTAAGGAGTAATATTCCTCTACTTTGCGCTGAACATTTTTCTCATTGATGACCGAGTTCATATCGGTATATTTCTCCATACTGTCATATTGACCAATTGGATCAAAAATATTAAACGCATCAATACCTTCAAATTTTCGCGTCGCCCGACCTAGCATTTGTTCGTATAATATCCGAGACTTCACCCGCCGCAAAAATACAATATTACAGATGGATGGGACATCAATCCCGGTTGTTAATAGGTCAACAGTTACGACGATATTAGGATATTGTTCGTTCTTAAACTGCTTAATATGAATATCGCGGTGACGATCTTTACCAGTAATTTTCATTATTGCATTATCACTAACTGGATTACCGCTTTTTTCAAATTCTTCTTTTAATAGACGAACTATCATATCAGCATGATCATCAGTAGCCGCAAAGATTAAGGTTTTTCCTAAAGATGGCTCATTAGGATCTAAACGATTTACAAGTTCTTGGCAAACTGCACGATTAAAGGGTTCAGTAATGACTTTCTTATTAAATGCTTCTACATCAAAATTAATATCTTCAGGCATTCGATACTTCTCATGCTTGTCCATATCATAATTATAAGAATCAACTTCCTGACCTTTATTAAACTTAATTCCCTCATTCGAAAGTTTAGTTTTAATGATATAAGGTGCATTATGATCCATCAAATAACCATCAATAACTGCTTGTTGATAACTATAAGAGTATACAGGATCGCCGAATATTCGGACAGTTTGGATTGCTGGTGTAGCTGTCATACCAATTGCAGTTGCATCGAAGTAATCTATTACCCTTCTGTACTGGCTAATGTAATCAGCCTGATCATAAAACTTCATTTCATCATTCGACATTTCACGATCTTCACCATAACCACGGTGAGCTTCATCAACGATAATAATGTCATACATACCAGGGGATGGTTTGTTTTCATTATCTATACTATTAAATAAACGTTGTACCATTCCTTGTACTGTTGAAATTTGAATTCTAGTAGTTGGTGCAGGTATTTTGTCTGTAAATTCTTTAACATCATAAATACTCGATACAGGTTGAGAACCAACTTTATTATCCTTTAAAGAGTTAGCAGTTTGGGTAGCTAATGATTGCCGGTCAACCAAGTATAGGATTCTCCGTGCACGTTTATTCTTTATTAAGCGGTACATTAATGAAATGGCGGTTCTGGTTTTACCTGTACCAGTTGCCATTGCAAGAAGAATTCTTGTCTTGCCTTCTCCGATAGCATTTTCTACAGCTTTGATGGCGTCTTGTTGATAATCACGATTAGCTAGTTCTGGAAAATCATTATCATCTTTTAATGCTTGATCTGAATCTTTCTCAAGTGGTGCGCTTAATTTAAGTTTTAAATCATCAGGAGTAAGCCAAGATTCCAATGGGCGTCGAGCGTGTTCAGGATTTCGTGCATCCCAGAACCAAATTCCTGATTTTTGTTCTAGTTGCTTTAAATAAGGACGCCCATTTGTACTAAAAATAAATGGTACATTATATGGTTTATAAACTTCATAGTTACGAATTGGTTCAGCTACCTTATCAGTAAATACGAATTCCTTAGAATAATCAACAGCTTGATCTAATGAACTGTAAACATCATCCTCATATTTTTTAGCTTCCACAACTCCCACTGCTTCTTTACCAATAAAAAGTGCATAATCGGCACGGTCGCCATTTGGAAACTCCCATTCCGCGATTGCTTTATTTTTTCCGTTTTCGGGTTTGGTATTACTGTAACGGATCTTATTAGTATCTGCTTCCCATCCCGCATCGCGCAGCTGCTGATCAATAAGTTCACGCGTTTCGGCTTCGTTAAGAGGATGTTGAATGGCAAATTGGCGACTCTTTTTCCGTCTTTCAACTTTCTGTTCAACCGTAAGTGAAATCTTATTTTTATTATTTACCTGCTGTAACTGTTGAATTTTTAATTTTTGATCATCTAATTGTTTCTTCAGTTCTTCAATATTTTGAGTATTATTCTGGGGCTTAATGTAATCTTTTTCATCAGCTTGAGTGTAGGTTCCTAAAAACCAGTCAGAAATAATGTAAGTATCTTGGTCAACTTGAAGTGCTTCTTCAGTATCAATATCTAGCTTAGCATCATGACTAGCTTTATTACCTACTCTACGTACTCGATCCATTGCCTGAACGACCTTTACAGGATAATCATCTGGATGGAGCCGCATCATTTCGATTCTATCAACTTGACGCTCATCGTAACCACCATTACCATAGCCGTCTAAGTGAAGTGCTTCTTTAGTTATTGTTTCAACAAGTACACGAAATCCTTGTACAGCATTCCTTGGAGCTTGATACAAGATACTTTCTGCTTGTTGACCTGATTTCCCCATTTCTGCATATTTAGAAGGGTAATTTTCAAAATTAGTTTCCATCTTTTTCATTCCCCTATTAAAGCATTTTATTTTCTCTTTCGTATGTAATAATTATACAGCAGAAATAGAACGCCTTACTATAGTTGCTTTATCTCTTCAAAGTCAGAAATCATCTTTATACACAACAAAAAGACACTGAGCAAATATTACTCAGTGCCTTTTAAGTAGTGCGGCCGAGAGGACTTGAACCTCCACGGTCATAATCGACCATAAGATCCTTAATCTTACGCGTCTGCCAGTTCCGCCACGGCCGCATATCAACCAACGAATATTATTATAGCAAGATACCTATTCGTTGGCAACAACTTTTTTCAATTTTTTAAAATAAATTTGTGACCACATCGTCGACAAATGTATCTTTGGGTGTTAAAACGCCGTTGTCGCGCGATTTCAACACCACAACCGGTACATATATAATGCCATTTTTTCTTGGAATTTATCTTTCTTTTACTAGTCGGTGGCGCATATCTTGATCCTCCCACCTGTGCTAGTAAAGTCTTAAATTCCCTACTGCGATGATGATAATCCATCGCTAGCAGATGTAAATGATAATGACACAATTCATGAAGAACCACTTGGCGCAGATTATGAAGATCAAACTCAGTATACATTAACGGGTTGATATCAATATGATGGTCACTTAAATGATAACGGCCACCGGTTGTCTTTAACCGCTTATTAAAAAATACTTTGTGCGTAAATTCCCGCCCAAAGTATTCTTTTGACCACTGTTCAGTCAATTGTTGTAATTCAGCATTAGTCATTTGTGACTGTCTCCGGTTCAAGCATCGTTAATTGAATCCGCTGACGCTTCAAGTCGACATCATCAATCCACACGTCCACAATATCACCAACGGCTACCATTGCCCGCGGATCACGAATGAACTGCTTACTCATCTTTGAAACATGAACTAACCCATCATGTTTGACACCGATATCAACAAAGGCTCCAAAGTCGACAACGTTCCGGACAGTTCCTTGAAGTTTCATCCCCGGCTTAAGGTCTTCAATCGTCATTACATCATGGCGTAATAGTGGCGCAGGCATTGAATCACGCAGGTCACGGCCTGGCTTTTGCAAGGAAGAAATAATATCAGTAACGGTTTCAGTCCCGACTTGATCATCCGTAAACTGCTTAACATCAATTTTCTTTAACTTATCATCAGCACTTGGCGTTCCCAACTCGTCGACATTAATCCCTGCCGCTTGAATAATCTTTTCCGCCACCTGGTAACTTTCTGGGTGGACATCGGTATTATCTAATGGATTTTCGCCACCAATAATCCGTAAGAAACCAACAGATTGTTGATAAGCTTTTGGTCCTAACCGTGGCACTTTCTTTAACTGTGTCCGGTTCGTGTAACGTCCATTTTCATCTCGATAAGTAACGATGTTTTTAGCAATCGTTTTATTAAGCCCGGAAATCCGCGTCAACAATTGGTAACTAGCTGTATTGAGGTTAACTCCAACCCGGTTTACCGCCCGTTCAACAATTGTTTCCAGTTCCCCGCTTAATTCTTTCTTCGGCAAATCATGCTGGTATTGCCCAACCCCAACCGCTTGTGGATCAATCTTGACTAATTCGGCAAGTGGGTCTTGCAAACGACGACCGATGCTAATTGCACTTCGCTGTTCAACATGCAAGTCAGGAAATTCATCACGCGCTTCCTTACTTGCAGAGTAAACAGAGGCACCGGCTTCATTTACGATGACATAATAGATTGGCCGTTTAATCTTTTTAAGAGCTTCCGCCACAAATTGTTCTGATTCCCGGCTAGCTGTCCCGTTACCAATCGCAATCATTTCAACGTGGTACTTTTCTAGTAAGTCAATAAACTCACTTTCTGCTGTCGCACGTTGCTTTTCTGGTGCCGGTTTGTGGGGGTAAATAACTGCCTTAGTTAAAAATTTCCCATTCTCATCAAGGACCGCCAACTTACAACCAGTTCGGTAAGCAGGGTCAAATCCTAACACAACTTTTCCCTTAATTGGTGCTTGCATCAATAAATGATAGAGATTCTCACCAAAGACCTTGATTGCCTGTTCATCAGCGCCCTCTGTTAATTGTCGCCGCAGTTCCCGTTCAATTGCAGGACCCAAGAAACGCTTGTAGGCATCCTTGTAAGCTTCCTCAATAAAGGCAGTCGCATCATTTTTCTTGTTAGTTTTAATCAAACGGAAACGAAGGTAATTCATCACCGGTTCTTCATCTAAAGTGATTTTGACGTTAATAATTCCTTCTTTTTCTCCGCGATTAAAGGCTAAGATTTGATAAGAATTTAATTTTTGAACTGGACTAGTGAACTCATAATACTGCTTGTAAGTCCCTAGTTCATCCTTTTCTTCGCCACCACGTTTTACGCTTGTCTCTAATTGACCATGTTGGGCAGTATAATTTCGCAACCAGCTTCGTACCGTGGCCATTTCACTAATTGCTTCAGCCAAAATTTCATGTGCGCCTGTTAATGCACTCTCAGCATCAGGAACATCATCGTTAATAAACTCTTGCGCCTTTGCACTTAAATCATCATCGGGATAAGATAGCAGCCAATTTGCTAACGGTGCCAAGCCATGTTCACGAGCTTGTTGGGCCTTCGTCTGCCGCTTTTGCTTATATGGCAAGTAAAGGTCTTCTACTTCTTGCAATTCGGTTGCACTGTTAATTTGCTTTTCGAGCGCCGGTGTTAGCTTACCGAGTTCTTTAATTTTATTGATAACTGTTGCTTGACGTTCCCGTAATGTCGTTACCCGGTGATATTCATCCCGGATCGCTTGTAATTGAACTTCATCAAGCGTGCCCGTCATTTCTTTACGGTAACGGGCAATAAAAGGAATCGTATTTCCTTCATCCATTAATCCGAGGGCCGCTTTAATTTGTTGAGAGCGAATATCCGGTAATTGTTTACTAACAAGTTGAAGTGTTTCCTCTTCCATTATCATTCTCCTTAAAACTAGTAAAGAGACTGAGTTGATTCCCAGCCTCCCATTTTATTATCAATTTACTTCCACCAAGTATCATATGGAGCAATCGGCAAGTGGCGCTTATGTTGAGTTCGACGATACCAGCCTTCAATTTTTCCAGCAGCTGCTGGCGAAACTTCACGACCTTCTAAGTAGTCGTCGATTTCATCATAGCGAACACCAAGCGCTTCTTCATCGGGACGCATTGGTTTATCTTCTTCCAAGTCTGCGGTTGGTGTTTTATCATAAAGTTTTGCTGGTGCTCCTAAGTATTGTAATAAGGCCTTTCCTTGTCGTTTATCCAATCCAGAAAGTGGCGCAATATCGGCACCGCCATCCCCAAACTTAGTGTAAAAACCAGTTACTGCTTCAGCGGCATGGTCTGTTCCCACTACAGCTCCTTTGTTTTCTCCACCAATAGCATATTGAACAATCATTCGTTCCCGGGCTTTAATGTTTCCCTTATTAAAATCGCTAATTGGCGTGCCTGCTTCGTTTAAGGATGCCACCATCACATCAGTAGCCGCCTTAATATTAACCCGCATTATTTTGTCAGGTTTAATAAAGTCATTAATCGCAAACATTGCATCTGATTCATCAGCTTGCTCACCATATGGCAACCGAACTGCGATAAATTGGTATTCATTGTCGCCAGTCTCTTCCCGCAGCTTTTCGACTGCCAATTGTGAAAGCCGCCCTGCCAAACTTGAATCTTGGCCACCAGAAATTCCTAATACTAAGGCCTTCATCTTAGTGGTTTGGAGAAAATCACAGATGAACTGAACACGTTTAGTTACTTCTGCTTGGGGATCAATTTGCGAGTTAACGCCTAATGCATTAATTATTTCTTCTTGATACTTTCGCACTACAGATTACCTCTACTTATTCAATGATTTAACATATTCATGAACTTGGTGAATTAATTTAAGTTTATTATCATAGCATTTCTGTGATAAATCGACTGGGTATACTTCTGGGTTTAAATCGCGTTTATATTCATCCCATAAAGCATTTAAGCTATCGAAACGGTGTTGACGACTCTCCTCTAAGGTCGGTTCATCATAAACATACTTACCATCTTGCCAGATTGGCTTTAGCATTGGCCGGGCAGTAAAATCCTCCACGTCTTTTTGCTGGAGTGGGAAGTTAGGATTGAACATATTGAGTGACTTTTCATTACGAGGATCCTCATCAACTAATGTAATATAATCCCCTTCACTCTTGCCGTCTGCACGATCGTTAATCCGCCATACTTGTTTTTTGCCGGGAGTTGACATTTTACCAACATTATTAGAGATCTTAATCGTATCAACAAGTTGACCATCTTCATCTTCAATAGCGACTAATTTGTATACGGCCCCTAAAGTTGGTTGGTCATAGGCAGTAATTAGCTTAGTCCCGATTCCCCATGTATCAATCTTCGCTCCTTGCATTTGCAAGTTTTGAATTGTCTTTTCATCTAAGCCATTAGATGCGATGATTTTTGCGTCTGGGAAACCAGCATCATCCAACATTTTGCGTACTTTTTTAGATAGGTAGGCCATATCACCACTGTCAATGCGGACACCGATAAAGTTAATTTTATCGCCAAATTCCTTAGCGACCTTAATTGCGTTAGGAACCCCACTCTTTAAGGTATCAAAAGTATCCACAAGAAAGACACAATCATGATGCGTTTCTGCATATGCTTTAAATGCGTCATAATCATTCATGTATACCTGCACAAGGGCATGGGCATGGGTTCCTGAAATCGGGATACCAAATAATTTACCTGCACGGACGTTACTTGTAGCATCAAAGCCACCAATATATGCTGCTCGCGTTCCCCACAAAGCCGCATCCAGTTCCTGTGCCCGGCGTGAACCAAATTCCATTACAGTTTGGTTACCGACAATCGACTTAATCCGTGAAGCCTTTGTCGCAATCATAATCTGATAATTAAGAATATTCAAAATTGCTGTTTCAATCAATTGACCTTCAATAATCGGCGCATCAATCTGAATAATAGGCTCATGGTTAAATACCAGATCTCCTTCTTCAAAGCTGCTGATTGATCCCGTAAATTTAAAGTTACGTAAATATTCTAAAAAGTCATCATCAAATTGATTCGTAGACTTTAAGTATTCAATGTCGCTATCAGTAAAACGCAATTGCTTTACATAGCGAATAATGTGATCTAACCCGGCAAAAACAGCGTACCCATTATTAAATGGCATTTTACGGAAGAAGGCCTCAAAGACAGCACGGCGGTTACCCATTCCTTTTTTCCAGTAGGTCTGCATCATACTCAATTCATATGCATCAGTATGAAGGGTAAGGCTATCATCCGGATAATCAAATTTCATTAGTATAATTCCTCTCAAAAGTAATATCGTTAATCAGTATTGTAACATGGATTCGTCTTGATTACTTTTCAAAGACAAATTCAAACCGTGATCCAACATATTGAGTGTGGACATATTCAAAAGGACGACCATCTTGCAAGTAAGATAGTTGGGTCATTCGCAAGAGAGCATCCCCACGCTTAATCTGCAAGTAGTTAGCAATCTTTTCTGTCGCCTTCGTTGCTGAAATATGCTGAGTTGCATGACCAGGATAAAGGTTCGCCTTTTTTTCTAGCGTCCGATAAAAAGACGTGGTGACTTCTTCCTTACTAAATTTTTGAACGAGGTTAGCAGGAACGGTTGCAATTTCATAACAAATCGGCACATCATTTCCATAACGAACCCGTTCCATTCGTAAAACCTGTTCATCGGGGGCTAATTTTAGCTTTTCAACCTCTGTTTGCGAAGGGATCGTCAAGTGGTAAGAAATTGTCTTACTGGCAGCTTTCTTCCCGGTCGCATGCATTAATTCAGTAAAGCTCGTTATTCCTGACATCTTTTCTTGAACTTTGCGATTAGCGACAAAAGTTCCAGAGCCAACTCTTCGCTCAAGAATTCCTTCATCAACTAATGCTTGAATTGCTTGCCGCAAAGTCATTCGACTGACGCCAAAATCATTAGCGAGTTCGCGTTCAGCGGGAATTTTATCGCCAACTTTCCACTCACCATCTTCAATGTTTTGTCTTAACTGATTGTGAATTTGAATATAAACAGGTGAACTCATTTTTCTTTCCTCCTTACGCCATTGTTTGCTAAACATTGCGCATGTATATATATTTTACACCATCTAAAAATTAGAGACCGTTGAAATTAATTTCTTCCCCCGGTCTCTAATATTAATTTTTATTATTTTGTCGTAGTTTCAATGCGCGTTCAAGGGAGCGATCAACAATAATTGATTGTGAATCGGCAACAGGGTACTTAGTTTCAGGGTTCATCTCTTCTGCAAAAGATAATTCAGTACAACCCAAAACTACTACATCTGCTCCTTGTTCTTCAATCATTTTCCGTACTAGCTCATGATACTTCTTGCCATCGGAATGACCAGCCTCTTTGATATCATGGTAAATCAAGTCTTCTGTCATATCGGCAATCTCAGGAGTTGGCTTGATAAGTTCATACCCAGCCTTCTCAATATAAGGATCATATAGGTTAGCTGCCAAAGTTCCCTTAGTGGCTAATAGGCCAACTCGCTTTGCATCCGGCTTAATCTTCTTGATCTCGTTAACCGTTTCTTGCAGCATATTGAGAATCGGAATCTCAGTTGCTGCCTGTAACTTATCAAAAGAGTAATGGGCTGTATTACAAATTAAGACAAAAAATGCAGGATTCAAAAGACTTTGCTGTTTAATATCTTCAATCAGGGCTTCATTAGGATCTGGTTGACTATGGTCGAGAATCCATGTAGTACGATCAGGAACGGTTGCATGGTTAACAACTAAATAGTTTAAGTAATCTTGATCACGATGAATTGGCGTTCTTTTATCTAACAGACGTACATAACTCTCTGTTGCCAGTGTCCCCATTCCACCTAAAATTGTAAAAAATTGTTGCATTATAATTTTGCACGCCCTTTCTAAGCGATAAATTATGATAGTAGCGCCACAAAAATCGGCCCTAGTAATGTAATTCCAATATTACCAACTACAAACGCCGGAGTAAAGGCAGCCGCATAATATGCGCCACCTTCCGGACCTGCTTTTTGCGAAATCTCATTCATTGCCGCTGCGATCGTTCCCGAACCTGTCATTGCTCCAATTAAAGCAAGAGGTTCCATTTTCAATACATAGCGTCCAAAGAACAGCGTTAGCAAATGTGGCATTATTGAAATCATCGCCCCAATAAATAAGACCCCGATACCTAACGACTTAATTGCACTTGTAAATGCTTGAGCTGATTGTAAACCAACTGTCCCCACAAAAAGCGTTAGTCCAAAACTCTGAAGAAAGCTGGTTACCGTTACAGGGATTGATTTACGGTCACGGTGACGCTCAATCCATGAACTCAGGATTAGTCCCATGATCAAAGCCGCCGTTCCATTCCCTAGTTGCAACGGAATACTATTTAATTTTAGCCCGATAATTCCTAAAAGGGAAGCACAACCGATTCCTAAAGAGAATAAAGAATAATTCATCGCTGTATCTGCAGCTTTCCAGCGTCCCATCTTTTTTAAGATTGCTTTGGTTCGTGATGTATTCCCAGTCAATGAAATCACATCCCCTGGTCGCAACTGGTTAATCAATTGTTGGTTTCCACTGATTGGATCTTGAATGTTCACAAAAACCCCGTGTTGACGCAGAAGGGCTAATTCACCTGGTTTAAAGTTTTTCCCCAGAACAAAAGCTCGTTCACGCGGCGCATTGGTTGGCGTCAATACTTCTGTTAAACCTGGCACTCGCATTAACCGATCGAAATGAACGGCGTAACCAATAACAGTTAGCAAGTCGCCAGCCTGCAATTGATATTCAAGGTGGTCAGTCATTTTGCCATCATGAAAAGCAGCTAACCCAATAATCCGGTAATTAGACCGTCGATTAAATTCCTCAAGCGTTTTGCCGACAAGCGGTGAATCATCTGCAATGCGATATGTTCGTCGCCACGTTGGGTTCGGGTTTTTAGCATGAAAGTGATAATGTTCAGCCATTTTAGGACCCTGTTCAGCAATTGAAATCCCCAAAATTTTAGGTGCTAGGTCACGTAAAAAGATAATTACCCCTAATGTCCCAAAAACGTATGTTAAAGCATAAGCAACCGGGAGCTGCGCCTCATAAGTTGCCCTAACGCTTTGACTAACTGGCAATGATCCAATCGTTTGCAACGAACTGGCCACGGTAGCTGACTGGGTGAGGGCCCCGGAAATAACTCCAGCAGCGATCCCCGGGCCAATCTTAAAGGCAGAAAAGAGACTCCACCCAACTAAGAACGCAACAACCATCCAGAAAATACTAGCGATTAAAATACGAACTCCAAATAATTTCAAACTAACTAATAACTGGGGCCCGATCCGATAACCAACAGAGAACATGAAGGCGCCAAAGAAAATCGTTCCCAACATTTCATCCCGGGGGAAACTCCCAATCTGCCCCACGATTAAGGTCACAATTAACGTTCCCACCGTTGCCCCAATATTAAATTTACCCGCAATTTTATAGTTTCCAATCAAGAAGCCAATTGCAAGACAAATAAACAGCGTAAAAACCTGATTGCTCACCATAAAGTGAACGATAGAATGTATCATTTTAACTTATAGTCACTTTCTTCAAAAACCTGTAATAACTTGTATTAATCAAGCCACATTATTACATTCTTGTCAGGCTAATTCAACCACTTATTGAGAAACACTTTCCTTCTTTTGTTGCATGCGATAATTAGTAACCATTGTTAATAAAGTAATAACTGCCAAAACGCCTAATAAGATAAAATCAAATCGTCCTCCGGCATACGTACGTCCCATCAATGAACCGCTGTTGCCCATTTGGAATAAAGCAATTGTGGAGGCCAGAAGACTAGTCCCCAGTGAGCCGGCAAATTGCTGGACCATATTAAAGATTGAGTTTACATCGGGGGCGTTTTGCGGTTGAACCAACATTGAAGCATTGGAAATCGTATTAGAAAAGGCAAAGTTAAACCCAATTCGTAAAATAACGAAGAAGATTGTTATTAATAATGGCGTTAAATGACATTGGAAAACACTGAAGCAGCTTGTCCCAATAACCAAAAGAATTCCCCCGGAAATAACTGGCGTAGCAAAACCATAACGATCAGCCAAAGTTCCAGCAAATGGCGAGATAAAAGCACCGATTAATGACCCGGGAAATAAAATAAGACCCGCTACAATTGCCGAAGAGTGCAAAACATATTGAACGTAAATAGGAATAACAAGCGAAATCCCAATATTAATAAACTGTAAATTAAAATAAGTGACAGTTGATAGCCGTAATGGGACAACCTTAAACACCTTTAAGTCAAACAATTCTGATTTACCGTGATTATTGATATAGATAAAGGCGCTAAAGAAAACAATTGCTACCAATAATAAAAGCCAAAACTGTTTTCCGAATCCTTGTTTCCCAATTGAAGAAACTGCACTAATGATACTAATAAGGGCAATTGCCAGTGTAATTAAGCTTCCATAACTAAATGCTTTATCATTTCCAAGCGGTTTATTACGAATAAAAAGCTGACCACATACAAGACTAATCAAAACAATTGGTAGTAAAATCCAAAAGATCATCCGCCATGACAGCATTTCTGAAACGACCCCACCATATGTTGGTCCCAGTGCTGGTGCAAACGAAATAACCATTGCAGCCATTCCGGTCATCATGCCAATTCTTTCACGCGGAATCTCCGTAAAAATTAAATGGAACATGATTGGGGTTGCTAACCCAGTTGCCATTGCTTGAATCAATCTCCCCGTTAACAAAATAGGAAAATTACCAGTCAAAGCACACATCAAGTCACCAATAATGAAAAATGATACTGCAAATAAGTGCAACCAACGTGCTTGATACTGGCGCAATAGATAGGCAGTAGTCCCCATTGTAATTGTTACCATCAATAAATAGCCAGTTGTAATCCACTGAATAACATCGAGTGATACATTAAACTGAGCAGATAGTTCTGGATATGTGACGTTCATCGATGTTTCATTCAAAATTCCGATAAACGTTAGTAATGCAAGGGAACCAATTGCGAGATAAATCCGTGAATAGTTTTTTTCTGCCATTGCTTTCCGCTTCCTCCTTTAAATCAAAATAAAAAGAGCCACGGTGATAAAAACTCCACCACAGCTCTACAATAACGATTTAATTCTACCAAGGAAGCAGAACGAAAGTCAACGTTATTATTTTTCTGCTAGTTTCTTTAACCAGTCTTTTGTTTCTTCATCTAGGTCAGGGGCAATTTCAAATTTAAATGGCGCCAGTAACAACCGCACTTTAGCCCATTCAATCGTTTGATCATGATAGATCGTCGTTAGCATCATTGTCGCCATCTGATCTTTCTTATTTTGATCAACTCCTGGCTGATTAATAAACGTAATTGCAGTAATCTTTCTAGCCAATAACTTTGCAATTAACGTCTCCATTTCCTGTGTTGTGATTGAGTGCTTAATTCGTAGCCGTTTTTCTAACGGGACTGCTGGAAGTTCTTTTTGTAAAAACTTTTGAAGTAAATCCCACTCTTCCAAAATTTCTGGATAGAATTCCCAAGGTACCCGGGCATTAAGACTCACTAGTAAATTTGGAATGATCGCTTGTAAATCCCCATCATTTTCTTGTAAAGAATCACCAATTTCAATTAAGAACCGTTGAGCAGTTTCTCGAGCCCCAGATTGAACCCTCTTCTTAGCTGTTAAAGCAAAGCGAACCACTAGGAAATCTGTTAACTGTTCATCATCAATGGTCGCACCAGTCGCATTGCGTTTCACTTTAAAATCATTTATTTGTTTAATTCGCATGCTTTTTGCAAAATGACCTTGTTTAGGCATTAGCTGTCATTCCTTTTTTTATATAACTCAATAAAATCTTGAACTAGAAAAGGCTAAGAAAAACAGATGTTTTTCTTAGCCTTTCAATAACAGTTGGGCTAGCTGGATTCGAACCAGCGCATGACGGTACCAAAAACCGTTGCCTTACCGCTTGGCTATAGCCCAATAATAAAGATGGAGGAGGGTGGATTCGAACCGCCGAACCCGAAGGAACGGTTTTACAGACCGTCGCGTTTAACCAGACTTCGCTACTCCTCCAAGAAGTTGCTTGATTAAATATTTCGTATCAATCAACGTTTATTATAATACCTAATTTCCAACCTCATTGCAAGTGTTTTTTCTTATTTTTTTGAAAAAACTAGATTTTTTTAGTATAAAGGTGGCTAATCCATTGATCTAATAGGCTTTCCCCCTTCCAGTCCTCACTATTTTTGCGTCTTACGCCAACTGCTTGATTACGGTATTCAATATTTCCAACGGTAATTAATGGTTGAGCATAATGAAGATGCCCATAGAAAACTGCTTTTACTTCCAGGAATCTAGCTAGTAACGCTCCTAAGTGTTTACTGCCCAACATCGCTGTCGTCATCTCCCACATCCGTTGTCGCCGTGCAGACTCAATAAGTGGATGCGGGAGAGCTTCTCTAATTGGTGCGAAGTGGGTCATAAAGATAACCTGTTTTTGTTGATTGTGAGCCTGTTTTAGGGCTTCTTCAACTTGGTATAAAACGATCGCCATTCGTTCTGGATCATTCATTGACTGTACAATTGGACGATCTACCCAATATGCCCGCTTCCATTTTGCGACCTCTTCTACATTATTTTCATACGTTGAAAACGAATAATCATACCAACCATTGTTACCGATAATCCGCCAGTTTGTTTGGGGAATATCGATAAATCGGTTATGAAAATATAGATCATCATCTAAATTTTCTAATTGCTCATAAGTGACTCCTTTTAACATATCGTGGTTACCGGCGAGATAATGGACCTTTGTGGTAGGTAATTGCGATTGTAGTTCCGCAAAATAAGCGCTGGTTTGCTTAAAGTCATTAAAGGCATCCCCCGCAAAAAAGTAATGGTCAATTTCTTGACGGGTTAAATAATGCGCCTGTTGAGTAATAAATTCTGCAACATCTGCATGATTTAAATCTAAATGAAGGTCACTACTTACTGTGATTTTCATAACTCACCTCATAAAAAAAGAGACCAAGAATTATTCTCGATCTCTTAATATAATTTTTAGTCTACACCATCCATTAAGCCATGAATCTTCTTAACGAATAAGCAAAGGATCAATCCGAAGACGATACTTACTGCCCCGATAATTAAGAAGTATGGAACTTCTGTAGCTGATGAGTAGTACTTAACAACTTGAGCGTTAACCGCTTGTCCAGCAGCATCCGCCAAGAACCACATACTCATCATTTGAGACTTAAATGCTTTTGGTGCAAGTTTAGTAGTTACTGAAAGACCAATTGGTGAAATCAACATTTCGGCGATTTCAACGATGAACCATGAACCAACTAACCAGAATGGGCTAACCCGTCCGGCGGTTGTACCGTGAATCATTGCTGGAAGTGCCATCCAAACATATGAAAGACCTGCAATTACTAAACCAGCAGCAAACTTACCAGGAGCACTTGGTTGTTTTTTCCAGTGATCCCAAAGTGCAACGAAGAATGGTGTTAGGATCATAATGAATAATGGGTTCAATGTCTGGAAGTTAGCAGCAGCAAAGTGCCAGCCACCAATGTGTAAAACAGTCCGTTGTTCAGCAAAGAGGGCTAAAACAACTGAACCTGATTCTTCAATTGCCCAGAAGATAGCAGCAGCAATGAAAAGTGGAATGTAAGCAACAACCCGTGACTTTTCATCTTTTGTAACCTTCTTGGAATTCAACATCATTACAAAGTAGTAGATTGGTAAAGCAATAGCAATAACCGTAATGATCGTAATGATATTATTGATGTTTAATTGACCCATTGCCGCAAGCAATCCAAGAATGATCACTAATGCAACAACACCAACAATTGACCAAATAATTACTGGACGTAAACTTTCCTTATCGATCGGATCATCAGGATACAAGCTATCTTTTGAAAGATACTTCCGACCGTCAACTACATATTGTACTAACCCAAAGAACATTCCGATAGCAGCTAGTGAGAAACCAGCGTGGAAGTTCATTTCACCATGGAAAAGGTTTAGGCCAAAACCATTAGCAGCCCAAGGAACAGCCCAAGGAGCAACAGCGGCCCCTAAGTTAATCCCGAAGACAAACATACTAAAACCAGAGTCTCGACGACGATCTTCAGGACTGTATAAGCCCCCAACCATTTCTGAAACATTTGGCTTTAATAACCCGGTACCAATAACAATCAAAGCGATTGATACATAAAGTGCTGACACACCAAATGGCAATGACAGAGCGATATGTCCAAACATAATAAGGACACCACCGATGAAGACCGTTCGCCGCGATCCCCATACACGGTCAGATAACCATCCTCCGACAACACTGGCCAGGTAAACTAATGAACCATAAATTGACATAATTGATGCTGCGGTAGCTTGGTCCATGCCCAAACCACCCTTGGTAACAGCGTAGTACATATAGAATAGAAGGATAGCCCGCATTCCGTAGTAACTAAACCGTTCCCACATTTCAGTGAAGAACAATGTCGACAATCCACGCGGTTGTCCAAAGAAGGAGGTATCCAAATTCTTTTGTTTACTCATACAATTCCTCCAAATAATTTCACTTTTCAATTAACACAATGTTAATTGAATACGTATTCTAAACATTAAAAAACTTTAACAATAAAATTCAGAATAGTACTATTATAAACGTGTTTCAAAACATCGTCAATTGAAAAATAAGTTTTTGATGAGAACGCAACCGCATGTATGAGTTATAATTGTTTATTTTATTAAGTTTGTCGCTAAGATTATTAATTAGATGAAGTATCTCCATCAATAACCGGACGTGGGTAAACTTTTCCATTTCGAACAATGGCATATTCAGTTCCATTATCGTCAACAAAGGCCCAACCCTCATCTGGCTCAGATAGGTCAGTCGTAGCCTTCAAATTATCAATCTTGTTAGTGTCTTTGTGGTGGTCACTCGCCCATTTCTTAAGTGCTGCACGGGCATGAGTCGATGATTCCTTAGAATGAGTATCCTTAGTTGTAGAACTGCTGGTTTTCGCATGTTGTTCTTTTAAGAAATTATCAACGTCAAAGTCACCGTGAACTCGTTTAAATGACTGATTAGGCCACTCATCGTTACCTACAAGGCTCAAATTATCTTCATTTAGCCGCGCATCAATCGGTGTATCATAATTACTATCATTTAAGTTAATAATGTAATTATTCTTTTCCTTTTTCCAGGTTAATTGATCATGAATATCAGCCTGCGTCGGATTTGCCATTACATATGTCCCAGTTCCATCTGAATTAAGGGTAATAGCAGCTCCATCGGCATCATCACGATATGAGCCCACAATATGTGACTCCTCTTTTTTGGCTGATGAGACTTGGGCACTGCTCTTGCTACTGTTGGAACTCGTGCTAGAACTACTACAGCCACTTGTACATAGCCCAATTGCAATTATGCTTGTT
Organism: Limosilactobacillus reuteri; assembly: GCF_020785355.1. GTDB lineage: Bacteria > Bacillota > Bacilli > Lactobacillales > Lactobacillaceae > Limosilactobacillus > Limosilactobacillus reuteri_I. The sequence goes on along the minus strand of NZ_JAJGVH010000066.1, from coordinate 1,460 downwards.
GCAACAAGGATCGCTTTACTAAATCGCATTATAAATACCTCCATTCTCCTAAACTACATATGAAACTAGTTACAGTTTTAGTATATTCTCATGTTAAAACATCTACAATTTTTTTGATATAAAAATTAATAATTCATTGTCAAAAACCGTAAATATGCAATTAAGATTATTAAAAAGATATTTAGAAGGTATAAAAAAAGATGCTAGCCAAACAGCTAACATCTCGATCAACTCCGGCAGTCAGACTCGAACTGACGACAACCTGATTAACAGTCAGGTGCTCTACCAACTGAGCTATGCCGGAATAACTCAACGGATATAATTATATATTATCTCCTTATACCCGTCAAGCTAATTTAAAATTTGTCTAGAAATATTTTCAAGTAGGAGTTTGTTCATTTTCTGCTCTACTTAATCATAAAAGAATAACATGAAAGGTAAGTGCTGATTTTTTAACTGAAATTAAGTTTCAATGAATCGCATGCGCTTTTAGCTCGATCCGCTTAGCAACTCTAGTATATAATCATATAATTTTATTTCTCGCCTTGAGCGTGGTGGTTCAGATGATGTTAATTCAACTACCCTTTTAAGATTGGCAACTGCTCTTGGTACATCTAAAACAGAGTATTTGAGTAAAATAATATTAGAGCTTCTTGAAACCAAATAGCAAATCATCTTTTTGTTTTTTACTTGATAACGCTCATTATTAGACTGATTGTTTTTCGCTCTCTTTTTCTTATTTTTGTAATTGAATTCACTGTTTTTGTTGTACTTCCTAACTTGATCGCGTAATTATCGTCTTAGCATCTTTACGTGGGCTGGCTTCATTAACGGAATTAGATCATTTTCCCTGTTCGATATACAAAAAAGTGACTTGTTAGTACGGTTTTATCATTTGCTTTTACTGCATTAATCAATATCAGTAAATGAACATGGAGTTTTCCACTATCACACAATTTAAAACCAAAATGTTGATATATCAATGGTCAGAACCTTCTCTAAATGTGTATTATTTTTGTGTGGTTAAAATTGTGTTTAGAATAATAATTCATAAAACTTCGGAACAATTCACTTAACTTCTTAAGCATACAAAAAAGCCCACATAATAAACTTTATCAGCTTAATCTGTAGACTTCTAATTGGTCATAAACTCTTTATAATGCCAACTAGAGGAGTCGAACCTCCGACCTTCTCTTTACGAGGGAGATGCTCTACCAGCTGAGCTAAGTTGGCAAAAAAAAGATGTTAACTAACCGAAGGTAGTCAACATCTTCATCGACTCCGGCAGTCAGACTCGAACTGACGACAACCTGATTAACAGTCAGGTGCTCTACCAACTGAGCTATGCCGGAATAACGCATGGCAACGTCCTATCCTCGCAGGGAGCGATCCCCCAACTACTTTCGGCGTGTTGAAGCTTAACTTCTGTGTTCGGCATGGGAACAGGTGTATCCTTCAAG
>NZ_JAJGVH010000065.1:0-6920 GCF_020785355.1 Limosilactobacillus reuteri | reverse complement strand
AGTCATGTGGTAATAAGTCAAGATAAAATTATCACTGACAAACTTGTTTTGACCAGATTTTTGACGCACTTAAATAAGCCTTGATCCCAAGGTGTTTTAAAAGCTAAGCGTCGAGAATCAGTTTATCTTCCTATACCAATTACCTCTTTTCCTGATAGATTTGATGATTTTTGAGTAGGAAGAAAATCACCCTAATAAGTTTACGTGCGGTAAGGACGAGAGCGCGTTTTGATGGGGTATGCTTTACTTCTTGATATTTACGCCGATAATATTCACCAAAAACTGGATCTTGGATTCTAACTCTGTTGGCAGCTTCAACCAAATAGTATCTAAGATAAGCATTACCAGTTCTCTTGAGCGGAGTATTATCACTAGCGTAAGCTCCGGACTGCTTTTCTCGCCAGGAAAGCCCAGCATATTTAGCCAATTTAGCTTCATTATCAAATCGTTCGATTTGACCAATTTCAGCTAAAATACCAGCAGCGTATACTGGTCCAATTCCGGGAATGGAGCGCAAAATCTGTTCTTCATCAGTTACTTGAACTACTTTCTCAATTGCTTTGTCGAGGTCTTTAATCATCTTCTGAAAAGCTTTAATTTCCTCGGCATAAACGGAGAGAACTGTATCAACTGAATTAGCAATTACTTTGTCTAAACGATAAGAAGCACGAACTGCCTTTTGAATTATTTTCGCCAAGGCTTCAGGGTTCGCGAAGCGACCCCGGCCGTGTTCATTCAGATAATCGGCTAAATCAGTAATCGAAAGATTAAGTAAGTCATCAGTAGTCATATCTTCAGTTAGCAGACTCATCATCGTTGAACCAAAGATAGAAGTATTCAGTTCATCAGAAATTACTAATTTATTGAGCTTGTAGTATAGGTTCTCAATAAAGTGTTGCTTAGCCCGAGCTAAGCTTTGAACAAGCTCATATCGGGAACGCGTTAAGCGTTGCAGGGCAATGTAGTTCTCTTGACGAACAATCCCTACTGAATAGCGTCCAACACGTAGGAAGTCAGCAATGTAAAAAGCGTCGATTTGATCATTTTTATCTTCAGCGAAGACATCATGATAGCGCTTAGTTTTCTTAGGATCGATAACCACGGATTGTGTATTGAACTTTTTAAGGTCCGAGTCTTCTTGGAAAAACATTGCTGGGTGAAAGCTGTAAATGGAAGTGGCTTCCATGCCAATCACAACTTGGTCGAGATGATTTGAATTCGCCGTATCGATAATCATGTTTTTTAATTCTGTTGCGCCTTTCAAATCATTAACAAAGTTACCATGGAAAACAACTTCAGTTGTTTCTTCAGAAATCATTGAAGTTACTAAATCTTTTGAGCTAACGTCAATACCGACAAAAAGTTTCATTGGAATGGCCTCCTTTCATTAAAATTTACTGGTCTTAATCTGATCACTGCATGATAGCCCCTAATTACAATCACTAAAAACATCCTCGCAAGTATCAGTATTCATTGGTTAGAGAGTTAAAGCTGCACCTAATCCTACTCTGAATTAGTAAACTATCTAATCGATACAGCATGTGAGTTCGAAAATCAGTAGATTGGCTGGGCGGCAGACTTCATAAGTAGTTAAAAACTACAGGAGGTATTAACCTATACCAGTTGACCAAAGCCAATGATAATTAGAGGTTATCATGCGGTGACCAGAAAACAAGTTGTAATGTAGCAAAATCCGTAAGGATATATTTATAGAATACGAGGAGGTCATAATATGCAACATACATGTACAATGTTTTTAGCAGGAAAGAATGCAACGATTGATGGGTCAACTATAGTTTGTCGTGAGGAAGATTATGGTAATGCATTTGATCCTCAAAGATTTGTATTAGTAAAACCAGAAAGACAGCCACGTCAATATCAAAGCAAAACAACTGACTTTAAAATTGATTTACCAGTTCCTAAGCTAAAATATACTTCTACGCCTGATGCTGACGATAAAGATGGGATTTTTGGTGCAGGCGGTATCAATGGTGTAAATGTTGCGATGAGTGCGACTGAAACTATTACTACTAATGCCCGGATACTAGCAATAGATCCTTATAACATCTTATCGGGAATTGGCGAAGAAGATTTTGTAACATTAGTCCTTCCTTATATTAAGAGTGCTCAAGATGGTGTTAAGAAACTAGGAAGCTTATTAGAAAAGTATGGTACTTATGAGGCTAATGCGATAGCTTTTAGTGATAATAATGAAGTATGGTATATGGAAACAATTGGCGGTCATCATTGGGCAGCTGTTAAAATTCCTGATAACGCCTATGTGATTGCTCCTAATCGATTTAACATTACTAATTTTGATTTTGACAGTCCCAACACAATGAGTTCACCAAATTTGAAACAGTGGATTGATCAAAATAAGTTGAATCCTAGCGAGAACGAATACAATTTACGACATATTTGTGGAAGTGCAACTGCTACTGATACTGTTTATAACAACCCACGAGCATGGTATGTTCAGCAGCAACTAGGAACGATAAATGCTAATCCGCAAAGTAATAACCTTCCATTCATCTGTTATGCAAAAGAAAAGCTTACTGTAACTACGATTAAGAAGTTAATGAGTTCCCATTATCAAGGGACAGCTTTTGATCCGTATCATTTAGAAAGAGATAAAGCCCCATTTAGGTCAATTGCATTAAACCGAAACTTAGAATTACATATTCTACAAATACGTAATAATGTTCCGGCAAGTATTGCTGGTGTTCATTGGTTGGCATTTGGCCCTAATACTTTTAATGCTGTGGTTCCCTTTTATGCAAATATTGACGATACACCAATCCCTTATCGAAACACTAGTACTGAATATTCAATAGACGATATGTATTGGCTCACTCATACAATTGCTGCGCTTGGGGACCAAAATTATCGGCAAGCACAGAGTATTGAAGAAAACTTTGAATTACAAGTAATGGCAAAAACAATGAATGTTCAAAAGAATACGGATAAGGAAATAGCACAACACCGCGATGTTAGTGCATTTTTAACCACAGTCAATAATCAGATGGCCGAAATTGCGGTAGCTGAGAGTAAGAAATTGCTGGGGAAGCTAGTTAAACTTGCCTTTTCAAAAGAACGATTGCAATTTTAGATCGAAAATGGGAGCGAGACAGAAGTCACTTGTGACTTCGTTTTCGAGCCCCCGCAAGCAACAATAGGCCTCTAACGTTCGGTTTTGCCGGACGTTAGAGGCCTATTGTTGTACTGCGTATTTGCTTTTTATGAAAGTAACTTAACTTATGTCACAGTCCCATTAATTATTATTTTGTATAATTTGTAGTTTAGGCGGACGATATTGGTTTACGAATTCATCTAGTGATGTAGGTCGAGCCAATTTTCCGCTTTTAAATGCGTTTATTAAAGTATTATAGTCAAAATTTGGAATCATTAGGCCGTAATCAGAATCTTCGGTGTTAAAAACGACTGCGGTAGCCGTTTCTGATACGCCTAGATCACTTGCGATTTTTTGATCTTGACGGAAAGCCTGCTTGGCAAGTTGACTTTGCCGATCCTCAAAAAACATTTCTAAGTCAAGGTGTGAATCATGTGCAATTTTATTAATTAATTCATCGTTGTAATCCAAGCCTTGGTTAATCAGTGCGGATTGTAATTGTAATAGATAATGCCGTCCACGTTTTCGTCCTTGGAAGAGGGCTGCTTTATAATCTAATATTACTTGGTTAAGGGTTTTTGATACTTGTTGTCTTATAGCAAGATCATGGGGATTAAGATGATAATATTTAAGTGTGTTATCGATCGTTTTCATATTGAATAGTGGTACAAATTGATAACTAATTTTTGTATTTAAATCACGATCAATTTTTAACACGTCTTTTTCACACCGTAAACAGCGCATTCCTAATGGATTCACAAAAAGATGAAGTTCGAGCATAATTAACCCCTCCGATCATTTGTATACTCAAAATCCTAATCCTGTGAACATAATTATTTTTGCAAATATCTAACTATTTGTAAAGAATTTAGTTTTAGGATAATTACAAGAGTTATTATTATAAATGTGCTAAAATATACGGAGATTTAACAGGAGGCTGAATTATGATTGAAGATTGGCAGCATTTTTTATTGCCATATCAGCAAGCCGTAAATGAACTAAAAGTCAAATTACGGGGGATGCGAAAGCAATTTCAAGACCAAACGCAACATTCTCCGATTGAATTTGTAACTGGACGAGTAAAGCCAGTTGATAGTATTAAAGAAAAAATGATTAGACGACATGTGCAAGAGGACCGCCTTGAGCAAGATATGCAAGATATTGCCGGTTTACGGATCATGTGTCAATTTGTAGAAGACATTTATAAGGTAGTTGACTTATTACGGCAGCGAAGTGATATGACTATTTTAGAGGAACGAGATTACGTCACCAACGTTAAACCGAGTGGATATCGTTCATATCATATTGTTATTGAATATCCGGTCCAATTGATTACTGGAGAAAAAAGAATATTAGCTGAAATTCAGGTGCGAACCCTTGCAATGAATTTTTGGGCAACGGTAGAACATTCCTTAAATTATAAATATCAAGGTGAGTTTCCTGAGGAGCTATCTGCAAGGTTGCAAAGAGCCGCAGAGGCAGCATTTAAGCTTGATAATGAAATGTCAGAGATTCGAGAAGAAATAAAGGAAGCACAGACATTGTTTTCTAAGCGGAGGTCAACTAATTCTATTAATGAAGATGAGTTAAAGGAGTAAGTTATGAGAATTGGAATATATAATAATGAAACAGCAGAATCTCAACGAGTGACAAAGGTTTTAAAAACCGAAATGAAACGAGCGGGTTTAACTTATGTCGAAAAAAATCCAGAAGTTGTAATAACAATCGGTGGTGATGGCACTTTGTTATCAGCTTTTCATCATTATCAAAAAGATTTAAATAACATACGCTTTGTTGGAATTCATACTGGGCATTTAGGATTTTATACGGATTGGCGGAGTTTTGAAATTGATGATTTAGTTGATAGTTTAGTAAAAGATAGCGGACAGGCAGTTTCGTATCCCTTACTTGATATGAAGGCTACTTATTCTGATGGGCAGATAGAGAATTATATTGCACTTAATGAATCAACAATTCGGAATGTTACACGAACAATGGTATGTGATGTGTTTATTAATAATCATCTGTTTGAAAACTTTCGGGGAGATGGTTTATGTATTTCAACTCCAACCGGTTCAACTGCTTATAATAAATCAGTTGGTGGTGCCATTGTCGATCCAAATAGTGTTGGCTTTCAGTTAGCAGAAATGGCTTCACTTAACAACCGGGTTTTTCGGACCCTAGGCTCACCGATTATTTTTGGTGCTGATGCTGAGTTAATCTTGCGTTTGCGTGATGAAAATGGTCATGTGCTTACATGCGATCGTGATCAATGGATGCTTAAAAGCGAGAAAGAACGGTATCTGACTGAATTATCTTATAAAGTATCCAAGCAACGAATATATTTTGCTCAATATCGGCATAATAATTTCTGGAATCGAGTAAAGGATTCATTTATTGGTGGAGTGCATTAATGGAATTTAATTGGATATACGATCATCGCACACCACGGAAATTACGATCGGCATTAAAAATGTATGGGGTTTCTTCTTCGTTATTAAAAGTAGCCATATACCATGGAGGAAAAATGCAAATAAACGGGGTAGATAAGTGGGCCGTTGATACTGTTAATTACCACGATAAGGTAACCTTAATTCTCCCTCCAGAAACTGCTAATGATAATGTGGATGTCAGTGAGGCACCTATCGATATTATTTATGAAGACCAGGATTTTTTAATAATGAATAAACCAGCAGGAGTAGCGACAGTTCCGGCTCATAACGTTCTGGTAGCCGATAGTTTGGTGAATCGGGTAAAAGGCTACTATAAGCGCCAAAATTATGAAAATCAGGTTACCCATGTTGCGACACGTTTAGACCGTGACACCAGCGGCTTAGTTGTTTTTCCTAAACACCGATTTGCTCACGCTATCCTCGATGAACAGTTAAAAAAACATTTAGTTAAGAAAAACTATCTTGCTCTAATTAAAGGAAAGGTTCCTGCAGAGCATGGTTATATTGATGCGCCAATTCAACGCGATCCTAATTCATTTGTAAAAAGAATGGTAGGGAAAGAAGGGAAAGCATCTGTAACTGAATACTGGCGCCAAGAATGTAATGTTCAAGCAAGCCTTATCAAAATTAGGTTGCATACAGGTCGGACACACCAAATTCGCGTTCATTTTGCTAGTCTTGGTTTTCCATTAATTGGCGATAAAATGTATGGTGAAGAATCAGGATTGATTGCTAGACAAGCGCTCCATTGTTATTGGCTAAGCTTTTATAGTCCATTTAAAGATGAAAATATTACTGTTTCGGCACCATTGCCAAGTGATTTCAAAAATGCTAAAGATGATCTTTTAAGTACAAAAAATTATTAGTAATTGAACTAATTAATAGAAAATTACCAGGAGATAAAATTAATTTGCTTACTGGTAATTTTTTTATAAAAAAGTATTGCAAATAATAAAAATATAGGGTAAAATATAATTCCTGTCATCGATAAGGCATGAATAAATGATCATATCTATTAAGATTATTAAGAGTAAATATGGTTGTAAAGTCAATGATTTTTGAAATATATTATAAAAAACTGTTGACATTTACTTGATGACATGATATATTAATAAAGTTGCTGATTGAGTTATCAATCAAAAGGAATTCAAAATTAATTAAAATTTCTTCTTGACAAGCTAATTCGATATATGTTATAATAAATATATTGATTTGTTGCTTAATTAGCCAACGGGTAGACCTTTGAAAACTGAACAAAGTTTCGACGAATCAAATGTGTAGGGTCTTCAATCACGATGTGATTTGAAGCAAAACATTTGCGAAGTCAATTCGCTTAA
>NZ_JAJGVH010000064.1:0-52703 GCF_020785355.1 Limosilactobacillus reuteri | reverse complement strand
AGTCATGTGGTAATAAGTCAAGATAAAATTATCACTGACAAACTTGTTTTGACCAGATTTTTGACGCACTTAAATAAGCCTTGATCCCAAGGTGTTTTAAAAGCTAAGCGTCGAGAATCAGTTTATCTTCCTATACCAATTACCTCTTTTCCTGATAGATTTGATGATTTTTGAGTAGGAAGAAAATCACCCTAATAAGTTTACGTGCGGTAAGGACGAGAGCGCGTTTTGATGGGGTATGCTTTACTTCTTGATATTTACGCCGATAATATTCACCAAAAACTGGATCTTGGATTCTAACTCTGTTGGCAGCTTCAACCAAATAGTATCTAAGATAAGCATTACCAGTTCTCTTGAGCGGAGTATTATCACTAGCGTAAGCTCCGGACTGCTTTTCTCGCCAGGAAAGCCCAGCATATTTAGCCAATTTAGCTTCATTATCAAATCGTTCGATTTGACCAATTTCAGCTAAAATACCAGCAGCGTATACTGGTCCAATTCCGGGAATGGAGCGCAAAATCTGTTCTTCATCAGTTACTTGAACTACTTTCTCAATTGCTTTGTCGAGGTCTTTAATCATCTTCTGAAAAGCTTTAATTTCCTCGGCATAAACGGAGAGAACTGTATCAACTGAATTAGCAATTACTTTGTCTAAACGATAAGAAGCACGAACTGCCTTTTGAATTATTTTCGCCAAGGCTTCAGGGTTCGCGAAGCGACCCCGGCCGTGTTCATTCAGATAATCGGCTAAATCAGTAATCGAAAGATTAAGTAAGTCATCAGTAGTCATATCTTCAGTTAGCAGACTCATCATCGTTGAACCAAAGATAGAAGTATTCAGTTCATCAGAAATTACTAATTTATTGAGCTTGTAGTATAGGTTCTCAATAAAGTGTTGCTTAGCCCGAGCTAAGCTTTGAACAAGCTCATATCGGGAACGCGTTAAGCGTTGCAGGGCAATGTAGTTCTCTTGACGAACAATCCCTACTGAATAGCGTCCAACACGTAGGAAGTCAGCAATGTAAAAAGCGTCGATTTGATCATTTTTATCTTCAGCGAAGACATCATGATAGCGCTTAGTTTTCTTAGGATCGATAACCACGGATTGTGTATTGAACTTTTTAAGGTCCGAGTCTTCTTGGAAAAACATTGCTGGGTGAAAGCTGTAAATGGAAGTGGCTTCCATGCCAATCACAACTTGGTCGAGATGATTTGAATTCGCCGTATCGATAATCATGTTTTTTAATTCTGTTGCGCCTTTCAAATCATTAACAAAGTTACCATGGAAAACAACTTCAGTTGTTTCTTCAGAAATCATTGAAGTTACTAAATCTTTTGAGCTAACGTCAATACCGACAAAAAGTTTCATTGGAATGGCCTCCTTTCATTAAAATTTACTGGTCTTAATCTGATCACTGCATGATAGCCCCTAATTACAATCACTAAAAACATCCTCGCAAGTATCAGTATTCATTGGTTAGAGAGTTAAAGCTGCACCTAATCCTACTCTGAATTAGTAAACTATCTAATCGATACAGCATGTGAGTTCGAAAATCAGTAGATTGGCTGGGCGGCAGACTTCATAAGTAGTTAAAAACTACAGGAGGTATTAACCTATACCAGTTGACCAAAGCCAATGATAATTAGAGGTTATCATGCGGTGACCAGAAAACAAGTTGTAATGTAGCAAAATCCGTAAGGATATATTTATAGAATACGAGGAGGCTTTATAAATGAATAAACCATATATTATCGTCCATATGATGACATCAGTTGATGGACGAATTGATTGTGGAATGACGGCCCAATTAGCCGGTGAACCCGAATACTATTCTACATTGGACAGTTTAAATGTTCCTACAAGGATTAGTGGACGTGTTACTGCAGAAACCGAATTGACGCGTGATGGTAAATTTAATCCGCAAAACAAAGAAATCCTTGGTAAGACTGACTTTGCTAAAAATGCAACTGCTGATAATTATAATATCGTTGTTGATACTAAAGGAACTTTACAATGGGGCACGGAAAATGGTAATAACTTCCCTCACCTCATTATTACGAGTGAACAAGTTACGAAAGATTACCTTGATTACCTCAATCGGCAAAATATTTCATGGATCGCAACTGGGAAAGATCAAATCGACCTGGCTAAAGCGATGGAAATTCTTGCCGACAAATTTAATATTGACCGTTTAGCAATTGTTGGCGGTGGAAAAATCAATGGCGGTTTCCTTGAAGCGGGATTAATTGATGAAATCAGTATTTTAATTGGGACTGGTGTCGATGGGCGAACCGGTCAACCAAGCCTTTTTGATGGCCGTCCAGAAAGCAGTCGTCCAATCGCTCTGCAATTAAAAGATGTTGCAAGTTTTGACGATGGAGCGGTCTGGTTACGGTATTTGGTTAAGTAACTGAAATTTAAATGCATGGGGTCGTGGTAAATTACTGTGATTCTATGCGTTTGTGCTTTAAAAACAAGAAAACGCAAGAACTCTCGCATATACTTTGAATATTTAAACTAAAGTAACGAAGAGTCTTGCGTAATGAAATTTATAAAGTTGAAGTGCAAGATAAAAAGGTATGATTCCAATATCCAACTGGGATCATACCTTTTATTCTCTAGATTATTGCTTTTTAAGTTTCTTTAGATAGAAAAATAAGATAAACAATCCTATTACTATACATGCGACTGCTCCCGGCCATAAATCTGCCCGAATAATTAAAATAAACACGGCATATGAGATTAGTGCTATCCCTCCTAAGAAAGAATATTTTTTCTTCAAACAACTAATCAGCCAAATTATTGCACCCAGTAAGAAATCGCTGGCCATAACAATATTTTTATCATAAGCATAATATATACAAAATCCAAAAAATATTAATATTGCAATTATATTCCATTTATTCTTTTTCAAAAAATCAATCAAAATCATTAAAACTCCCCATGATAGTCGAAACAATTTTTCCTCCGACTCTAACTATTCTAAAAGCCAGTTCATCCTCTAAAATAAAATATAAAGAAGACTATTCCAATTAAGATCAAAATTACAGAAACTATCCATGTGCTTGGATGAACTATAAAAAGTAATAATCCATATATTATGAACAATAGTGCTTGCAGATATAAAAATTTCTTCCCTAGATTACTAATTAATAGTGAAAGTCCACAAAAGATTGACATCGATATCATGCCAAAATTGTAATCAAATATTAAATACATAAAAGCTATGACAAAAAAATATAATGGATCAAACAAAATTTTTTTCATAATAATTTCCTTCTCAATTTCTATACTTTAAGCATAAAGTAAATTAAGACAGCTAAATAAAAACTTCTAATTCGTACAAATTACACTCATATCCTGCTTCAACATCCTAATACGCTAAAATTCCACTAAAATTAGAAGAAAATTATTAAAAAAGATAAATTATGCTATGGTAAAAACCAAACTTTCTAAGAGGAGTAAATTAATGAATAATAAACTTTTTCAATGGTTCTATAATATGCCCAAATTAACAAATCAAGATAATAAAGATTATATGGCGAAGATTAGTCTTAATATCGCTGTTAGCTTATTTCTTTTTAACCTCGTTGCAGTTCTTATTTCCTTTTTCATTGTTACTACAACAGAGAATTATGAATTGTCTTTTAATATTTTAGCTGGGGCGTTACTGATTTTTACTGTTTATATTGTTGGTGGCTATTCTATATATGCAAAACGTAAAATTAATCGGGTCGTGACTCATGATAACACACATATTGTAAAGAATAGTTTTGCTTCAGCTATATATATGACACTGATTATTTATTTACTTAATTCTCTTACAAATGCTCTTAGCTTTCATACTTCACTCATTAGCGAATTAAAAAATCCTATGAGTTATATAATCCCAACTGTAATTGGGATTATATATGGGGTGCTTATGGCTATTATTACATGGTATAGGGGCAAATAATAAGTATGTTTTTAATTAAGGAAGATTAACTGAAAGCAATTTCCTTATTGAGAAGTTAAACAAAAATTTAACATTTATTATTTTTTACTAACAGAATAATCGGACTCATTTCTTACAGGATTTGAACCTTAAACAACTACTTTTGATTATTTATGATTTTTTTGATGCATCCTGTTAAAATAAATTACTGATAAAACAATAGGAGAGATTTATTTATGAAAAAACTATCAACTCAGCAACTATCTTTAATTAAGGTTGGTATATACTCACTTTTAAGTCTGTAAATAATAATACATATACTTACACTAATAAAATTATAAATAACTTGCAAAATATCTTCCGTTAATTTTAATATGAATTTTTTTATTCAAATTGTTTCAGTAATTCAAGGACTTACTTTTGAACTTTTCACATTCTTTTATCTCGTAAAAATTAAGATCACTAAACGAGATATATTTTTCTTAACTATTATTTTTACTATCATATTCCTTATGATTGGCTTAGGTTATACAGGAGCATATCTCTCAACAATATTAGAGGGAGGGTTCCTATATTTGTATTTTAAAAACAGAACCTCTAATCATAAATTAATTGGTGCTATCCTATTAACCTTAACGACATCAATTGTAATTGATTTCTCAACCTTTACAATTGATAAAGTACTTTCACTACCAATCAATTATATTCTATTTATTGATCCATTCTTTTACCTAATCACTTTTATTATTCTCTACTATTACCATCCTCTTGATAAAATAGAAGAAGATAATACAACTATTAATTTATGGATCTTATCCTATCTTTTTATTACCTTAAATATCGCAGGATTTACCATTTTTACAACTCCACGGGTAACCCCAGCTTTTATTCTTATCTTTTGCTTACTGGTTCTTCAATGCAGTTTTACAGTCTTTGTATACCGAGTTAGTAAACAAATTCAACAAAAGAAACTCCAACTTCAAGAAAAGAAGAACTTATTACTTCTTATTCAAAACCTAGAGGAAAATCAATCCAAGCTAAAAAGGTTTAAACACGATTACCAAAACTTATTAAATAGCCTTAAACTAAGTGCTTTAAATGGTGATAATCAAACTTTACTTAATAAATTAGAAGCTTATTCTCGTGATAATCTTGGTGAAGATGCTCTTTGGCAGTTTCAAGATACTAAAAACATTAAAGATGATGTCTTGCGAAGTATCTTTATTAGTAAATTAAATTCAATTTACCAAAAAGATATTAAATATCATTTTGAATGTTTAACTGAAATTAATGATCTCCCAAATATCGATTTATTTGATTTAATTCGAATAATTGGAATCGCTTATGATAATGCCCTTGAAGAATGCGAAACCTTAAAAAAGTTAGGAGCACGTACTGTAGAAATCAATTCAATGCTGTATCAAAGTGCCCCTAACAAGTTAGAATTTGAAATTAAGAATACTTGTCGAAAGCAGCTTAGCACTAATAAACTCCACCAAGAAGGAATTACAAATAAAGCTAATCATGAAGGGCTAGGATTAGCAACTGTAAAAAAAATAGCTAACAAATACCACAACGTATATATTGCTTACTCCTCCAATAATGGTTACTTTACATTTACAATTTCAATTGAATAGAAAGGAATACTTATGGACTACCATTTACTTGTCTGCGATGATGACAGGACTCAAGCAAAAAATATCGCTACACTACTTAAAATGTCATCAATTATTCTTGAAGAACAAGATATTCATCCGACCATTGATTTGATTGCAACCGACGCAGAGAGTGTATTAGATTACCTTGAGTTTAATAGTGATTTAAATAATATTATTGCCTTTTTAGATATTCAGTTAGATGAAAATTCCAGTTCAAAGGGCGGTCTAGATTTAGCTCAAAAAATAAAAACACTTAACGAAAAGGCACAAATAATCTTTATTACAACGCATGAAGAACTAGCTTTTCTCACCTTTCAACGTCGAATTAATCCGTTGGACTATATAACTAAAACTACAAGCCAACGAGATTTACAAAGACGGCTAACCGAAACCCTAGAACTAGCTATAAGGAAACTGAATGAATTTAACTATATTAAAAAAAATACATTCAGTTATAAAGTTGGTACAAGGATTATAAATGTAAACTTCAGTAATATCCTTTATATCTCTACTACAAAATTCCCTCATAAATTAAAAATTGTTACATCTAATGGTCAAGGAGAATTCTCAGGTGATATTAAAACAATTGAACAAAATTATCCTCTATTTTTCAAAGCTTCGCAGTCTAGCTTAATTAACTTACAAAATGTTGAAACAATTAATACTAAAAAACGGCTTATTAAGTTTTCCAACAATGATTATCTTAAGTATTCTAGAAGCAGATCTAAAGAATTAAATAATCTATATAAATCAAGTCAATAAGACTGATTGTAGATTAGCAACAGTTCTTATAGTTATGGCATTACGGCTCTAAAATTTCATTAGCAACTCTGCGAAAATTTACAAAAACTACTACTGATGGAACTACTGCACTTGGGATTGTAAAAGCAGCAGAAAAGTTAAAAATGGATGTTGAAGCATATCAGTTTATTTGATTCAAAAGATGTAATTTATCCTTTTATTGCTCATCTCATGAAAAAGACAACCTCTCACTCCCTAATTTTGATGGTTTATCCTATAATTAATGTAAGCGTTTCACGATAAGAGATTTAATTAAGGAGCAAAATTATGACATTAGGAACCTATCAGCAAGTTAAAGATGCCCTAAAGAATTTCGGAATAACTGATTATACTGTGATTGATCACCCTGCTGCTCACACCACCGAAGAAGCTGATGCATATATCGCTGGTCATGAAGGTGTTCGCACTAAAACCATGTTTCTGAAAGGGAAGAAAAAGAATTTCTACATGGTTATTATGGATGATAAAAAAACAATGGACTTTCATAAATTTATGGATTTAACTGGAGCTAAAAGGGTTTCAATGGCTCGACCGGAATATCTGCAAGAACAGCTTGGCTTAGCACCAGGAATTGTTTCACCATTTGGCCTCCTGAATAATGAAGCTCATAATGTAAAGGTATATTTTGATAAGGACATTGTCGACGAACCAATTCAGACTTTCCATCCTAACGAAAATACTCATACAATTTTTATTAAGACAGATGACTTGTTCAAATTTCTTAAGCAGATTGATTTTGAACCAGAAATTATTGACCTATAGTTGGAGACCAAGGAGGTGACATTATGAGCTTTACAATGAATCTTTACTATACTGGTGAAGGTGATAATGCTAAAAATTTTGCCCAGGAAATGGAAGAGAGAGGAATTGCGGATCAAATTCGTCAACAACCTGGTAATCTAAAATACGAATACTTTCAACCACTTGATGATCCCCATACGATTCTTTTAATTGACACCTGGGAAAGTCAAGAAGCATTAGACGCTGATCATGATTCACCGATGATGGCGGAATTAGCTAAATTACGTGAAAAATATAATTTACACATGCGCGCAGAACGCTTTATCCCAGAAAAATTACCGGATAAGGATAATAAATTCTTGCGAAAATAAGCAGCTATAACATCAAAAAAATTCTCTAAGTCCTTTAGTAAAAACTTAGAGAATTTTTATTTAGCTATTTAGTGTTCCATATAATTATGAAGAATATCGTCCGAAGTTGCCTTTAATTTTAGATAATCAATATTATTAGAAAACAGCATAATCATTCGTTTCGTCTTGTAATCGGCGACAAAGCAACTGTTATATCCGGGAATACTCCCGTTGGCCCGGATTACATCCCCGTCAAAGTAGACCCCACCAAAATAGGCAACTTCTTGATGCTGCGCTTGTTGGTAGTATTCATTAATCATTTTTGGATCTTTCAGCACCTCATTATATACAAACTTCCAGTAATCGTTTGGCGATATAAATAGGTTCCCTGCCCCAAAGTCTGAGGAGGTCGTTACAGTTACCCGGTGCCAATCAACTGTTGGATCCATTGGTTGCGGAATTTCTTTTTTGGAAACCTCAGAAAAATCTTTAATTTGGTGAAGATGGAGCGGTTTAGCAAAGTTTTTTTGAATATAGGCATTATAGCTTAGATGTGTTTGCTTACTAATAATGGCTGCCAAGATTTCATAATCAACATCCTGATAATCCCACGTGTGCGTATGATCATACTTGAGATGTTTAAGCATATAAGCAATTTGTGCTTTTTGGCCTCTAAGTGGTTCGAAGGGACGATCATTATTAATCAAGCCACTGGTATGATTCATTAATTCCCGAATCGTAATATCTTTACTACCATCAACCTGCGGATAATACTTACTTAGCGAAGTGTCCCAATCTAATTGCTTCTTTTGCTTTAATTGATAGACAGCGGTTCCCGTTACAATCTTTTGAAGCGATGCCGTGGGAAATAGTCGATCTGCTTTTACAATTTGATCCTTATTCGTGGTTTCATTATTCTCAATAGCAACCGGCTTCCCATCTTTGCCATTAACTAGCATCACCCCATTGATATGATGGTCCTTCATATAATCTTGAAGTTGATGTTGCGTTTGCTTGTCAACCACTTCTGCCTTTACCTTTGATGGCGTGGTTAATAAGAAGATAGCAAAGGAACAGAGCGTCAAAAAAATATATAAATTAACTTTTTTCATAATTATAAGTATCCCTTCCAGGCATCCGTTTAAAAAAATATCTACCTGTATTATACAAATTTTATGCCTCATCTTACAAAGCAGAACAAAAATCTGATTTTTCTTGCTAAAACACTTTAAATTCATTCGATTTATGTTAAAATTCTAACGTCAATAAATAAAAACCGCAAAAATAGTTCGTAAATAACGAACATTATCAAGGGAGAGCTAGAATGAATAACGACGTCGAAAAAGTTTTATATACTCAAGATCAAGTCAATCAACGCTTAGATGAACTTGCCAATACACTTACTGAAAAATATCAAGATGAATTTCCAGTTTTAGTTTCCGTAATGACAGGAGCAATGATTTTCACTAGTGAAATGATGAAGCGCCTTAATTTTAAGTTAAACGTTGATTATGTCGACGTTTCTAGTTACGAAGAAAGTTCAGAATCCACTGGAAAAGTTAAATTAATTCAAGATCTTTCCCACGATATTAAGGACCGACCAGTTATTATTATGGAAGACATTATTGATACTGGTCATACGTTAAAATATCTCGCTGATCTTTTCGCTGATCGTGGAGCTAAAAGTATTGAAATCTGCTCCTTACTCGATAAGCCGGACCGTCGTGAAGTTGATGTTGAAGCCGATTACGTTGGTTTTAAAGTTCCAAACGAATTTATTGTCGGATATGGCCTAGACTTTAATGGCCTTTACCGGAATCTGCCATTCGTGGGCGTACTAAAACGTTCCGTATATGAATAATAGTTAAAGGCTGAGAGAAAATGTTATTTCTTTCAGCTTTCTTTTTGGCTTTAAACATCTAAACGCGATATAGTACAGTTAGGCTAATAAAATTGATAATAATTGATTTTTGGTAAAGGAGGGGTAATCGTTGCTTAGGCTTGACTGGTGTTTACGAATGCTCATGGCCGCCTTATGTGGTGGAATCATTGGGTTTGAGCGAAAAAGTAAGGCTAAAATGGCTGGAATTCGGACGCATGCCCTAATTGCTGTGGGGGCGGCAATGGTCATGATCATTTCAAAATACGGATTTTTCGATTTAATGAAAATCACCCATAGCAATTGGAACGTTGACCCATCACGGATTGCCGCTCAAGTTGTTAGCGGGATTGGTTTTTTAGGCGCTGGGACAATCATTAATCGTCACGATGAAATAATCGATGGTTTAACTACGGCAGCTGGAATTTGGGTTACCGGCGCAATCGGTCTTGCCTATGGTAGTGGTTTATACAGTATTGGGATTATTGGTACCTGTTGCGTTCTTTTAGCAGAAGTTATTGGAAAATATCTAGATCAGTTTGCACTCAGACAAGGTAAAGGATTCTCCTGTTTTATTCAACTAGAAGGAAATACTGATGATTTGCATGCACTTATTACTCAGTTAAACAAAAAATATTTTGAAGTTCCGCTCAAATACTCGATCTATGATTATGGAGACGGAAAAATCTCCTGTCAACTTTATGGTGAATTAAGATCTGGCTTCAAATCAGAAAACGTCTTTACTGATCTTACTGAGCTAGGCAACATTAAAAAAGTTGAGCTAGAATAAAAACATAGGAAGTGACAAGATGGCTTATAATTTCAGAAAAGAGCAGAAAGAATTGTATGTCCCCGGAAAGAATCCCAGCCTAATCAATGTACCGATGATGAAGTATCTTGCTGTGCGGGGACATGGGGATCCTAATCAGGAAAATAGTGAGTATAAAAAAGCAATTGAAAAGCTTTACGCTGTTGCTTATACCATAAAAATGAGCAAAAAAGGCACCTACCAAATTCCAGATTATTTTGATTTTGTTGTTCCCCCACTAGAAGGACTATGGTGGCAAGATGGCATTGTGGGAATTGACTATGCTCACAAAGAAATGTTCAATTTCATTGCGATGATTCGGCTTCCTAACTTTGTTACTCAAGATGTTTTTGACTGGGCAATTCAAATGGCTAGCGAAAAGAAGCAGCTTGATTTACATAACGTAGAATTCCTGTCAATGCACGAAGGCCTCTGTGTGCAAGCACTTCATATCGGGTCATACGATGATGAACCAGCAACAATCGACAAAATACATAAATTTATTGAGGAACAGGGCTTAAAAGTAGATATTAACGATGACCGCCACCATCATGAAATTTATTTGTCAGATCCTCGCCGTACCAAGATCGAAAATCTAAAAACAGTATTGCGAATTCCGGTAAAAAACAATTAAAAAGCACTATTAATAGGCACTTCTATTAGTAGTGTTTTATTTTTCACCTTGACTGGTGAGTAAGCACTCACTATAATAAAAACAAAAAAGTAAGTGTTTACTCACCAAAAAAAGAAATGAGGGAATTAAATATGGCAGATCTTATTCAACTTAGTCACTTGAGTAAGAAATTCGGTGACCGTACCATTCTTCATGATATTAATTTAACTGTCACTCCCGGTGAAATTGTTGGGCTAATTGGGCCCTCGGGTTCGGGAAAGACGACCGCAATCAAGACAATGTTAGGAATGGAAAAAGCTACTCAAGGAACTGCCCTTGTTCTTGGCAAAACGATGCCAAATCGAAAAGTACTTAGTAAAATCGGCTATATGGCACAATCTGATGCCTTATACGAAAGCCTCTCTGCCAAAGAAAACCTTGAATTCTTTGGCAAAATGAAGGGAGTAACTGGTAGAAAACTCTCCGAAGAAATTATTCATGTTAGTAAAGTTGTTGACCTTCAAAATTACCTTACTCAGCGCGTTAGTGGTTATTCTGGAGGGATGAAGCGACGACTTTCACTGGCAATTGCATTACTGGGTCAGCCAGAACTACTAATTCTCGATGAACCGACTGTAGGAATTGACCCTGCTCTTCGGCGGCAAATTTGGCAAGAACTCCTTGAACTTCGTAATCAGGGACAAAGTATTCTTATTACTACTCACGTCATGGACGAAACAGAACTAACTGATCGTGTTGCCTTATTGTTACATGGAGATGTGATTGCCTTCGCTTCACCAAAAGAGCTTGAAAAACAATATGGCGTGCCAACAATTGAAGATGTCTTTTTAAAAGCTGAGGAGGAAGAAGCATGAGGACCCTAGCAATTACTAAACGCGTTTTAAAAGAATTATTTCGTGATAAACGAACGCTGGCATTGATGTTTTTAGTCCCAATCTTAATTATGTGGTTAATGAACGTAATGTTTTCTGCCAGTTCTAACACCAACGTTAATATTTCAACAGTAAATGTCAGCCAATCTATTGAACGTAACCTCAAAAAAGTAGACGGCGTAACTGTTACGCCTAGTTCGATTGAACATGCAAGAAAAAAGCTAAAAGATAATTCTACGGATGCCATCATCGAATATGATCAAGCAAAAAATAAATATAATGTGACCTATGCGAATACTGACTCAGGAAAAACGGCATTAACAAAACAGGCATTGAATGCTGCGATTACAAAAACCACCATTAGCTCATTAGCAAATGGTGTCCAACAATTACAAACAATTGTTAAAACGACAAATCCCAATGTGCCGATTGCAACAACTAATTCTGGAAGCTCACCAACGATCAGTAATCATTACCAATATGGGGATGCCGACACTGGCTTCTTTGTCAAAATTGTACCTATTTTGATGGGATTCTTTGTTTTCTTCTTTGTCTTTTTAATTTCTGGAATGGCCTTATTAAAAGAGCGGACTTCTGGTACTCTTGACCGCTTGCTTGCGACTCCGGTAAAAAGAAGCGAAATCGTGTTTGGCTATATGCTAAGTTATGGAATCATTTCAATTATCCAATCGACTGTAATTGTCCTGGCAACTATTTGGCTTCTAAAAGTAGAAGTTGTCGGAAACATCTTTAACGTCATTATCATTAGTGTGCTCCTTGCCCTCGTTGCCCTCGCCTTCGGAATTTTAATGTCAACACTTGCTAATTCTGAATTTCAGATGATGCAGTTTATTCCGCTAGTTGTTGTTCCCCAAATTTTCTTCTCCGGGATTATTCCGCTCGACTCCATGGCCCACTGGGTTCAATATATTGGGAAGATTCTCCCCTTAACCTATACCGGAGATGCTCTAACTCAAATTGTGATGTATGGAAAAGGTCTAACTAGTCTTGGTGGCGATATTTTAGCGTTGCTTATCTTCCTCGTCGTTCTTCTGTGGTTAAATATTATTGGCCTCAAACGGTATCGCAAAGTATAATTTTATTAAGAGGTGAAGCAGATGTCCCAAGTTCTAGCAAATTATGAAGAACAACTTGCCAACGCTAAAATGCCTGCTGGTAAAAAGAAAGTTCTCATAACATCATTAAAACTTTTTGCTAATAATGGCTTTCACGCCACTACTACGGCTAAAATTGCCAAAGAGGCTGGCGTAAGTGAAGGAACAATCTATAAATATTTTTCTTCAAAGGATGATTTACTAGCTAAATTATTGCAGCCTATTTTGATTGAAATTAAAAATAACTTTTTTAGTAATCTTGATGATAAAACAGATTTACCTTCATTAATAAAATTTATTGTTACTGACCGGATTCACTTTATCGAAGTAAACTTTGATTTTATTCGATTAATCTTTCAAGAAATTCTAACAGGTCAATTAACAGATAAATCTTATCGAGATTTTTTTAGTGGCAATGACGGTATATTTGCCAAACTAAAAGAATTCCAAGTTAATTTTCCTGAAATCAATTCAGTGTTGACTCCACCCCAAATTACGCGTATTTTTATTGGTCCTATCCTCACCTATGTCTTGCAGAACAAATTATTAGGCCTACCAGTAAATAACGATGATCTTGAACTAATTCAAAAGCAAATTATAATAAATTTAACATTTGATTATTAAAGTTTGAAAGGAGGATATTAAATGACAAATATTCAATTGATTAAATCTCCATTTTCACTATTAGATAAAGAATTTCCAAATGATCCGCTAATTAATATCGCTACTAATTTTTATCAGTCAGTTCCTTTTTACCGACCCACTCCATTAGTAGAATTAAAACATTTTGCACACAAAAACAACTTAGGTAAGGTCTACATTAAGGATGAAGCACAACGCTTTGATTCACGTTTAAAGGCATTTAAGGCAACAGGTGGTTTCTTTGCAATGGCTTGTTGTATTGCTAAAAGAGCCGGTCTTCCATTAAATAAGTTGACATATCAACAACTTCAATCACCAACAGTTAAAAATATAGCTAATACTTTAACTTTCTATACTGCCACTGATGGTAATCATGGTCGTGGGATTGCATGGGCAGCTGCAAAACTTGGTACTCATTCGGTAA
Organism: Limosilactobacillus reuteri; assembly: GCF_020785355.1. Classification (GTDB taxonomy): domain Bacteria; phylum Bacillota; class Bacilli; order Lactobacillales; family Lactobacillaceae; genus Limosilactobacillus; species Limosilactobacillus reuteri_I. Next base: position 38,844 of record NZ_JAJGVH010000064.1, on the reverse strand, counting down.
TAAAAATGCCTGCTGGCTCAACCAAACTTCGGGCCAAACATATCGCGCAATTTAATAATAGTCAAGTTGAGATTACAGATAAAAACTATGACGATACCGTTCAATACGCTAATAAATTAGCACAGAATGACCCCCATGGTATTTTAATCCAAGATATGGCCTGGCAAGATTACACCGAAATCCCTCAAGAAATATCTGCTGGTTATTCAATTATTGTGACTGAAATACTTGATCAGTTAACTAAGAATAATTATCCAACTCATCTTTTCTTACAAGCAGGAGTTGGACAATTATCATCGGGCATTATTAACGCATTATTTAGTAGCTTGCCGATTAATTACCGTCCAACTGTAATTATTGTTGAACCTTCAACAGTTGCATGTTATTTCCTTTCTGCCCAAAAAGCAGATGGGAAAGCTCATACTGTATCCGGATCACCAAAAACTATTATGGCAGGTCTTAACTGTCAAACTCCTAGCTCTATTTCATTCCCTATTATAAAAGAAACAGCTAGTTTTTATGGCACATTAACAGATGATGTTGCTATCGCCGGAATGCGCACTTTAGCTTATCCAGATGGGTCTGATCCTGTAATTGTATCAGGAGAATCAGGTGTAGCATCTTTTGCTTTTCTTAATGCTGCTGTTCATAACCTAAAATATCGACAACTTCTTAACCTCGATTCATCTTCACGGATTCTTATTATTAATACTGAAGGTGATACCGATGAACATGATTATCAAGAAATTATTAAGTAATTTTTTAGTCTGCCATAACATAAAAGAGCCATCCAATTGAAACTTGAAAGCGCAGAATTGCAGTAATTAACCGCAATTCTGCGCTTCTCCTTATAAAAATAATTTCTTCATTTATTCGGCTAATTGGTCTAGGTTAGATTATTAAACGAATTAATTAGCAAAAACTACTATATCTCGTGTTGGGTCAACCACTACTGACTAAAGTTAGTGGTGGTTGACACCTAATTTTAGTAAAGAAAAGCCAGAGCTGATAGCGCCAATTATGACTAACTTCTGGTACCCTTTTCAAAACTTTACTTTCACTTGCGACGTGCTAAAAATCGATCCAACTACAATAGAATTATTTTCTTTATCTATTCGATAGAAAATTTCGTAACTATGTCCAATCAATAAACGATATGTAGTTTGATCAAGCTGATACAGGTCTGTTATATCAGTTCCCATTTTCGGAAAATCTTTTAATAAATCTATCTTTTGACTGATATGGCCTGTAAAACGGCTAATGGTTGTTGAAGATAATTGTAATTTATCTTGCCAATAATCAATAATTTGTTCTAAGGAATCCCCAAATTGACGTGTATACCTAATCTTCATGTTTTCCCCAACCATACTTACCAAAACGTTCTTTCATTTCTTCGGAAGTAAATAACTTATCACTAGCAAAAGATGCTTCAATCATTTTCCGATCATGTTCAATATCTTCGGAACTGGCAATAGGAGAATACATAATTGTTCCATCATCTTTTAACCTAGGTTCGAATAATGCATTTTCACTTACCTTAAATTGAGCAGGAATAGTTAATGTTAAAGATGTCCCTTGTTTTCGCGCTTTTACTGGTTTATATTGCATATAAAACACCTCGGTATAATTATAGCATAATTATATTAACTCATTTAATAACCCTGCCGAATTTTCATTTAGTACACCCGCAGTTTCAGAAAATATAAAATTCGTGTCTCTATCTTATCTTCACTTCAATTCTTCATATAATGGTGTAAGTTGCCTAATAACTGAACTGATATATTCTTCCATATCATCAACTTGATCTTTTCCCCGAAATGCAAACTTTCCAAGTAAGAAACTTGTTTGTCGGGCCTCAGTATTAAACTGTTGCTGAACATCATGATTATTAAGATATTTAGACAGTGACAGATGATCAGAAAATTCCATCTCATCCTTATCCCAAAGATACCAGTGAGTGGCGTCAATATTATCAGCCCATTCTGGTACTTTATCCAGTAATTTGTTGTATTCATCTGGCGTACTTTGTCGTTGTTCACTCTTATAATGTTGAAACATGAGGTAGACCTGTAACTGTTTTTTATCAAGCATCACCCCAATACAGGGATTATAGTCTGCTAATAATGCTAAACGATAAGAGGCCCAGTAATGATCACGCAGGTTCCAGCCATTCGTCCAACTCTCAACGTGAACCTTCGCAAATTCACCCGTTGGTAGTTGACTAGCGACAGTTTGATTTACCTTCTTCCACACTTGCCAAACTGCTTTAAACTTCTCTTTTAGGTCTGCAACTTCTTCTGGTGAATGAGTTTCTTTAATCTTCTTAAAGGAAAATTCTGGTTGGTCAAAGATTGCAAACATATTTTCAGTTAATGCTGTCATTTTAGCTCGCCCCTTTTTATTCAAGAATATTATAACTAAAAAAAACTAAACTACGACTCTTAATTTACACGAATCATAATTCAGCTTCATTAAAACAAATTCAGCATTACCATATAAAAGCCAGTTCCGACTAAGATTGATAGTGGCATATTTCTTTTCCAAAGGTGAATAAATAATGTTACTAAGCCGGCAACGATTTCTAATAATGCCTTACTAGGCTCAGCAAAAGAAATATTCCGATAACAATAGATTACTAATACTCCCATGATTGCTGCTGGGAGGAATTTCCCCAGTTCTTCCAAGTAAGGTGATAATTCTTTTGACTGGTCAAAAATCAGAAACGGAATAAAGCGAGTCGCCATAGTTACAACTGCGGCGATTAAAATTGAAATAATTTGTTCAGTTAATGTCATTTTTTCTCCTCGTGATTAAATAATTTAATGAAAACAGCGCGACAAGTGTTACTAATGTCACTAATAGGAAAGCATTTTTGTTACAAAATAGTAAACAAATAATTGCAAATACTAAACCAATCAGAGCATCACGCTGAGTTCGGGCATTTTTCAACTGTTCTGTAAACAAAACAATGAAAAGCGCCGTCATTACAAAATCTAAACCAGCTAAGTTGAGATTAATCATCCCACCAAGAAGTCCGCCTAAGCCTGCACCAACTACCCAACTAAAATAGTTGAACGCGGTTATGTAAAAATAAACATATGAGCGATCGAGGCCAGCTGGTACTTTTAACGTTGCATTTAAGGAAAAAGACTCATCACACATTCCGAAAATAAGAATCGGCTTTAACTTTCCCGTATTGGAATATTTTTTTAACATCGTAATGCCATAAAAAATATGTCGTGAATTAACAAGGGCAGTTAAAATAAGAACAGTCAATGGCTGAAAACTCTGGACTAAAAGATTACCAATTACAAATTCGACTGATCCAGCAAAAATGGTCGCAGCCATTAATAACGGATATAAAAAATTAAAGCCCAGTTTATGCATATATATCCCATAGCTGGCGCCTAAAAATAAAAAGCCAAGCATTACCGGACTAGTTTTTTGAAAAGCGTAACGTACTTCCTTTCTCATGGTCGAATTCTCCCTCCTTAAAATAACTTGAATTTATTTTAAACAGGAGTATTTTATCCATACAAGGAATTAATTGTATGGATTACAATATTGGAGTGATTAACTATGCCCATTAATGATTTCTCCCACTATCAGCTTACCTGGTACCCCGACAAAAATAAGCTGACGCGACCAATTTATAAGAGCTTGCTTGACCAACTAAAATCAGCGATTGAGCGTGGAATTCTTACACCCGGAACGAAACTGCCTCCGCAACGTGAACTCGCCGATTATCTCGACATTAATTTCACCACCGTTACTCGTACTTACAAATTAAGTGCGCAACTTGGATTAACTTATGGAATTCACGGTAAAGGAACTTTTGTTAACTCAAATGGTATCGATCCGTTAACTGCCAATTCTCCTTTGACCCGTACCATCGACCTTGGCTTTGTTGCTTCCTTTGAACAGACAAACCACCTCCTTGACAATATTCTTAGCAACACCGTTAAACAAGGCGCCTCGCAACTTCTAACCTATGATTCACCAACTGGGCGTCCGATTGATAAGGAGGCTTTTCGGCATTATCTTGACTGGCTTGGTGTGAGATTAACTCCTACTCAGCATATCCTTATTACAGCGGGAGGAGAAAACTCACTTACATTACTGTTAATGACCTTATTTTCAAGTGGCGATAAAATTGCTGTCGACGAATTTACCTATGCCAACCTGATTGCAACCGCGCAACTAAATAATCTCCATTTAGTAGCAATAAAAAATGATCAAGGCGGGATGAATATTGAAGCATTAAAACACGCTTGTCAAAACAATAATCTAGCTGGCCTTTATATCATGCCGGAATATAGTAACCCGACTGGCGCTGTTCTCTCGATAGCTCGCCGGAAAGAAATCGCAATGCTTGCGCAAGAATATGGGCTAAAAATAATTGAAGATGACTACTTAAGTTTTCTCAGTAAACTCAATCCAGAACGGCCGCCCAAAATAATGGAATTACTACCAGACCAGACTTGTTACGTTTGCAGCATGTCAAAAGTTCTTGCATCAGGACTCCGTGTTGGTTATCTAGTTTTTCCAGCACAATTAGCCCAGCAAATTAAAAATGGCTTCTTTAATACAACAGTCAAAACATCAACACTCAATACAGCAATTGCATCCATGGCAATAAAAGAGCATGTCGTCCAACAAATCATTCAAAATAAAGTCACCCTTGCCAAACAAGCTAATATCCTTTTTGAACAATATTTCCCGACTGCTCCTACAAACCAATTAACCGATTATGCCTTTTTTCGTCGATTACCACTTAAAAATGTTCAAAATACAGCCAAAGTCGAACAAGCCCTTGCTAATATAAATATCCGTTGTTTTGGCTCTGATCGTTTTCAAATTAACGCTTCTTCAAATGACCATTTTCTCCGTGTTTCATTGTCCGCAAATAAGTCACTTGATGAGTTAGAAACAGGACTAAAAAAATTACGCAAGTTTTTGCAAAAATCTAATTTAATTTAAAAAGTGATGTTAAGGATTTTCCCTAGCATCACTTCTACTTTCTATTTAACTCTCTTCCCCGCCATCCAGGTTTCATTAACGTGAATATTTTTAAGTTCGCTATGAGTAACTGTAAAGATATCATCATTTAAGATAACAAAGTCCGCGGCCTTTCCTACTTCAAGGGTTCCATTATCATCAAAGCCGCCAATCTTAGCACCATCCCGAGTATAACCAAGAATAGCTTGTGGAACCGTAATTGCTTCTTCTGCATTAACAACATCGTCATTAGCTGCCCTTCTCGTTACAGCCGCATAAATACTATAAAACGGACTATCAGGCTCTGCCCATGGCGTACATGGAGCATCAGAACTTAACCCTAACATTGCTTGAGAATTCAGCATTGTTTTGACGCGGTAAGCTAATTTAAACTGGGCCGGTGAAAGATAATGACGATAGGATTCATCCTCCGCAAAGAAAAAGATTGGTTGTGTGACTAACGCATAGTTCATTTCACTATTGGCAATTTCTGCAAACATTTGATCAGTCATTAAAGATGCGTGTTCAATTCGTACGGATGGCATCGTTGTTAGCCACGGCTTCATATCTTTTGTTACATCAATTACTGTTTGAATTGCTTTATCGCCCATCGCATGCACAGCTAGTTGAAGCTTATTATCACGCGCCATCTTAACTGCTCGCTTAAGCTTTTCCACTGAAGTTAAACTAACTCCCATTTTTCCCGATGGATACGGATCAGTATTATAGGCCGTTTCACCAGAAATACTCCCATCCATAAAGACTTTAATTCCAGCAACGCGGAGTTTTTCATCCCCGCTTGGTTGCAGTCCAACCTGCGGATCAATTTCATTAAAGACATAGTAGATCGAAGCTTTAGGACCAAACCCTTGTTTAACTGCATCTTGGTATAGTTTTAAAGAAGTATATGGCTTCATCCGGCCCATCATTTCACCAATTGCCACAATTCCTTCTTTAAGATAGTGTTCGGAACTATTAACCATATTAGCTACGTCATTCTCATAGCTCTGTGCCGATTTAGCCCGAATAAGAAGTTGCGAGGCAGCTACTTCGCGCATAAAACCAGTTGGTCGTCCATCAGCAAATCGTTCAATTTTCCCACCAACCGGGTCAGGCGTATTTTCATCAATTCCTGCAAGTTCCAAGGCTTTAGAATTGCCAACAGAAGAGTGACAGTCAGAGCGATAAATAAAGATTGGTTGCGTTGTTGACACAGCATCTAAATCATCACGGTTAGGACTCCGATGTTCTGCTAATTTTGTCTCATCAAAACCCCAACCTTCAATCCACACATCTTCGCCTTGACCATATGCAGGAGAGTTGCGAAGTGCTTCTTGCATTTCCTTGATACTATTAACATTTGGCGGGGTACAAGCAACACCATGGAGGGCATCAGCGATATATTTAGGATGTGTATGACAGTCAATTAATCCTGGCAAAACTGTTTGTCCTTGCAGATCAATAACTTTGCCTTCATTAGGTAAATTATCACCAATTCGTTTAACCGTTCCATCTTCAACTACCATGCTATTAACAAAATGATCCTCAGTATCACCAACAAAGATTTTACCGTTAATAAATGTCTGGGTCATAATCCTAACTCCTTTCAACTTTAGATATCCTTACCAAAGATACTTTTATTATAGAATGAAATCGCTTTAAAAATGACTACAATTTAAAAGAAAAACGCCGTGACTTCTAAGCCATGACGTTTTATAAATCTTTTTAACTAATTATTTGGTCGTGCACGTTCAGGATGCGAATTTAAAATATACCTTCTAATCAAGCTTAAGACTTCTTGATTTTGTGGCAGCGCTGAATGTTGAGCTAGTTTTCCCGTCACTGTAATTTGCGTATAATGACGAACTTCTCCTTGATAAATATATTTACCAGCAAGCACACTACTTAATGGCACTAACCCATCTTCAACATAATTTTCCGACCCAGCAATCGAGTACATCGTCAGGTTGCTGGGTAATTTTTTACGATTTTTAATGAAATCAGTTAGCATTTGCGTCCGCCGCTTTGAAGGTTCCGCAAAGTTATATGGTGTTCCGATTGTCATTAGTCGCTTTATCCGAATTTGTCGCTCATTAAAATAGTGTTCTAAGAAATAGGTATAGATTAGTCCACCATTAGAATGACCAATACCCTTGAAATTATTAAAGTTGTATTGTGCTTTTAACTGATTAAAGGCCGTATTAAACATGCGGGCTTGCTTTTTGATGTTACTATAGCCATCATGATTATTTTCGAATCCGACAACAATAAAAGGTTCATTATCGCCTTGCCTGATCCGTCCAGTATAAGTGATTTGACCATTGTTATAGACTTTAACTTTTAGCAAGCTATGATTCTGCCGGTCACGTTGGTTAATTTTTGTCACCAGCGTATCAAACCGATTAACAGTCGCGCTACTTCCTGGAATCATAATTACTGGAGACATTTGCGATTGTTGCCGCTTTTCAAGAACACTAACACTTTTTCGGGACCAGCAATAGGAAACAGCTGTTAAAAGCACAAGAATAATAATCGAGGAAACGATGATAATCTTATGGCGTTTACTTATCTTCATTTTGAAATTCCTCCTGCTCTTTCACCAAACGTTCCTCAACTGCAAATGCTAATTTGATAAAAGGAATATAAATTATTATATCCATAATCACTAATAAGATTGAGATTAAAAGGGCTCGCCAATCTCCACCAGTTCCAATGAATGGGATCAGGATTCCAGGTGTACCATTGGGGACTGGATAAACAATTGGCGGAATCGCATGAATAAAGATAAATACACTCGCAACCAACATATTAGCGATTGGCAAAAGGATAAACGGAAAAACATAAACTGGATTAAGGAAAACACGCGAGCCAAATAAGATTGGTAATCCATGATTAAAGATTGCAGGAAAAACACTTAACTTCGCTATTTCTTGCTGATTATTCTGTCGGCCGACCCATAAAATACCAATGACTAATGCTAAGGTAACGCCAATTCCGCCAAAGTTAGCAAAGCCATTATATAAAGATGACAGCGTAAAAGGATACGGAACAGCAAATGACTTATGGGTTAAAGCATAGATTAGATTATTTCGGACCTCATTACTATAAGCATCATTAGTAATGTTAACTGGTTCCGCAAATCCTAGCCAAACTAAAAGTGTATTGAAAAATGATAAAGTGATATTAAGAAAATAATTACTATGACGGCCAATTAGTGAAGAAATGTTTTGGGTCGTGATTGCGTCAAGATTAAATGTCCGCCAGACTGCATATAGGGTATGAAGGATGAAGGCCCCGCTAAAGGAAATTGTAAACGGCTTAAGATTTCGTAAGACTCTTGCCATTAACTTCCTACTCCCTAAGCGAATATCACTCAAAGTGAAATGATAGCCCCATTTCACAAAAATCAATCCAATGACATAACCCACAAGACTTCCAATAATCAACCACCCTGCGCCAAAATACCGCGTTTCAAGCGTCTGACTACCCCGAACACTATGATAAAAGATTAATACATAGCTAATCATTGCACAGACACCCGCGATTAGATTTTCTCGTCGATAGCGGCGGGTGGTCATAATTGCACTAACAAATGCAGCATAGGACGCTAACCAGCCAACGGTTATCATTGTTGCATCATTAAATAATGCCCTTAAAAATTGGCGTTCTGGAAGCCACTGCTGAATATAGAATACATTCGCCAAAAAGCCATTAGAAGCTAAAAGATTATCACTAATAATCCAAACAATGGTTCCAATTAAAGCAACCGGGAATAACATTATCATTGTTTCACGAAAAATTTGCACAAACGACAAGCGGTTAAACCACATTGCCCGCTTAATTAGTTTTTCATTTTTATCCATAAGCCTTCCTCATTAAAAATTATCTTTAAACCACAAAAAGTCCGAGCCATTTATTGGTCTCAGACTTTAGCTTTTATTCACTTACGATTACTAATGATTTAATTGCTTCACGCTTGTCCATTGCCTCATATGCCTTTTGGATTTCATCAAGGTTGAAACGCTTTGTGAAAACCTTTCCTGGGTGAATTTCACCCTTTAAGACAGCATCAAGAAGGACATTACGATCGTAAGTAGTGACAGATGCAATTCCACCACGAAGGCCAATGTTCTTCCAGAAGAGATTGTTAGATGCTGGTTCAGTTTGAGGAACACCAACCCGACCAATAATTGCACCCGGGCGAGCTAATTTACCAGCTTGTTCAATCGCAGATACAGCTCCAACACATTCAAGAACCGCGTCTACCCCGTTGCCATCAGTTAATTCGAGAACCTTCTTAACCGCATCATCGCCACGTTCAGCAACAATGTCAGTAGCCCCAAATTCCTTAGCAAGGTTTGCCCGGTCTTCGTGGTGACTCAAAGCAATAATTCGCTTAGCCCCACGTAATTTAGCACCAATTACCCCACAAAGGCCGACAGCACCGTCACCGATAACGGCAACAGTATCACCTCCTTTAACTTCAGCACTTGCGGCAGCGTGGTAACCAGTTGCCATAACATCAGCTAAAGTTAAAAGGTCATTTAATTGTTCGTCTGTGTAGTCTGATGGTTGACCAGGAATCTTTACTAATGCCCAGTTAGCATTTGTAAAACGTAGATATTCGCCTTGGTAACCACCATTGCCGCCAGCTTCTTGGTTCATACAGTTACCATCAAAGCCGGCTAAGCAAGCAGCACAGTGACCACAACCATGAGTAAATGGTGCAATTACAAAGTCACCGGGTTTAACATCTTTAACGTCCGATCCAACTTCTTCAACAATTGCAATTGCTTCGTGACCAACTAATGATCCCTTTTCACGATTGGCAATTCCACGATACCACCAAAGATCAGATCCACACACACAAGCCCGAACAATCTTCAAAATCGCATCAGTTGGCTTTTGAATTGTTGGCTTTTCAACTTCATGAACTTCCATCTTACCGGGTTCCATAAATACGGCTGCTTTCATTTATTTCCGCTCCTTTACGTTTTATCTAATTAACAATATACAATATAAACCTTCAAGTCGACTACAAGGCAAGTACTTTTTCTAATTTAAATTGACATTTCAGATAACTAAAATTTTTATTAATTATTCGATTTATCATCAAGCATCTTTTTCTTTCTTAGTTCATACATAGTAATCTTCTTTCTCTAAGAAAGGCATGACATAATCTTCAAAATGATCTAACTTGTATGATAAATAATTAAGGGCATTATCAAGTTCATTTCTCTTAGCTAACAGAATTTTATATTTTAGTGCGGTAAAATAATAAAAAGAAGGTGGAGAAAATGAAAATTCTAATGGTAATTGACGATTATTTTAACACTACTAACGGCATGGCCATTTCTACGCAACGTTTTACAAGACAACTTCGCCAGTTTGGTCACGAGGTTCGAATTCTTTCCACCTCATCAAATGATAATAAGGTTGATTATCCTGTCCCCAGAATAAAACCAGTTTTGTTTTCAAAACTCATCTCGCAGCAAGGATATATCTTCGGCAAGCCAATTGATTCTACCATTCAAAAAGCTGTTCAGTGGGCTGACATCGTCCATCTTGACACCCCTTTTTTTCTTGGTGCGCGAGCGGGAAGTATTGCTAAAGAATACAGAAAAACGGTTACGGGAACCTTTCATCTTTATCCAGAAAATATGACTGCTTCCGTTCCTGTTTTTGATCGACCGCTTATTAACGACCAACTTATGCGGCTTTTTCGAGACTGGTCATTCAAAACCTGTACAGCAATCCAATGTCCTACCCTAAAAGTAAAAGAACGGCTCATAAAGTATAATTTCCCCTTACAATTCTTTGCATCGAGCGGTACTCAAACGAAAAAAATCAAGAAACTTTATTTAAAGCTATGAAACAAGTTCACAATAGTAAAAACATGCACCTTATTTTAGCGAGCAAAGGTCCTTTAGAAGGAAAATATGCGCAATTAGCACAGGAAATTTCTAGCAAAGTTATTATGAAGTATTATCCACCACACGAATTACAGCAATTGACTCGCAACGCCGATCTCATTGTTCATTGTGCGAATGTGGAAGTTGAGGGGATGTCTTGTATGGAAGCTTTTGCATCAGGATGTGTTCCAATTATTGCAGATAGTCCTTTATCCTCAACAGTTTCATACGCACTTACAGAGTACAACAAATTTCCTGCTGGCGATGAAATAAGCCTAGCGAAACGAATCGATTACTGGTACACTCATCCCCAACAGCTAGAGGATAACCGGCAAAAATACGTTAACTACGCTAAAACACTTACTGTGAAAAAATCAGCTGAAAAAGTTGCTTTAATGATGCAAGATGCTTTAAATCAAAATAAGGAATATAAGCTCTAACAAATAAAAGAAAGTTAGTTGAAACCTTCGAATTTCATATCGCCCAAAGGATGTTGCAACCGTATTTAAGATTTTGACAACATACCAAGCTCAAATTAAAAAAATGGTTACAAAAGTTTATCCATGGGATGAATTAGAAGCAGCAATTAAATTGGCATCTGATTCCCACCGATCTTTGAACATTCAAATTAAGTGCTAAATAATCTTACCTAGTTTCCAATTAATTCTTAATAATCTTCCCAAGACTAACATATGCAACAGCTAAGAAATTTGGTAAACTGTAAGTGTCTAAAAACTGATTGGTCAATCGACGCATTAAACTACGCTGATTGACCATTTTGTGTATTTTAGGAGGAACTTATGGATATCATGGAAATTTTAGGAGACTTATTTAGTTTAATCTTCCTAGGGGCCCTCATTTGTGTGATCATTTTTGCTATTATGTGGTTTCGTACTAATCGCGAGAAGGACAAAGAAAAATATCAAAAGAGTAAAAAATATACAATCATCTCTATCATTATGTTAGTCATAGGCTTCGTTGGTTCAGACATTTTTATTCCTGATGATGAAGAAAACTCAGCTAGTACCGAACAAACTAGTAAAATTTCGTCAAGCAGCAAAACAAGCAGTGCTGAGCCAGAAGTTGATTCCGAGATTTCACGCAAGCCTACACAGAACACAATCGTCAAAGTAACTGAAGCCTTAAATAGTGATCTCATAACAGCAGATACTGGTAACACCAAATGGGCATGGAACGAAGAAGATGCTTGTTGGGAGACAACGCTTGATCAGAATAGTACTCTATACCAATCAATGAATTCCGGGCAAGTGTCATTATGGAATAGCTATGTGCGAGACATTCAAGAAGCTTCGCAAGCAATAGCAGATGAAAAGCTCGATTCTATGTCTACGTTTAAGGTATTGACACCCACTGATCAAAATAGATGTTTCTTAATTGTAAGAGATGGAAAAATAAAATATAATATTGGCGAAGATTTAACTAACTAAAATTTTTGTCAAGAATATAAAATAACCTAAGTTCAAAAAATGGCACGCCTGTTTGAATGTAATCAGCACTCAAACAGACCTGCCATTTTTATTTAATTTTACATTTTTCCGCCATAAACTGGGAAGACATCAAAATCGCCGTAGTCTAATGGCTTTACTCGCCGTAATAGGTCCATATCAGCTTCGGAAATTTCAAAATCGATTTCAGCATTTTCTTTCATATGCTCTGGATTAGCAGTCTTTGGTAAGACAATCATTCCTAATTGCCAATCATATCGAATGCATAATTGTGGAACTGAAACGTTGTACTTTTTCGCCATCTTTTCAATTACGGGATTGTCCAAAGCCGCTCCGTGAGCAACTGGTGAATATGCTTCAACCGCAATGTCGTGTTCATGAGTAAATGATAAAAGATTGAATGGAGTATGACCAATATGAGCTAAAACTTGATCAACAGCGGGAACGGTATCGCTATTCTTGATAATATTTTCAAGATCGGCTTTTTCAAAATTAGAAACCCCAATTGTCCGAATCTTGCCTTCACTTACAGCATCTTCCATAGCCCGCCATGCCGCAAGATTTCCTTCAAGGTATCGATTGTCAGACTGATTTACTTCTTTCCATGGTTGGGGACTATGAATAATCATCATATCGATATAATCAAGCCCCATCTTTTCAAGAGTTTCATCAATCGACTTCTTGGTTACATCATAGTCTTTGTGTTCGGCAGCCACCTTTGAAGTAACAAAGATTTTATCTCGATCTATGCCAGCTGTGCGGACACCTTCACCAACTCCCCGCTCATTTCCATATGCTTGAGCAGTATCAATGTGCCGGTAACCAATCTTAATTGCATTGCGAACTGCTTCGGCTGCTTGGTCATCATCAATCATCCAGGTTCCTAATGCAAACTTTGGAATTTTCACACCACTATTAAGCGTAATTATCTCATCTAAAATCATTGTTCTCCATCCTTTCACATTTCAAGTTATCCCTACAAAGCTATTGTCGTCATTTTTTTGACAAATGTAAAATGGTAAGCCTTGATAAAATCAACAAAAAAGAGGTTAAAGCTTAAAATTGTTCAACCTCAATCAAGTTCTTCTACTAATTTAATTAAAATTTCTGCCCATCATATAAAGGGACCGCATTTGACCATTTATCTCAGAAATCTGTGGTAATTTACCCCATTCTTTGTACCCGCAGGAGGTAAAAAGACGATAGCTTGCTTGATTTTCAATATAAATATACGCAATTACGGTTCTTATATTTAAATGATCTTCAATTTGTTTTTGCACATATGTTAATAAATCATGGCCAAGATGTTGCCGTCGATAATCTTCATGAATATAAATAGCTATCTGTGCCGAATGATCATAGGCCGGATGCGGATAAAAATACTCAAGGGCACACCAGGCGATCACTTGTTCACTGACTGTCGCAACCCAAATTGGATGAGTACTGTCAAATTGCATAAACCATTCACGCCGATCAACAACCTCAATCGGTGCACTCTCATCATTGACTTGTAATGGAATAGCTTGATTAAATATGTCGACAATCGCTGGTAGATCATCTATTGTCGCTAGCCGAATTTGATAATCCATTTCAAAGCTTCCTTGCAGAATTTTTTACCCACTAAATTATTACTTATCATAGAAGTGTTGCCATTCTTTATTAACGTTTTCGCGCGTCGTCTTTGTCCCAGTCCATGATGGAACTTTTACGACCCCATCAATCTTACTCTTAGGCACAAATCCCCAGTAACGACCATCATTGGAAACGCTCCGGTGGTCCCCAAGAACAAAGTATTCACCCTTCGGAACTTTTGTGGCACCATTATTCTTTAACCAACTATTTTGAACCGAGATACTACGCAGTGTCCAGTTTCCAGTTCCGGTTGTTCGTTGACTCTTACTAATGTAGTCTTGATTAATCTTTTTGCCGTTAACATAAATGTTTCCATTCTTAGAGCTAACAGTATCACCAGGAAGTCCAATTACTCGCTTAACATAATCAGTCTTGACCGATACTTGCGGATCAACACCATTAGCATCAAATACAACGACACTTCCATGATGGATCTTGGCAGTTTTCAAGCAAAATACTCGTTCATTATTTTGTAAGTTTGGTTGCATGGATGGTCCATCAACCCGAACAATTTGGAAGAAAAACTGCTTAATTACTAATGCGATTATTAACCCGATTAAAATGGGAATAATCCAACTCATTGCTTCACGAAATGCTTTCATTATAATTCCTCAATTTCTTTATTTAACTGTTATTAATCATACAACTAGTAATAAAACCTGAAAAGTTATTTATAATAAATAATATATTATTTTCACATTTAATAACATTAAAAAGATGTGAGTGGAAAATTAACCTTCTCGACAAGGCGGTGGGCTAAGGATAGAACGGTGATTAGCACGGCACGGGCTGATTATCGTTCGGACTTAGCCTCGAGCCTTGTGGTTAATTTCCACGATATCTTAAACAATATTCGTATAAATAAAGAGGCTGTTGAAAAAACAAGTTTTTCCAGCCTCTTCTTTTAATTTTTATTTCTTTTCGACAAAGTACTTTTCGAAGTTCTTTTGATAGTTATGATTAATCCGTTGTTCCATTAACCACCGCATGAAATTCATGTCCTTGTCATAATGGAAAGTTGTTCCATAACGACCTTCTTTAATAAGCTCCTCAGCCTGCTTTTTAATTTCGTTATTTTTAGCATACTGAAGGAAGGTCTTTTTTGAAACCCCAAGCCATAACTTGTAGTTGCTTTCATCCTTGTTTCCATAAATCGTCTCTTGATCTTTTAAGCTATCAAAAACGTAATCTTCAACGGGGAAAGTAGCAAGTTGATAGCCATTTAATGAAACGAAGAAACTACTACGACCTTGGCGAGGATTGAGGTCAAATACCTTGAATTGGCCATCACGACGGTCATATTTTAAATCAAAGTTAACAAATCCAGTAAATTCAATGCTTTCAAGGAAATTCTTGATGTTGTCATAGATTTGTTGGTCATATGCTGGCATAATCGCAACGTAATTACCAACATTTGCTGGATTACAATCTTCAAGTAGCGGGTGACCGAGACACATCATCTTTACCTTATGATCTTTATCGACATAACAATTGATGGTCCGCATATTACTATCATCACCAGGAATAAATTCTTGTAAAACGAGGTCCCCATTGTATGGACTATGCTCATAGATAATCTCCAGAACTTCCGCTAATCTTTCTGGTGTCTTAATAATATAAGCCTTTTCGTATCCTTCAAAGTTTCCCTTATGCCATTGCACCGCATCAGCAGCCTTTAAAGCAATTGGAAATTCAAATGGTGATTTATAGTTCTTATAATCAAGGTCTGGTTTTAAAATATCGGTTTTAGGATAAGGCAAACCATACTTTTCACAGACATTGTAGAACTTCTCTTTATCCGTTAATGTTGCCACTTCATCATAATCAGCATACGGGCAGAACATGTGCTGCGAAAGTTCTTTACGGTTTTTCGCAACTAATTCAGTATAGTCATCCCCACAACTAATTAAAACGGTCTTCTTGCCTTGCTTAGCAAACTCATCTGCCGCTTCAATTAAAACCTTCGTAAACACTTCTGGTGATTGTAATTGTTCGTTATAATGCAACTCGACAATTTTTGAATAACGGGTTGGTGCCAATGGTTGGCGAGCATATAATTGCGACTTAATCCCATATTTTTCATACATCGACCGTGCCATTCCGTAAGCGTTGAAATCACTACCTAGAATCAATGGAACAAAAGGTTGTTCACTCATTAGATCCCCACTCCTCTTTATTTTTCTAGTTCATTAATATAATCACGTGCAATCTTCACATCAGTTGGGTAAGGGACATCTTCCCCATTAACTTTTTGATAAGGATCTTCACCTTTCCCTGCAAGGACTACAATATCATCATTTTCACTACCGTCAATTGCCTTTTTGATCGCCGTTTCGCGGTCCATTTCAAATTGAATATGTTTTACTTTATCATGATCAATATAAGAATCTATTTCCCGGGCAATAGTCATCGGATCCTCAAACCCTGGATCATCAGTCGTCAAAATTACTTCATCTGGTTGTTCTTCAGTTAAAGCTTTTCCAAACCCTGGACGGCGCGAAATACCTTTATCACCGGTCGCTCCTAAGACAACTGTTACTTTGCCAGCATTAGTTTGTCGTTTTAAGAATGCCAAGAGTCGCTTCAAGCTAGCGTAATTATGGGCATAATCAACATAAATTGTTCCATGGGTATTACTGTTAATCATTTCCATTCGACCACGGATGTGAACATGATTTAATGTTTTTACGGCATCATTAGCACTCGCCCCAGCTAATCCACTGGCAATGATTGCAGCGACCGCATTTCCTTCATTATAATCTCCAGGGACACTCGTTTTATAACGACCATCTAAGTTCAACTGCTTTGCTTTCTCAGTTAAGGCGGTCAACTCAAATTCACTTTCATGAAGATCTTCTAAATCATTTCGATATTCAAAATCTATTTGGGCATTGTCAGGTAATTCGATGGTTGCTCCTCGCCGTGCAAATAAAAAAATGTCCTCTGGTTGTGTAGTTGCCTTAGCCGTGTAATAAACATCGATAAATTTTTCCGTTTCTGCATTGATTAAGCATTTAGCAGAATTTACTAATAATTGTTCCTTGCAGTGAAGATAATCAGCAAAAGTTGGGTGCTCATTTCGTCCGATATGGTCTGGCGAAATGTTTAAGAAAATTCCAACATCATACTTCAAACCATAAATCCGGTTTTTCTTGTATGCTTGCGATGATACTTCCATTACTAAGTGCGTCATCCCATTATCAACGGCAACGCGCATATCATGGAAAAGGTCTAAGGATTCGGGAGTAGTCAAATCAGATTTAAATTTATCTTCCGGCTTATTGCCTAGAATCCGATCAAGCGTTGAAAAAAGGGCAATATGATCAGCTGTACTTTGGGCTAAAATATGGTCAGCAAAATAAGCCGTTGTTGTTTTGCCTTTTGTTCCTGTAATCGCAATAATGAACAAATCATTTTGTGGATAGCCATAAAATGCTGCCCCCAGTAAAGACATTGCTTTTTGTTCATCGTTCACGATAATAGCTGGCAATCCTTCGCCCTCTGGATATTCTTTTTCAGCCACATACGCAATCGCACCTTTTTCTTTAGCAGATGCTAGGTATTTAGGCAAAAAATTTCCTTTACAAAAGAATAAAGTTCCTGATTTTACCTTCCGTGAATCATAGGACACGCTAGTTGCGGTAAAATCAGTCAAGTTACTAACATGATCCAATAAATGGTGCTCGCGCAATAATGCTAAAGCAGGTGTAATATGCAATTCCATCTTGCAAATGACTCTCCTTCAATCTAATCTGCCCTATATTATTTCATTTTTTATCACAAAAATAAATAAGGGTTATCAACTAACAAAAAAGGAGACTTAGAAGAGTCCTACAGCCCTTCGCCAGCCTCCTTTAATATTTTTTCTATGCTTCTGTTGTAGCCGTTTTTTGTGCGCGGTCAATTCCTGATTCATCAGGTCTGAAGTTATCAATGAAGTATAACTTATACCACGTTAAGAAGGTGTAGATTGTCCAAATCTTACGACGACCATCCACCTTGCCTTCGAAGTTATCATCAGCAAGTTTTAGAAGCTTTTCTTGATCAAAGAACTCTTTTACGAAGTCTTGTTCAAATAATTCACGTACTTCTTGGTAATACTTCTTTTCTCGAAGCCATGCACGAACTGGGGTTGGGAAGCCCATCTTAGGCCGAGTAGCCCATTCTTCCGGTAAGTGCCGGTTAGCTGCCATCCGGAATGCCCACTTTGTATCCTTATAGTTAAAGAGATACTTAGTTGGTGTTGTTTCAGCCACTTTCATTACCTCTTTATCAAGAAGTGGTACCCGGATTTCAACAGAGTTAGCCATACTCATCTTATCCGCCTTTAAGCAAATATCGCCAGGCATGAAACGGTGCAAGTCAATATACTGCTTCTTTGCGACTTCATCGATATCTTTATCTTCCATCTTATCAAAAAGTGGATTAAGAATGTCGGCAATACTTGGTCCACAATCAAATTCTGGTTGCAAGTAGTCAGCGGCTTCTTCAGGACTAAAGATGTATGCTTGACCAATAAAAGTATCCCGTGCTGGCGCTAAGTTGCGGTACATATGCTCTTGGCCGTGGAAGTGTTTCCCATCTAACCACTTAGCAAACTTATACCGACGTTCGCGAGGCATCTTCTTTAATTGATCAGTTACCCACCGGATAAACTTAACTTTAGTGTTGAAACCATAATCAATATATCCTGCAAATAATTCATCAGCACCTTCACCAGAAAGTAGAGCCTTGTAGCCGTTATCCTTTGCCAACTTGTTCAAGAAGTATAAAGGAACAACAGATGGGTTAGAATCGGGTTCATCTAAGTAGTATTGAATCATTGGGAATGCATGGAAAGCTTCTTCGTTAGTTAACTTTTCATCAGTATTCTTCAAGCCCATCTTAGCTGCTAATTCACGTGCTTGTTTGGTCTCATCGTAAGTACTATCAAATCCGATTGAGAACGTATTATCTGGACGCATCAAAGCCGTTACTAAACTTGAATCAACCCCCGCGGAAAGGAATGAACCAACCTTAATTCCTTTATCCGCAAAAGTATGTGCCTTAACAGAATTCTTAACAACATCGTCAATCTTGTTAACAGCTTCATCAAATGTCTCGTCTTCTGGTTCAAAGTTTTCGTCCCAGTATTGAGTCATTTCAAACTGACCGTCTTTATAAGTGAAGTAATGACCTTCTGGAAGCCGGTAAACACCCTTAAAGAAAGTTTCTTGAGTAACTGGGTATTGGAATGTCATGTATGGTTTAAGCGCTTCTTTATTAAGTTCTTTCTTAAAATTAGGGTGATCAAGAAATGCCTTAATTTCAGACCCAACAAAGAAAGTACCGTTCATTTTAGCGTAATATAATGGTTTGATTCCAAAATGATCACGGGCACCGAACATTTCTTTAGTCTCAAAATCCCAAATAATAAAGCCGAACATTCCGCGCAGCTTGTTAACAACATCCTTGCCCCATTCTTCATATCCGTGCAAGATTACTTCAGTATCGGCATGGGTTTTAAATGTGTGACCCTTACTGATTAATTCTTCACGTAATTCTTCAAAATTGTAAATTTCACCGTTGAATTCAATGGCTTTTGAGCTATCTTCATTAAAGATTGGTTGATTACCAGACTTAACATCAATAAAACTCAAGCGCCGGAAGCCAAGTGCTACATCATCATCCACATATTGACCTTCCGCATCAGGCCCCCGGTGAATAATCCGGTCCTTCATTTTTTTGATTAATTGGTCTTTAATTTGTGGTTTTTCATTATCAACAAATGCAACAATCCCACACATTATAAATTTCCTCTTCTTTCTCTTAAATTCACGGATCACAAAATAGTTATTTAAAATTCGTTATTAAAACTCGAACCTAAATTATACCATATAATGCCAAACTTAAGTATATTATCCCTTTGCTTTAAGAAAACCATAATAAAATCTGGAGAGCGGAGTCATTACTCTGTTTCTCCAGATTTTATTTCCCGGGAAATTTTATTTGCGATCCTTCTTGGAAAACTTCCCCTGGCGGACGTAAACACTCAAGATTGCAATATCAGCGGGGTTAACTCCACTAATTCGTGAAGCTTGGGCTAAAGTTTCTGGACGAATCTTTTCAAGCTTTTGACGTCCTTCAGTTGCTAGACCATCAATATCACCATAATCGATATCATCTGGAATCCGTTTAGCTTCCATCCGTTTCATCCGTTCAACCTTAACTTCCTCTTTCTTGATGTAACCAGCATATTTCAATTGAATTTCAACCTGCTCAATCACATGACGATCAAGTTCCTGTTCTGGTGCCGGAATGAATTCGGCCAACGTTTGATAATCGAAGTATGGTCGCTTCAAGAGGTCAGCTGCCGCAATTCCATCTTTTAAGCGATTATCCCCGTGCGCTTCAATAAATTCGTTAACCTTATCATCGCTTGGCTTGAGCTTAATTTCTTCTAATCGTTTGATTTCAGCTGCAACTTGACGCTTCTTCTCTTCCATTTTAGCAAGCCGCTCATCACTAACTAAGCCAACATGATGACCCATTTCCATTAACCGGAAATCAGCATTATCATGACGTAAAATTAGCCGATATTCTGCCCGACTTGTAAGTAAACGGTAAGGTTCTTTCGTCCCCTTTGTTACTAAGTCGTCGATCATCACGCCGATATATGCGTCCGAACGCTTAAGGACAAATGGTTCCTTGCCTTGTGCCCGTAATCCTGCATTAATCCCCGCAATTAATCCTTGACCCGCTGCTTCTTCATAACCCGAAGAACCGTTTGTTTGGCCTGCAGTATAGAGATTCTTAATGATCTTAGTTTCCAGGGTTGGGTGAAGTTGGTACGGCGCAACTACATCGTATTCAATTGCATATCCAGGACGCATCATTTCAGCATTCTCTAACCCCTTGATTGAGTGCACAATCTTTTGTTGGATTTCTTCTGGCATTGATGTTGAAATTCCATCAAGATAGTACTCATCCGTATCCCGGCCTTCTGGTTCAAGGAAAACTTGATGCCGCGGCTTATCAGCAAAACGAACAATCTTATCTTCAATTGAAGGACAGTAGCGTGGTCCAACCCCCTTGATAACACCAGAGAACATTGGTGCC
The DNA here is from genome assembly GCF_020785355.1 of Limosilactobacillus reuteri. Classification (GTDB taxonomy): domain Bacteria; phylum Bacillota; class Bacilli; order Lactobacillales; family Lactobacillaceae; genus Limosilactobacillus; species Limosilactobacillus reuteri_I. The sequence continues at coordinate 17,738 of NZ_JAJGVH010000064.1, read as the reverse complement.
CGGCTAAGGTTTTCCCGAATAATGGCATGCGTCCCTTCATTTGTATAAGTTAACCAACAAGATAATTGTTCGCTAATTGGAATATAGGCACTATCAGAAGTATCAAAACTAAAGTGATGTGGTTCCTCATCCCCTGGTTGTTCTTCCGTTACACTATAATCGATTGTCTTTCCGTTAACCCGTGGTGGCGTTCCCGTCTTAAAACGTTCAAGATCAAAGCCAAGTTCTTCAAGGTTTTCCGAAAGTTTTACCGCTGTCTTAGAGTTATTTGGACCAGATTCATACTGTAATTCACCAATAATGATCTTTCCGCGCGCTGCAGTTCCAACAGTTAGTACAACCGTCTTAGCATGGTAACGAGCTCCTGTATTAGTAATAACACCTTTGCAGACACCATCTTCAACAATTAACTGGTCAACAGTTGCTTGACGGAGAGTAAGGTTAGGTTCTTCCTCAATCGTCTGCTTCATTGCACGGTGATAAGCATGTTTATCTGCTTGAGCTCGTAATGCACGGACAGCGGGACCCTTACCGGTATTTAACATCCGCATTTGGACATAGGTCTTATCAATGTTATGACCCATTTCACCACCAAGAGCATCAATTTCGCGGACCACGATTCCTTTTGCCGGACCACCAACAGAGGGATTACATGGCATAAAAGCAACCATTTCAAGATTAATTGTTACCAATAAGGTTTTATTCCCCATCCGGGCTGCGGCAAGGGCGGCCTCGCTTCCGGCATGACCCGCCCCGACAACAATTACATCGTATGATCCCGCTTCGTATTGAACGGCATCAGATGTTTGCAATGCTTCTGAACTCTTCATTCTTCTATTCCCTACTTTCCTAAACAGAATTGACTAAATAACTGGTCAAGTAACTCATCTTGGTAACTATCCCCAGTAATCTCACCTAATAATTCCCAACACCGGGTCATATCAATTTGAACTAGGTCTACCGGCATTCCATCATTAATTCCTTTTAAGACATCGCTTAAAGCATCATTAGCTTGGTGGAGTAAACCAATGTGCCGAGCATTGGTAACCATTACATTATTCTGGTTACTTTCAATCCCCTCGTTGAAGAACATGTGACCAATCTGTTTACCAAGTTGGTCCATTCCTTCATGGTTAACGATTGAAGTTTCAATAACGGCACTCTTGCCAGCTAGTGATTTCAATTCCTCTAAATCAACCTTGCGTGGAAGATCCGTCTTATTTAAGATGATGATCCGCTGCTTATCCTTGGTTGCTTCCAGTAATTGGCGATCCTCGTCAGTCAATTCATTTGAACTATCAATCAAGAGAAGTACTAAGTCAGCGGCTCCCAAGGCTTTACGACTCCGCTCTACCCCGATCTTTTCGACTTGGTCATTTGTATCGCGGATTCCGGCTGTATCAATTAACTTCAATGGCACCCCGTTGACATTGACGTATTCTTCAATTACGTCCCGGGTTGTCCCAGCAACATTTGTAACGATCGCCTTGTCTTCGTGAAGCAAGGAATTCAATAAACTTGATTTACCAACATTTGGCTGCCCGATGATAGCCGTTGCTAAACCATCTCGCAAAACCTTTCCTTGCTTAGCTGTTTTAAGAAGACCTTGGATTCGTTGTTGAATGTCCGCTGCTTTTTCTTTTAAGAGTTTCGTCGTCATTTCTTCAACAGCATCATATTCTGGATAGTCAATATTAACTTCTACCTGCGCTAATACATCCAAAATATCCTGGCGCAAATTACGAATTAACCGCGACAAATCACCATCAAGCTGGTTTAATGCAACCTTCATCGATTTATCTGTCTTTGCGCGAATTAGATCCATTACCGCTTCTGATTGAGATAAATCGAGACGACCATTTAAGAAGGCCCGTTTAGTAAATTCACCTGGTTCTGCCATCCGAGCGCCAAAGCTCAGTACCAATTGCAGAATACGGTTAGTTGCTAACAATCCCCCGTGACAGTTGATTTCAATCACGTCTTCACGCGTATAAGTGTGAGGAGCGCGCATTACTGAAACCATCACTTCATCAACTTCCTGATCCGTATCAGGGTCGACAATATGACCATAGTTAATAGTATGAGTTGCTACTTTGGCGAGATCTTTTCCTTTGTAGATCCGTTGAGCAACTTTCACCGCGTCATCCCCACTAATTCGGATAATGGAAATTCCACCTTCACCAACCGGCGTCGAAATTGCTGCAATCGTATCATTCTCGCTATTTGCCATCGCTACTTTACTCCTTTCTAACAAAAAAAGTGCCAGTCCATGCATAGTAATAAAAATATCACTAACATGGTCAAAGCACTTTCACTACTTTAACGAATATTAAATTTATAACCGCTCATATTCTAAGATCATTACCAGAAATTGTCAACAAATAAGTTAGTCCTTGGGCGCAATCACGATACTCCGGTAAGGTTCCCGACCGTGAGAGTATGTTTTTACGTGGTGATTATTCTCAAGTTCATGGTGAATTTGTTTCCGTTCGCGGGCGGGCATCGGGTCCATAAAAACTGCTTTCCCACTTGCAACTACTTCCATCGCTGCCTTTTGCGCCAGGTTGTGAACTGCTTCTTGACGTCGTTCACGATAATTGGAAGTATCAAGTTCAACGTTTACTTTTGCCGCTCCATGGTAATCCATGAATATATTACTAAGCTGTTCCATCGCATTGATCCGGCGACCGTGCTTCCCGATCACTCGTCCATTTTCCTCAGTCTGAAGATCAATTTTGAGGTCATGAGCTTCTAAATTAATAATCCGTGGTTCAACAGCAATACCCAATTCCTTAAATACTGTTGTTAGATACTTAACCAATTCTTTACTAGTTGCTTGAACCTTTTTAAGATTGGCCTGTTGCCGCCGCTTGATTTCAGCAGGGTCGAGCTCATCTTCAGCTGAATTTAAGCTTGCAGGCTTTTGTTCTGGCTCTTTTGCCGGTTGCTCATCTTTTTCTTCCAGTGAGGGTATCGCAATTTCTTTATCTTTTATTACTGCATCCACTTGCGCTTGGCGTCGTCCAATTCCTAGAAAACCGTGCCGCGGCTGTTGAAGAACCGTAAATTCAATTGTTTGATTAACGGTTGGCTTCAATTGCACACGTGCCTTTTCTTTTGCTTCTTCAATTGTTGTTCCAGTAAAAACTGCCATTTTTATCCCCCGTGAATTTAATTAATTTCCACTCTTTAAATTTATTACCAAATAAAAAGGCTCGCAACAACTACTTGTCACAGCCTTAATAATTTATTTCCGCCGACTTTGGTAAGCGCGACGTTTTGCCTTTTCAATCTTGCGACGTTTTGCTTTCTCAGCCCGTTGCTTTTCTTCACGTTCACGACGAATCTTAAATGGATTCTGAATGATAAGCGTTTGGACAACTTGGAAGGCATTTGTTACTACCCAGTATAAGGTAATAGCTGAAGAGAATCCTAATGCCATGAAGAATACCATAATCGGCATAAACCACGTCATTGTAGTTGTCATTGAATTTCTTTCGGGCATTGAAGCCATGGATAACCATGAACTAATAAACGTAAATAATGCCGCTAAAATAGGCATGATGTAGTATGGGTCCGGGTGACCTAACTGAAGCCACAAGAAAGTTCCATTCCGTAAGGCTGAGGTCCGCCAGATCGCTTGATAAAGAGCCCACATAACTGGCAACTGAACCAGTAATGGAAGCATCGAAGCCCATGGATTAACTCCAGCTTCTTTATAGAGCTTCTGAGTTTCCATTTGCATCTTTTGCATTGACTCGCGATCACGTGATGAGTACTTTTTCTGAATTGCCTTTAGTTGAGGAGCAAGTTCTTGCGTCTTCATCATGGTCTTTGTTTGGTAGAACATCAATGGCAGTAAAATGATCCGGATGATGATCGTAAAGATAATTATCCCCATTCCATATCCGCCAAAGTGCTTTGATAACCAAATGATAAATTGTGAACAGTTATAGATAATGTAGTGGTCCCAGATACCAGTACTATGACTAGTAATTGGCTTATTGGAGCAAGCAGCTAAAAATAGGGTTAAGCTCATGATTGCTCCCAAGCTTAGGAATTTTTTTGTTTTCTTATTCAAATCCTAATCCTCACTTTTTTCATCTAACAAATGTGCACGCTTTAAAACGTGCACTAGGTTTTTCTTTGTTTCTGCCATTGATAAACCATCTGCCGCTGACCGAGCAATAACCAAGAAATCAACATCAGACCGTAATTGCGGTTTCACCTCTAATAATGTTTGACGAATACGCCGCTTAACCCAATTACGATGCACAGCATTTCCAATCTTTTTTCCAACAGAAATACCGACACGAAAATGTTTTTGTCCTGGCTTTTCCATTTGATATACGACAAATTTGTGGTTGGCCACGGAATTATGGGTTTCAAAAACCCGTTGAAACTCACTTTCCTTTTTTACGCGATATGATTTTCTCATTTGTATAATCCCCAGCCTTAATTTAAGTAGATATAAAAATAGGGCCGGACATACGACAACTTTAACGATTCAAATTGCTCGTCAAGCTGACTGCCCTGCCCCACACAATAAAAAAAGCCACTATAAAAGTGGCCGTGGTTATGCAGATAATACTTTTCTGCCCTTTTGACGCCGACGTGCTAATACCTTACGGCCGTTACTGGTGCTCATGCGCTTACGGAAGCCATGGACACGTGCACGGTGACGCTTCTTTGGTTGAAACGTGCGCTTCATACAATTGCACCTCCTATTAAATTCGAGTGGTTTGGTTTCTAGAGTCTAAAAGACGATCTCTTCAAACATACTTTGGTAGTATAACACACTTACCGAAATTAATAAACGGCGAATTTTTATTTAAATTTTTTTGATTATTAACAAAATTAGTAAAATAATCCACAGCGTTGTGTAAATTCATAATTTGTGGACAAGTTATCAACAACGTTTTTCAGAGATTATCCCCAGATTAACACCTGTTGATAAAGTTATCCACAAGCAGTCTTTTAGGTGTTGATAACTCTCTAGTTTACTGCTATATCAATAGCATATATCAACACAATTCTGTGGATAAGTGATAACGGAATCTCCTTTTCCCCATTTTTCACAGCAATATTATTAATTTACACACAGTGTTGTGTAAACTTTTTTATTATTATCCACTTGGTTGTGGAAAACTTTCCCATGTAATGATAAAATACCGTTTGTAATTTAATACTTTAGGAGGAAATTATTTTGACTGAGCTCGATTCTCTGTGGGAAGCGATCCAAAATTCATTTCGTCAGGATACCACTCCGGTTACCTTTGACACTTTGATTGCTCCGGCAAAAGCAATTTCTCTCTCTCAAAATCAACTGGAAATCGAGGTGCCCACTCCGGTGCACCGCGATTTTTGGCGCAAAAATTTAAATACGCAGCTTAAAGAATTCGCTCAACGGGAATTGGGACGAAATATTGAGCCGCATTATATTTTAGAGGGAGAATTTACCTATACAAATAAAAAAACAGAAGATGATCCAACTCCTTCTTTTGAGATGGATACTCCTCTTAATCCTCATTACAACTTTGGAACATTCGTTGTTGGAGAAGGAAATAAAATGGCACACGCTGCAGCATTTGCCGTTGCCGAAAGCCCTGGCAGCCTTTACAACCCGCTCTTTATTTATGGGGGAGTTGGTTTAGGAAAAACCCACTTAATGGAAGCGATCGGTAACCATATGCTTCAAGTTAATCCAAATTCGCGTGTCAAATATGTGACGAGTGAGGATTTTACCAACGATTATATTAATGCTATTCGTAATAATACGACTGAACAATTAAGAGAAGAATATCGTAACCTTGATCTCCTATTAATTGATGATATTCAATTTTTAGCCAACAAAGAGGGAACACAGCTAGAATTTTTCAATACTTTTAATGCCCTTCATGATCGCAAAAAACAAATTGTTATGACATCTGATCGGATTCCAAATGAGATTCCTGAACTGCAAGACCGGCTTGTATCACGTTTCAGATGGGGACTTACTGTCGAAATTACTCCTCCTGACTTAGAGACGAGAATTGCTATCTTGCGGAGTAAAGTTGAGGAAGATCATATTGATATTGGAAACGACACCCTTAATTATATCGCTGGCCAAATCGATACAAACATTCGTGAACTAGAAGGAGCCTTAACAAAGGTTCAAGCATTTGCTAATTTAAGCGGTGAGCGAATCACGCCAAGCTTAGCATCTCAAGCATTAAAGGGACTTCACCGCGTAGCAAAAAACGAAATATCAATCGCTACAATTCAAAAACAAGTCGCTGATTTTTATAATATAACTCAAGGAGATATCCTTGGTAAAAAGCGAGTTAAACAAATCGTTATGCCTCGCCAAATCGCTATGTATCTTTCTCGAGAACTCACCGATTCCTCGTTGCCAAAAATCGGCAACGAATTCGGCGGCAAAGACCATACCACCGTTTTACATGCTATCGATAAAATCGAGGCAGAACTAAAAAAGGATACTGACTTACAAAACGATATTACAAAATTAAAAGCTAAACTACGATCATAAGCTGTGGATAAGTATAATAATTATCCTCAAACTTATCCACAAGTTATCAACAGGTGGATAACTCGCAATAACAGGTGTCTAAATAGTTTTCCACAGTATTAACAGGCCCTACTACTACGACTATATTTTAAACTATTAAATATATTTATATACTTACACAAAAGGACTGAAACATATGAATTTTACAATTAACCGATCTGCATTCATTAGTCAACTAAATAATGTCTTACGTGCTATTTCATCTAAAACCACAATTCCAATTCTTACTGGATTAAAGATGGTCGTAAACGAAGACAACATTGTGTTAACTGGTAGTAATTCAGATATTACAATTGAAAGTGTTATTAGCGCTAATGATGCTGATAATGATTTAACAATTGAAGATACTGGAGCTATTGTGTTACCAGCCCGCTTCTTCAGTGATATTGTTAAAAAGTTACCAGATAAAAAAGTAACTATTGAAGTTACAAGTGGTTTTCAAGCAGATATTACATCTGGTTCAGCTAAATTCCAAATTAATGGTCAAGATGCTGAAAACTTTCCCCATTTACCAGAAATTGAAACTAACAAATCAGTAACTCTTCCTAACGACATCCTTAAAGAAGTAATTCGTCAAACCGTCATTGCGGTATCAAAGCAAGAAAGTCGCCCAATCCTTGCCGGGGTGCATATGACGTTAAAAGATGGCGTCCTAACAGCTGTTGCAACAGATAGTCATCGACTTGCACAACGGAAAGTGGTCCTCGAAAATATCGATAACGGCATAGATTTTGATGTGATCATTCCTGGAAAGAGCATGGAAGAACTTTCCGGAATGATTAGCGATGTCCATGAAGATGTACAAATGCAAGTAACCGAAAATCAAGTATTGTTTATTTTTGGTAATACTCATTTTTATTCGCGATTACTAGAAGGGAACTACCCTGAAACCAGTCAATTAATTCCACAAACTGCTGATACAACTGTTGAGCTAGAAGCTGGGACATTTCTATCATCAATTGAGCGTGCTTCACTTTTATCTCATGAAAGCCGTAACGATGTGGTTAAGTTAAGTCTAAAGCCATCAGAAAATCTTGTCCGAATTAGTGGTGATTCTCCAGATATCGGTACCGTTGAAGAAGAGGTAGTAACGTCTGCTCTTGATGGTAATGATCTTGAAATCTCGTTTAATCCTAACTACATGAAAGATGCTTTGCGTTCTTTTGGTCAGGCAACGATCAAGATTTCATTTACTTCACCATTGCGACCATTTACCTTGGTGCCAACAGAAGATCAAGAAAACTTTGTCCACTTAATTACGCCAGTACGGACATTTTAAGCATAAAAAAGAGGGTGTTGAAATTTTTACAACATCCTCTTTTTGTGTAATTGTGAATTTAGATTTTAGAAGAGTGTCGGGACTAATCCACCGTCAAGTCGGAGTGCTTCACCGGAAAATGATGATGAATATGGACTAGCTACAAAAGCAGTAAAACGACCAACTTCTTCTGGACGAATTAATCGTTGAATTTGTGAAAGTGGACGGTGATTTTTCATGAAGTCACTTTCCCATTTATTTTCAGGAACATCTGTATTGCTATACATGTCAACAAGCATTTGTTGGACTCCTTCTGTAAGAGTTGAACCAGGCATTATAGTATTAACTGTTACATGGGTACCTTTAGTCAACTTAGATAAACTTTTTGCTAATGACAAGTTCATTGTCTTTGTCAAACTATATTGTGGCATTTCACCAGATGGCATAACAGCTTCTTCGCTGGCAATAAAAATAATTCTCCCAAAATCCTGTTCAAGCATTTTAGGCAAATAGAATTTAGCAAGAGCATTACCTGAATAGAAGTTAACATCGATAAAGTGTTGCCAAGTTTCTTCAGAAATGTCGAAGTAATCCATCGGTTTAAAAATTCCCATATTATTTACTAAAATATCAATCTTTGGGAATGCTGCAAATAATTCTTGACGTTGTTGTGATTGGGAAATATCGTATGCTGCCCCTTGAGGATTAGTATCTGGGAATTGCTCTTTAATTTCGCTAACAATGGTATCAACATCTGCTTTTTTACGACCATTGATAATAACATTTGTGCCTTCTTTTGCCATTTCAATTGCAATTGCTTTGCCAATTCCCTTAGTTGATCCTGTAATTAAAGCTGTTTTTCCTGTTAAACCTAAATCCATATTCATCTACCTCCAATAAATATTTATATAATTATATTTCACTGCTAACTTTTGACAAGTAAAATGTATTAATATACTCATCATAGTTAGACTGAGAATAATTTTAATTAACATTTTTGATTTATATTCAGATTTTTGACCATAGAGCAAATTTAACCGAATTTTGATAAAAAAGGCTAAATTAAGTTAATGCGCTCAGAAAGGCTAATAACGCAAAATTAGGCCGAATAATGTGGTATAATAGAATTACAAAAGTAGGTGAAAAAAATGGAAGAAAAGTCAGTGTTGATTGATAGTCCATTTATTACACTCGGCCAGTTACTCAAAGAAGAGGGGATTATTCCTACTGGCGGAGCAGCTAAATGGTTTCTAAAAGAAAATACTGTATTAGTAAATGATGAGCCAGATGATCGGCGAGGACGCAAATTGTATCCCGAAGATAAGATTCAAATTCCTGACCACCAATTACTTGTTATTAAGAGTAAGTAGGGATAAGCATGATTCTGACGGAATTGCATTTACATCACTTTCGAAATTATCAGGATCTAACCGTTCACTTCAACCCTGGAGTGAACGTTTTAATTGGTCATAATGCACAGGGTAAAACGAATATGCTAGAGGCAATCTATGTTCTTTCCCTGACCAAGAGTCATCGAACAAGTAATGACCATGAACTTATTAATTGGCAAGAAAAATCAGCCCTAATAAGTGGTACGGTAGAGAAAAGTATTGGTAAGATTCCGCTTGAATTACAATTCTCAAGTAAAGGAAAAAAGGCAAAGGTAAATCATTTAGAACAAGCGCGATTATCACAGTATGTTGGTCAACTAAATGCAATATTGTTTGCTCCTGAGGACTTGTCGTTGGTAAAAGGGTCCCCAGCTTTACGGCGCCACTTTATGGATCGAGAGTTTAGCCAGATGAGTAGCAAATACCTCTACAATGCAGGCCAATATCGCACACTCTTACGACAAAAAAACAAATATTTAAAGCAACTAAAATATAAGCAACAAACTGATCGCGTCCTTTTAGGAGTCCTATCTGATCAGCTTGCTGCTTTTGGTGCGGAAGTAATTATTGCCCGTCAACATTTTTTAAAGCACCTTGAAGGATGGGCAGCTGATTTGCATCAAGAAATTTCACTAAATAAGGAATCATTACGGCTTGAATACGTTAATCAATTAAAGGTTAGTGATGATACTACTGTTGAAGAGGCTTATCAGGCACTTTTTAAGTTATATCAGGATAATGAACAGCGTGAAATCGAGCAAGGAACAACAATTTATGGTCCTCATCGGGATGATATCCGCTTTCTGGTAAATGATAAAAATGTGCAGGCGTTTGGATCGCAAGGACAACAGCGAACGACAGCACTATCAGTAAAACTAGCAGAGATTGATTTGATGAAAGAGCAAACAGGCGAGTATCCATTATTATTATTAGACGATGTGTTATCAGAACTAGATACGATTCGACAAACACACCTGTTAACAGCCATTCAGAATAAAGTTCAAACATTTTTGACGACCACTAGTCTGAGTGATGTTGCTCGCCAGTTAATTAATGAACCCACGATTTTTGAAATTGAGCACGGCACTTTGAATAAGGAGGAAGTAAAGTGAGCAACGAACAACAAAAAGAAACCAAGATGAAATTGGCTAGCGAGTATGATGCTAGTCAAATTCAGGTTTTAAAGGGATTGGATGCAGTTCGAAAGCGTCCCGGAATGTATATTGGTTCCACTTCAGCCCAGGGACTTCATCACCTTGTTTGGGAAATTGTCGATAACGGAATTGATGAAGCCTTAGCAGGATTCTGTGATGAAATTAATGTTGTAGTTAATCCAGATAACAGTATTACTGTTAAGGATAATGGTCGGGGAATTCCAGTTGATACACAAAAAGAAACCGGAAAGTCAGCCTTAGAAACGGTCTTTACCGTTCTGCACGCCGGAGGAAAATTTGGCGGCGGCGGATATAAGGTTTCTGGAGGTCTTCACGGGGTAGGGGCTTCTGTTGTAAATGCCTTATCCACTGAATTGGATGTTAAAGTTGCTCGTCAAGGTAAACGTTACTACATGGATTTTGATCATGGTCATGTTAAGTCTGCAATGAAGGTAATTGAAGAAGGACTTCCAGAAACTGAGCATGGTACAACTGTTCACTTTAAGCCGGATCCAGAAATTTTCCGTGAAACAACGACTTACAATATTAAAACTTTAACTGATCGTTTAAGAGAGTTAGCCTTCTTAAACAAGGGACTTAAAATCACGATCGAAGACTTACGACAAGCAGACCATGAACGGAAAGAATTCCATTATGAAGGTGGGATTCGTCATTATGTTGAATACCTTAATGAAGATCAAAATGTCTTATTTGACCCACCAATTTACGTGGAAGGTAAAGAAAACGATATTACTGTTGAAGTATCCTTACAATATACAGATTCATATCGCAGCAACTTGCTAACTTTCACTAACAATATTCATACTTACGAAGGTGGGACTCATGAGACCGGATTTAAGATGGCTCTTACACGCGTTATCAATGACTACGGCCACAAAGCAGGTATCTTAAAGTCTAATGAAACCTTATCAGGGGATGACGTACGGGAAGGTTTAACTGCGGTTGTCTCCATTAAGCACCCTGATCCGCAATTCGAGGGACAGACTAAGACTAAGTTAGGAAACTCAGATGCACGAACAGCGACTGACCATGTCTTTGCGGCAACATTTACCCGGTTCTTATTAGAACACCCAGACGAAGCGCGGCAAATTATTGAAAAAGGTCAACTCGCTTCCAAAGCACGGGTGGCTGCTAAACGTGCCCGGGAAGTTACCCGTAAAAAGAGTGGTCTTGAAATTAGCAATTTGCCAGGTAAGTTAGCTGATAACACGAGTAAGGATCCGGAAATTTCAGAATTATTTATTGTCGAGGGTGATTCTGCCGGTGGTTCAGCAAAGCAAGGACGTTCGCGCCTCACCCAGGCAATCCTTCCAATTCGCGGAAAGATCTTGAATGTTGAAAAAGCAACTCTTGATCGAGTCCTAGCTAATGACGAAATTCGTTCTTTATTTACCGCCCTTGGAACAGGATTTGGTGATGACTTTGATATTACAAAGGCTAATTACCATAAATTAATTATCATGACTGATGCGGATGTCGATGGTGCCCACATTCGGACATTACTGTTAACCTTGTTCTACCGCTTTATGAAACCAATGATTACGCATGGGTATGTTTATATTGCTCAACCGCCGCTATATCAAGTTCGGCAAGGTAAATTTGTAAAATACATTGACTCTGATGAAGAACTAGAACAGGTTGTAAGCTCACTGCAACCAAGTCCTAAGCCAGTTATTCAACGTTACAAAGGGCTAGGTGAAATGGATGCTGAGCAATTATGGGAAACAACAATGGACCCAGAAAATCGGCACCTATTACGAGTAAAACTAGACGACGCAGAACAGGCTGATAAGATTTTCCCAATGCTAATGGGAACCAAGGTCGGACCACGGCGCGACTTTATTGAGCAAAATGCTAAGTTCGTTGAAAACCTTGACCTGTAATTAACTGTTGTTTACTGCTAACGCAAAAAAGGAGGAACGACATTGGCTGAACAAGATATGCCTAATCGGATCACGGATGTAAATCTTACGAGTCAGATGAAAAACTCATTCTTGGATTATGCAATGAGTGTTATTGTTTCACGTGCGCTTCCAGACGTCCGTGATGGATTAAAACCGGTACAACGCCGGATTTTATATGGAATGAATGAATTAGGGGTCACTCCCGATAAGCCTTACAAGAAGTCAGCCCGGATTGTCGGGGATGTAATGGGTAAGTTCCACCCACATGGTGACTCTTCAATTTATGAAGGACTTGTACGGATGGCTCAAGACTTTAGTTACCGTTACATGCTTGTTGATGGTCACGGTAACTTCGGGTCAGTTGATGGTGATGGAGCGGCTGCCATGCGTTATACCGAAGCAAAGATGAGCAAAATTGCGGTTGAAATGCTTCGGGATATCAATAAAGATACCGTTGATTTTCATGATAACTATGATGGTACTGAAAAAGAACCGGATGTATTACCAGCTCGTTTTCCTAATTTATTAGTTAACGGTGCTTCAGGGATTGCTGTAGGGATGGCTACTAATATTCCAACCCATAATTTAGGTGAGGTTATTAATGGCCTGCATATGTTAATGAATAATCCTGATATTACAACGGAAGGACTAATGAAGGCTATTCCAGGCCCCGACTTTCCAACTGGTGGAGTAGTAATGGGTAAGTCTGGTATTCGTAAAGCATATGAAACTGGCCGGGGAACTATTATTGTTCGAGCAAAAGTTGATATTGAAGAACAGAAGAATGGTAAGCAACGGATCATTGTCCACGAAATTCCTTACATGGTTAATAAGGCAAAGTTAATTGAACGAATTGCTGAATTAGCTCGGAATAAAGATATTGATGGAATTACTGATGTTAATGATGAAACTGACCGTGACGGAATGCGAATCGTAATTGATGTTCGTCGTGATGCCAGTGCTGAAGTTATCTTGAATAATCTTTACAAGATGACCTTGATGCAAACAACTTTTAACTTCAATATGCTAGCAATTGTTAATGGTGCTCCAAAGATTTTAAGCTTAAAACAAATTTTGCAACATTATCTGGAACACCAAGAATCAGTTGTACGGCGACGGACAGAATTTGAATTAAAGAAAGCCCAAAATCGTGCGCACATTGTTGCCGGATTGCGGATCGCTTTAGACCATATTGATGAGATAATTAATATTATTCGTAACTCACAAACAAGTGAAGTAGCGAAGAATGAGTTGATGAATAATTATGGTTTATCAGATCGGCAGGCACAAGCTATCCTCGATATGCGGTTAGTTCGGTTGACTGGCCTAGAACGGGAAAAGATAGAGGATGAATACCAAAAATTAATGGCAGCAATTGCCGATTACAAGGATATTCTTGCTCATCGCGAACGGATTAATCAAATCATTTATGACGAATTGATGGAAATTCAAAAACGTTTTGGGGATGAACGCCGGACTGAGCTTCAAGTTGGTGATATTACCAATATTGAAGATGAAGACCTAATTGAAGAAGAAGATATTATCGTTGCCTTGACCCACAATGGATACATTAAACGTCTTCCGGTTGATGAATTTAAGTCTCAGCATCGTGGCGGCCGTGGTGTTAAGGGAATGGGAGTTCATAAAGATGACTTTATTGAACAACTAATTTCTAGTTCAACTCATGATATGTTGCTCTTCTTCACTAATTCAGGAAAAGTATACTCAATGAAGGGGTATGAAGTTCCTGAATATGGTCGGGCTGCTCAAGGAATTCCAATTATTAATCTTCTTGGAATTAATAATAAAGAGAAGATTAGTGCTGTTATCAATGTTTCACATGAAACTAACGATGATGATAAATACCTCTTCTTTACTACCAAGCTAGGAACCGTTAAACGAACAGCAGTAACAGAATTTAAGAATATTCGAAGCAATGGATTGAAGGCGCTCAACCTTCATGAAAACGATGAATTGATCGATGTAGAAGTTATTAGTGAAGATCAGCCAATGATTATTGGTACTCATAATGGGTATGCGCTTAGCTTTAAATCATCGGTTGTTCGATCAATGGGACGAAGCGCAGCTGGAGTTCGTGGAATTCGCCTACGAGATGAAGACTACGTAATTGGTGCTGCCCCTCTTAATTCTGATAGCAAGGTTCTTGTAATTAGTGAAAATGGTTTTGGAAAGCAAACGCCTGCTTCTGAATACCCAATCAAAGGACGGGGAGGACTAGGCGTTAAGACAGTTAATGTTACTGCAAAGAATGGTCCATTAGTTGGTTTAACGACTGTCAATGGTGATGAAGATATTATGTTAGTGACCGACCAGGGAGTAATTATTCGTTTTGGCATTGAAAGTGTATCGCAAACTGGACGATCTGCTGTTGGTGTTCACTTAATTAAGATGGATAATGGTGCCCGTGTTGCTACGATTGCAAAGGTGGATAAAGAGGTCGATGAGGAAACTGAAGAAGCTACTAACAATTCCTCGCAAGAAGAAAGTCAACCAACAGAAAATTAAAAAAATAAAGTGAAAAAGTAGATATTTTACGTATATATAGTTATAGTGACCGCAACATTTAGGATTTCTTGTTAGATGTTCCTTGTTTTAAATAGAATTTTATGCTATATTTTATGTCTGTGAGTATACGTAATGACGTCTACTTTCCTTGTTCTTCTCAAATAGCGAGAAGAGCCAGAGTCCATAAGGAGGTGTAACATTCATGGAAACACGCAAATATGAAATTACTTACATCATTCGTCCTGATATCGAAGAATCTGCAAAGAGCGAATTGGTAGACCGATTCGACAAGATCTTGGCGGACAATGGTGCAACTATCGCTGATTCAAAGGATTGGTCAACTCGTCGTTTTGCTTACCCAATCGCTAAGTACACTGAAGGTACTTACCACGTGGTAAACTTAACTACTGATTCCGATCAAGCTTTAAACGAATTTGATCGTTTAGCTAAGTTCAGTGATGATATCCTACGTCACATGATTGTTAAGCTTGATGCTTAATTAATTTGTCAATAAAGTAAAGAGAGGAGAAAGATCTATGCTTAATCGTGCAGTCTTAACTGGGCGTTTAACAAGAGATCCCGAGTTGCGGTACACAACCAGCGGGACAGCAGTTGTTTCATTTACGTTAGCTGTTGATCGGCAATTCCGAAACCAAAATGGTGATCGTGATGCTGATTTTATCAATTGCGTTATTTGGCGTAAATCCGCTGAAAACTTTAGTAACTTTACGCATAAGGGTTCACTTGTTGGAATTGAAGGGCGCATTCAAACCCGGAATTATGAAAACCAACAGGGTAACCGTGTATATGTTACCGAAGTTGTTGTAGATAACTTTGCATTGTTAGAACCTCGCCAAAATGGTGGTATGAACCAGTCAGGCGTTCAACAGCCATTTAACAATAACCAACAATCGTTTGGTGCTCAGGCTCCACAATATGGCAGTCAACCACAACCTGGAAATAATGCTCCTCAAAGTAATCCGTCACCAAGTATGGATAATGGTTTCGATCCCAATCAAAATGCTGGCAACCAGTTCCCTGGAAGCAGTGATGATGGTGGTCAATCCATTGATTTAGCTGATGACGAATTACCATTCTAAATAAATTTTTACTCAGAATAGGAGGGTAATTTCATGGCACAACAACGTCGGGGCGGACGTCGTCGTCGTAAGGTCGACTTCATCGCCGCAAACCACATCGAATACATCGATTACAAAGACACTGATTTATTACGTCGGTTCATTTCTGAACGTGGTAAGATCTTACCACGTCGGGTTACTGGTACTAGTGCTAAGAACCAACGTAAGTTAACTATCGCTATCAAGCGTGCACGGATCATGGGTCTTTTGCCATTTGTTGCAGAAGACTAGTTTCCGCAAGAATAAAAAATAATAAAGAGGCCGAGGTTTACTCAGCCTCTTTATTATTTTAAATTACTGTTATCTTTTCTAGAATTTTTCGACTGCTATATTAATATGGATATCTGTCAACTGGTATGGTTGACTAAAAATACTTCCTACGAAAATGTAGGGGGTATTTTTTTACGAAAAAATACAATCGATTCTTAAAAAGAAAAATTTTTGATTGGCAAAACCATAACAAGTTCGTTTTAGAGTTTTGATTTTGCGATTGATGCCTTCTAAAGGACCATTAGAGTATTCAAACTTAGCACTATTTAAGACATATTTTCTGTTTTGACGAAGGGTTTGGATAGCGGTATCCATTTCTGTATTGGTTTTTTGGTAGTCTAAGATGGTTGACTCTAGTAATTCACTATTGCGCTCGTTGAGGGCTTTCGTGATATCTTGGTAAGTTTGGTATACTTCAGCGAACTTAGAAAATTTACTAGTAATGAGATCCACAGCATTTTGGCGAGTCATATATTGCTTAACGCCGCGAAGAAAAACTACTTCTTCAGGGTGAAGATCTTCAGCTTTTTTATGGAATAGCTTCCAATGTGACTTCATAATTTTATATTCTCGGCTCTGTTTATCGAGTTGTTTTAGGATAGAAATACGACAATTGTCCAAAGCGCGACCAGCTAATTGCACAAGATGGAAGCGATCAATAATAATGTTGGCATTAGGGAAAAGGCGATAGATAAAGCTTTGATATTGAGCATTTAAATCAATTACAACTGATTGAACGTATTCGCGTTCGGCTTTTGAATAACGACTTTCAAAATAATCAATAATTGTAGGTGATAGACGATCCTGTAACTTTGTGACAATTTGGTGGGTTTCAGCATCACAACAGATAAAGGACATCACAGACTTAGTTGAACGAAACTCGTCAAAACATAAATGCTTAGGCAACTTAGCCACACGATAGTGTGGTTCCATGCGCTCTAAAATTGTTCGACGAACACTACTAGGAGAGCAGTGACACATTTCAGCAATTAGCTGACCGGATAGTCCTTTACGAGCCAAAAGCATGATTTGATTTTTGAGATCACTGGATAGGGTTTGATTTTCTTTGGTTAAATTAGTAATAGCACCAAACGTAGTATGACATGATTTACATTTATAGCGTTGTTTACGAAGCTCTAATTCATATCTTCTCCCGTTTAAACTAGCCAGTCGTACATGAGTTTTGCGAAAGCCATCCTTATTAACAGTGGGAAAGCCACAGTTGCGACAACGATTAATCGGATAAGAAAGAGTAGCTGTTATTAGCGTTATATACTCTTTAACAGAATCATTGTTGTGTTCAGCTTCTTCAACAGAAATAATTTTAATATTTTTATCTTTAATTCCAAGAATATTTAGGATAGAATCATTATGGGACATTTGTTTAACCTTCTTTCATGATTTTTGTGGTGAATTGATTGTATAACGAGGGGACAGCAAATGCCTCTTTTTTATACAAAAAAATCTGGCATGGAATCTCCATCCATACCAGAAAGTGTATACCCAT
>NZ_JAJGVH010000063.1:0-64378 GCF_020785355.1 Limosilactobacillus reuteri | reverse complement strand
AAAAAGGGACTGTGACATAAGTCTCTAAATTAAGAAGAGCCATTCGGAAATTGAAAAAATTTTCGAATGGCTCTTTCCTTTTTGATTTTTTACCTAGGAAATTGGACGGCCTTCCGGCCAATTTCTTCATATTTAATGCCATTAAGGCGACTCCAATTTGCTTTTTGACTTTCTTGAGGCCACGTACCGTGAATCTCGTGAATCCCAAATAAGCCTTCAAATTACCAAAAACTGTTTCAACATCGTACTTACGACGTGAATAAGTATTGGAACTTGAAAGCGACTTTCGTGCTTTGGCTTTAAAATACTCCCATTGTGGATTTACCATGATGTACTTGGTATTGCCATGTGGCGTTAATGCTTTAGGATTAATTTGATGATTTTCATCGTATTTTTCTGCTTGATATACTTTGAAGTCACGGTGAAATCCATACTTATCATTGCGGTAAGCGTAACGTTTAAAGTTAAAGCGAACACCAACCGGATTGATATAATAATCATCCTTAGCATGATATTCCCAATTCATCACTTTGTGATCATCAGACTTCCACTTACGACTGTTCTCTCTAAGCATTGTGCTGTAGGGAATGAGAGCCGTACAATCAGGTAACTCATCTTCAATATATTTATAATTACGTTCAGAACCATAGCCAGCATCAGCTACTATTTCTTTACCCAAAACGCCGTTTTGATCAAGATGTTTAAGAAATGGGATTAGTGTTCGAGTGTCAGTTGGATTTTGTAGGAGATCATAGCCAAGTACGAACTGTGAGTTAGTCATGATCTGAAGATTATATGCAGGTTTTGTTTGACCGTTACGCATTGGATCTTCCTTTAAGCGCATGAAGGTTGCATCATGATCAGTTTTAGAATAGCTATTACGTTTACCAGCGGTGGCTACTTGAGCTTTGTACTCGATATTTTTCTGACGACAATGATCTAATGCACGAAGGTATTTTTTAGCATGGCGGCGCTCTTGCTTTGCGGGATTAGGCGAAACCCTAGCGGTTTCTTCTACCCGCTTATTTAGTTCTTCAATTCGTTGTTCTAACAGTGCAATCGTAGTATCTAATTCATCGATTTGAAAATCGTCCAAGTTAGCATCTACTTTGACTTCCTCATGCATCTCACTAATTAACTTTCGTGCTTTGACAACATTCAAATCACTATATTTGATAGTACGCTTCTTCCATACGAAGGAATACTTATTAGCATTAGCAAGAATTTTAGTACCGTCAATAAAAGAAGCCTCATCAATCAATCCAGCCTTTTGAAGATAATCATGGAAATCTTTAAAACTAGCTTGAATCATTTCTGTCAGTTCTTTGGAAACGATAAATCTAGCAATTGTTCGATAAGTGGGGCGTTGTTCTTGGTTTAACCACATTGCGACAATGTTTTCTCGAGCAAATCTTTCGATTTTTCGACAAGAAACAATGCCGTAACTATAGGCCAGTAGGACTAATTTCAAAAGCATTCTCGGATCATATTCACGTGGTCGTCCCATAATATTAGGCTTAGAAATTGCCAAGCTTTCGACCAGTTGATGGATATAATAAGCTGGATGATTTTCTTCAGGTTGATAGTCAGTTGCCATAGCCAAAGTAAGTTGATTAATGTTATAATTATTCTGCATTATTATGTATATCCTTTCGAGGGTATTGAAGGCATCGAGGGTCAGTCGATGTCTTTTTCTTTTGTCAATATATCTATATTTTAAAGGAAAACGGAGCTGAATGAAATCCGAAGATTTCATCCAACTCCGTTTATTATTAGGGACTTATGTCACAGCCCCTTTTAAGAATGAAATAAAAAAAGAATACAGTTAAATATGTATATTAACTATCAGCATCTGTTGCATCATGGTGATGCCTATTATAAATAGGACTGTGATTTGGCTATAAAAGTTGTTAGATTAATGCCCTGCTAATTATTCACCTACTTCCCCCCCCGCATTTAATAATTAGGTGCGGTAGGATGAGTTTGGGTATTTGGTTATAAAAAAATTGCTAGGTGGTGGTAGATTGTAACTATTCATCAATGTTAATTGAGATGGTAAATAATCTAACTGGTAGTCAATGTTTACCAAATAATCTTGTAATTAAAAAAGTTAAGTTATTTTGTTGATAATATACCCGCAATGTTAATAAGAGTGAGGGACTAAACAAACAATATAAACCTTGATGTATTAGCATTTATGGCTAGATCACATGAGCTAGCATTAGTGGGTATACCCATGATGTGTTAATGATTGTTTATTTATTATTTGTAATGGTGGAAAAAAGTACTTAGATCATAATATACCCAGAAATTTAAATGGTACTTATTGCCTATCTCACTCAACTGGCAATTAAAAAAATACAGATTGTCCAAAGTGCATTAATACTAATTCTATGATGAGATAATATTTCTAACTTATTTGTTGTTCACAAATATGTATAAAGTTCCTAAAAAAAAAGTACGCAATGACTGCCCACATTCTTTATTAATTTGTGTGAGGTTATCAACGCACTCAGACCATAATATATCAACACCTAAGAGTAAATCACAAATCCAGTGCTAATGGGTAATTCCATAATGTGTGTTAGTACTTGTTTTTTAGTTAATATCATTGAGGATTCTATATAATTGTTGTCTTGAAACTCCATACTTTTTAGCAAGTTGAACTTTAGTTTTATAATTATTAGTTTGGTAATCATTTACAATTCCTTGATAGACTAGCCTACCTTCTCTATTTGTAGAATTAGGTGCATATTTTTTAGTTCTACCTCTATATTTACCATTTTGTTTTGCACGTTCAATACCTTGTCTTTGCCGTTCTCGAATTTTTTGTCGTTCATTTTCAGCAACAAATCCCATAAGACTAATCATCATATCAAGGAGAAAATTATCAACTAAATCATTTCCTGTATACGTAACTGGTAGATCATCAACCAATAGCTTGACCTTTTTGTCCTTAAATAATTGAACCATCTTTTTAATATCATTATAATTTCTACTCAATCTATCTAGGCTGACTACCTCTACAGTATCTTCTTCTCTAATATAGTTAAGCATTTCTTTGAGACCAGTACGTTCTGTATTCTTTCCACTTTTCTTGTCTTGGAAAACTTTATCAGCATTCACTTGCTTAGCTCGATATAGTTGTCTTTCTAGATTCTGATCTTTGCTACTGACACGAGCATAGAATATTAAAGCCATTAATTTCACCTTCAATTTTGTTACATTAAATGTGACACTATAATTGTTGATGACAGTATAACTCTGTCTGTAGCTATGAGGTACACTCAATTGATACAAAAAAATAAAAAATATTGTTGACAAATAAAATTTTAATGATATTATTGTTGTTGATAAGATATTAATAATAAATGATAAGATTAAGATAATAAGAAAGAGTCAGTGAGTAGTTAACAGCTACTACTGATAAAATAATTAAATAGTGCGTCTGATTCGTTATACCACAATTAGTTCGCTTTTTTAATTGTCTTATTATTTATTATTAATATGTAATAAGTATGAACAAAAAAGCCTTTTCTAATTGTTGATGATTAGAAAAGGCTTTTTTTGTTCAAATGTTTGGAGGTTTATTAATGTAATGAATAACTGATTTAAAAGAAAGTATGATTTTTTGCAAAAAAAGTAATGGACTAGTACTAACCGAATTCTTAGCCCATTACTGTGTACTTAAAAATGTGTTCTTAGCAGTCAGAACAAGTAATGTATTGGCAGATACATTACTAAGTTTATTTTAACCGTATTCAAGGAGCAAATCAAATTGCACCTGTAGCCTTCTGATTGTTAGAACGTAATTCAGGAGGAACATTTTTTATGCAATTTATTAGTAGAACTTATAAGCAAGTGCTGTACTCTAAAGCCGTACAAAAGAATCCTAATTTAGCAATCTTTGATGAGTTTAAAAATAAGATATTGGACCAACTGTATTTAGCAGATGACAGCGAGTGGGAGTCACCAGTTTATTCAACAGATGAGGTTGGAACTCGTGAGCAGGAGAGCATCATCTCTCATCAATATGTGGCTAAATTGCCGGGCTATCCTGTGATTGGTTATATCCTTTATCGCAAAAAGGACGACAAGCCTTTTTGCTTTTGGGACCTTCTCAGCGTAATAAAACAGTATTTAAATGACATTGGCTATAAGCTGAAGTATTCTGATACAGAAGTTAAAAGCTATGCTAAGAAACTGGGGAAATCGACTGAAGTTCTTAAGAAGAATCTCTTTTCGACACGAATTCCTCCGATTTTAATCGCTGGGTACTTTGGTGGCGTTGACGTGTCAGCATATGCTGATTGGAATAAATATTTGGATAACGGTAAGAACGATGCAAATGTAATTACATTATATCAACACGCATTCTTCACCCAGCCGTTCACGACAGAAATCGTGAGCCCAGATCGGCACCGTAAAGTACCAGTAATGCTGCAGTACCGTGATATGATGGCTTTAAGTCCACAAGGTGGACTTAAAGAGCTTGGTGAAATGGTCAAGCAGCCTAAGATTGACACAACACTCTGGGATAAAGAAGATGGCAAGCCCCAAGGCTATTATAAGACTCATATGCGTGAACTACTAAAAGCACGTCCTGAAGACTATCAAAGATACGCAATGACTGATGCAGAGATTACGCTTAAGTACCTTGGCTTCTTTTTACGGATTGAACAAAGCGCATATAATGATGGATTGTTAAAGCAGATGTATATTCCTGCAACATCAACGGGATTATCTGATCAGCTAACATTGCATTTTTTAGAGCTGCCATATAGCCGTCATCAGGTAGATAAATTAGCTGGGAAAATTTTTGGAGATCAATTGGAACAATATTTACGGCCAGAACAATATGATCAAATACCCGCTAATGATGAAAAGGCGTGGGAAGATCTTATGGTTAAGGTAAGAAGTACCGATAAAAATATTAAACGAAAAAGCGTTCGCGATAAACATCAAATGTTAATAAAGAAGTTAGACTCATTTCTAGCGCGTGGTTCAATTGTTATTAAATTGGATCATAATGGTCAACCTATTCAATTACTTGATACCGATAATTTGATGCAGAAAATTAATTTCGAAAAGCTTTATGACCTTAATCCTAAGTTAAAAGTTGAAGATTTACTTGATGAAAACAAGAAAATTAGGCACTATAAACCTACGCTCAAGATAAGTGATGAGATAGTATCATCCTTTAATACGCTTGCCTATCAATTTAAGAGAAAGAAATCTAATGAACTGTTAGCTTGCGATGAACTCGTTAATTACTTGTGGGAAAAATCTGTGTATCAGGATTACTACGATAAGGTAGGAAATAAATATAAGTTGTTGAAAGTTGATCCATTTTACTGGATGGCGAAAAAAGTTAACTTCTTTGGAACCCACAATGGTTATTTCTTCACGGAAACCAATAATTATAGTGCTAAGCACGAAAAAGGCGTGCATGATATGACCACTTTGCAGGCAGATAATGCATATAATCAGGCATTCCCGATGGCTGTTAAGGCATATATGGGTGGCCAAAATCTCTGCTACAACCCTGGAATCATAAAAATGCCATACATTTATGACATAGATCTTAAGTCTAGCTATGTGAATGCAGGCCACCTTATTCCGGATTTGAGACTAGATGTTCCTCCTTTAATTGACGACACAAATTGGAACAAAAAGCACTTTCTTCACAAGTTGCCAAAATTCCCTAATGGTGTATTCACAGTTGGAGTAGCGGATGTCGACTATACGTTACCTAAAGATACAAAACGAGCACCAGTGGGCATGAAAGCAGAAATTAAAAACGCTACGCCGCGTTATGTACTTGAACACAATAGATCGCTTTTAACACTAACTAAAGTAATTGACCTTGTTAATAATCACAACGCTGAAATTTACATTCATCGATTGATTATTCCCGTACAGAAACAGCTAGATGGTAAGTTAGTTAATATATGCCCATCTGGTAAAGCTCAGGATTGGACACTTAAACATCGTAATATGGCTAAACAAAAGTATGGAAGTAAGTCTGCGGAACAGGCACTTTTTAAAAAATTCGGCAATGACGGTTATGGGAAAACTGGTCAAGGGCTTAAACCCAGAACCTCAAAGTCTTTCGGTGCTGATAATAGTTACTATGTACCAATATCTAAATCTGCAAACCCACTTATTGCAATGCAATACACATCCATAGCTGAATACCAAGTTAATTTTTTGATGAATCTTCTTGATAAGATATATCCCAATAATTTAATCCCTTCAGTAACAACGGATGGTTTCATCTGGGCAGGTAACCAACCACTGGATAAGGACGAAATTGTTAATGCAATCCAAGAGAATGCTCCAGAGCAGTGGGTCACGGTTAATGATAAGTACTTTAACGGCCAATTTTTTGAGTTCAAATCCAAGTTGGAGAATGATACGAAAGAATTTTCTAAGGATACTACTTTAGTTAATATAGGGACTCGTTTTAACTTTACTCTTGATGGCAGAATCCAGGCGCTGGCGGGTATTAAAAACGTATTATCAGAAAGCATTTACCATGATTTGATTAACGATATTACTACTATTAAGGTTGATCAACATCGCCTTTCAAGCCTAACCGATATGAAACACCGCGTGGATAATAAGCATTTATTATCGGAGTGGCAACAACCAACGTATCAGTCGCTATCGTTTGATTTCACAAGTAAGCCAGTAAGCTTCCATGATAATGGTGACGGCTTCGGATATTACAACACAGAGCCTTTCCAAACTGTAGAAGAAGCAGAGACGTTTAAAGAAGGCATGAAGCCTTACGGTCAGCTGTTCCCATTGTTTAATACTAAATATGCTTATGCCTTTCTTGAACTGGATAATCATTTAGCCCGTACCCGCACTGGTTATCAAATTGCATGGATAAAGGATGATGTTCCGTTAAAGGGAAATAATTATCTGAATTTAATTACTAATTATCAGTTGGATTATAAATGGAAAGTGCTTTTAAGGTACTTGGCTAAGTATGAAGAAAAATATGATTTGAAAGCAATTTATACCGATATGTTTCTAAATAGGTATAAGACTTTTTCCGGATTCAAGCAGTCAGTGAAGCGTTCAAAAAATAAGTTTATTAATCCTCTGGTTGTTATAAAAGAATCTTGGGAACAAAGCTTAAAAAAATATGAATGCTAAAAGGAATGATTACAATGGTAAAGTCTGTAGTTACTAAACAAGAATTAGAAAAAATGGGTTTTAAACCGAATCAAGCTAAAAATATATTACATACTGCGCGACAAGCTATGGTCAAAAATGGAAAGAAATATTGGGCTAATCCAAGACTACAAGTAGCACCCAGAGCTATCATTGAGGATGTTATCTTAGGTATCCCTTTAGAGAGTGAGGATCATAAGTGACAGCAACAAAATATCAATCCGTATACAAAGAAAATGATAAAAATGGGAGAAAAGGTCGTTACTATGTTAGTGTTTATTTAGGAAAAGATCCTTTAACAGGTAAACGTAAAATTAAGAAAACTTTTCGCGATCGTCAAGGTAATCATTTCAAGACAGCAAGAGATGCTTATAACGAAGCAGAGCGAATAAAAAAAGAATATCATGATGGGCAATTTACAACAAACTCAGCCAATGCCACGATGCTAGAATTTTATAAAAAGGTCTATAAACCTACTTATAAAGGCGAAGTAGAAGAAAGTACTTGGATTTCTCGAGAACCAGTCTTTGAGATGATTTTAACGTGGTTTGGAAACAAAAAGTTAAATCAAATTCAACCAGTAGATTGTTTAAATTTCCGAAATTGGCTTCTTTCCGATAAGAAAGGTTATTCTCAAGGGTATGCATCGTTAGTATATGGGCTTTTTCGACAACTTTTAGATAGTGCAGTAGACCTGGATTATTTGTCGCGAAATCCGTCGCGTATAAAGAATGCGACCGGAGCTATATCTAAAGGACATCACGTTATCCATTACTGGACGCTTGAAGAATTTAAGAAGGTAATTTCTAAATGTTATTTAGGCGATATTGAAGGTGCTTTAGCTTATGTAATGTTAAATCTTTACTACTTTACGGGCATGCGTGTTTCTGAAGCATTAGCCCTATGGTGGTCCGATATTAATTTAAAAGATAAATATATTAAAGTTAGTCATACATTAACTAACACTAAAGATCCAGAAAAGAAGCGTAAAGATTACACAAAAACAGCTAGTGGAATGAGGACAATTGATATTCCTAAAGATTTAGTTGATCTTCTAAAATGGTGGCAAAATATTCAGCTTGATAATTTACCTCAGAAAGGGAAAGATCATTATGTACTGAGTATTACTGATGAACCATTACATCGTTCAACAGTTAATAACATTGTTAATCGTTATGCTGATTTGGCAAATGTACACAGAATTCAAGCTAAAGAACTAAGAACTTCTCATGCCTGCCTGCTAATTAATAAATATAATGTAGATATTCTTGCAGTGTCGCAACGTTTGGGACACGCTAAGCCAACAACTACCTTAAAATATTATTCTCAACTCTGGCGTGGACGAAATCGTACTGTAGCCGATCAGTTAAATGGAGCAGTTGGTAATATAGAACACCCTAAACACTCACTAGTAAATTTTGCTGGTAATCAATATGTAGAAATATAGCTGTCTACCAAAAGTCTACCAAGACACATAATACAGTGTATAAAAGTTGGTATATCAAGAGCCTCTACAATTGAATACGAGTAGAATTGTAATGTTACTTAGAGTTGGAGACGCGGTATAACGGTATTTTGGTAGTTTTAAAACTAAGTCAGCTCAATTAAAAACAACATATTTGCCAATGGGAAGCATCCAGTGTAAAAGCTGGGTGTTTTTTTGCTATTAAAGGTAAATTTTAAACTAGTAATAAATACCAGCGATAAATTAGATCGTTCGTTTTTTGCTTGTTGCTAAGTTAGTTACTCTATGATATTTTTAAATAGACGAACTTATGTAGTTAATTTTACATTAAAGTTCGTAATTAGTGCGGAAAAGGAGTAGTGGAGATGCCAAAAACAAGAAATCGTTATGGAGTAGCTATTGCAGGAGTAATTCTGCATTTGATGATCGGTAGTGTCTATGCATGGAGTGTATTTACCAAACCAATCTCTAGTTATACTGGTTGGAAGGAAACTTCAGTATCGTTTGCATTTAGCTTAGCTATCTTTTGCTTGGGGATGTCAGCGGCCTTTATGGGGCGTTTAGTAGAAAAATTTGGACCAACAGCTACTGGAACTATTTCGAGCATTTGCTATGGAAGTGGCATTGCCTTAACGGGATTAGCAATTCAGTCCCATCAATTATGGTTGTTATATGTCGCATATGGGGTAATTGGTGGTTTAGGATTAGGATCAGGATATGTGACTCCGGTTTCTACTATCGTGCGCTGGTTTCCTGATAAGCGAGGATTAGCTACTGGTTTAGCAATTATGGGCTTTGGTTTTGCAGCAATGCTTACGGGACCGATTGCACAAAGTTTAATGGCGAACGTTGGCGTTGTAAATACCTTCTACATTCTCGGGGGCTTTTATTTTGTTGTAATGCTGATTGCTGCCCAATTTATCAAAAAGCCACGATCACACGAACTCCCTCCAGCAATTGCTAAGAATGCTGAACGGATAAGTTTGACTGGTCGCGAATTAACTGCTAATCAGGCTTTGCGAACACGGACATTTGCCTTCCTGTGGATTATGTTTTTTATTAATATCACTACCGGAATTGGCCTGGTTTCGGCTGCTTCACCAATGGCCCAGGACATGACGACAATGACAGCGAGTGCGGCTGCCGTAATGGTTGGTATTATTGGCCTATTTAATGGTTTTGGTCGGCTAGCATGGGCAACTTTATCGGACTTTATTGGTCGACCACTTACCTATAGTCTGATTTTTGTTCTTGATATTATGATGCTCTTTGTCCTTCTATTATTTAAGACACCATTTATCTTTGCATTAGCATTGTGCTTACTAATGTCTTGTTATGGAGCTGGATTCTCTGTGATTCCGGCATATCTTGGTGATGTCTTTGGGACAAAAGAACTCGGGGCTATTCATGGCTATATCTTAACTGCCTGGGCAATTGCCGGGATGGTGGGACCACTTCTTCTTTCTTACACGCACCAGGTTCTCCACAATTACTACGTTACCTTAATTGTTTTCATAATTATTGATACCTTAGCAATGATTGTTTCTCTTTTGATTCAACGTGATTTTGTTACTCATCGGCAAACGAAGCTCGTTACAAAATAGTTGTCATGAAAAAGATCGAAAATAAGAGTATACTAAACTAATTCAGTTTTAAAGATAAGGTAAATTCAACATGCATAATTTAATTTTTCTTACAGATCTCACAGGATCAGACTTAGATCCCTATATGCGGCTTAATGAAGCGCAACTTTTTCATGCCCTTGAACCTAATCCGGGTTTATTTATTGCGGAAAGTCCCAAAGTAATTGAACGTGCTTTGCGAGCAGGCTATCGGCCAGCGTCTCTTTTAATAGAAGAAAAGGAACTAGAGCGCGACTTGGCTGATTTGGATCATGAGATGGCAATTAACCAAACTAGGGGATTAGAACAAACGCCAATCTACGTAGTCAATAGTAAATTACTTCGGCAATTGGCTGGTGGGGGTTATAATCTCTTACGCGGAGCATTAGCGGCTATGCACCGAGTCGAGCGGCCAAGTCTAGATAACTTTTTAGCTACTATGCCCAGTGATCATCCGCGTATCGCAATCCTGGAAAGTGTTGTTAATCCCACCAACATTGGGGCAATTTTTCGCTCGGCCGCAGCTCTCGGAATTGATGGAGTAATTGTAACGAGTGACTCAGCAGATCCCCTTTACCGACGAGCATCACGAGTAGCTATGGGAACGGTTTTCCAAGTACCATGGACCTATGTTGATGCTAAAGCTTGGCGGTCGGAAGGAATTGATCTTCTTCATCGGTTTGGGTATAAAACAGCCGCGATGGCTCTCCGTCATAACACGGTTGATATTGATGATCCTCAATTAGCTGAGGTAGATAGACTAGCAATTATCCTTGGTTCAGAAGGTCCAGGATTAAGAGAAGAGACAATTACGCAGAGTGATTTTACAATTAAGATCCCGATGGCTACGGGCGTTGATTCCTTAAATGTGGCGGCTGCCTCGGCCCTCGCTTTTTGGGAATTGGGTAATCGAAAAGTTAAATAATTGCCCCAACTTGAGTAGCAATTTAGTGTCGAAGTGAAGTGTAGGGTAACGGAAAAGTACAAGAACAAAGTAGCTTCTGGAGCATGGAGTAACTTAACGGAGAGATCGACAAGTGAGCTCGCAACTAATCAATATTCTCCAATCTAGATAACTATAATTGTAATTTCAACTAATAATGTTTTACGAACATCAATCTTTTCTCCTTTCTCAGAAATATTTGCTAAAATTGTTGCGGATTGAAGTTGGTGAATCACCAACAGGATATTTCTGCTTGCAAAAATAATAAATTATTTCGTCCTTTAATGAAATTAATCATTGAGGGACGTTTTATTTTGGACGCTAGTGTTGGCAAAAAGTTCTAAAAAGTTCTAAAATAAAAATAGAGTTCTAAAAAGTTCTAAAATAAAAAGGAGGAGAGCAAATATGGCTAAAAATCCGTTTAATCCAACCTTTGGAGATGTTCCTAAGATTTATTTAGACACTGATGAACGTGCTGCTAAATTAGTTACCACAATTAAGGAGAGTGATTTTGCACGATCTTTTTTCATAACTGGCGTTCGTGGATCAGGAAAAACATCATTTATGACTCAAGTAGAGCATGAATTAAATAAGGACAAAAATTGCTTTTGTATCGATTTAGTTAATGATGAGAGTTTATTAAACAGTTTTATTGATCAGTTAGGAAAGATCAGTAAAACAAAATTACAACAGCTAGTAGAGGAATTAGGACTAAAATCTATTAATTTCAAAGATTTAAGTTTTAATTTCAATAAAGTGCAAGATGGGAATAAAACCGCTGAAGTCGCCAAAAAAATGATGGAGAATGTTCAAAAAAATAACCATTATGTATTGGTAGTAATTGATGAAGTAGATAATAGTCAACCTATTCGTAGTTTTGCGCAAATATTTAATGAATTAAAACGGCATGGTTTTCCTATTTTTGTTCTTATGACAGGACTTCCGGACCTAATTATGGATGTTCAAAATGAAAATAAGCTTACTTTTCTCCTTCGATCAGAAAAGGAGGTTATGACCCCTCTGCAAAATAGTAATATGGCCTTAGCGTATGAGAGAGTATTCCATTGTAATATGGCGTTAGCACAAAAAATGACTCAAATGGTAAAGGGATATTCATATGGTTTTCAACTTTTAGGATATTTAGCATTTGGAGAAATGGAAAAAGAAAATGGCCAATTTTCACTAGAAAAGCTATCAAGCGTTACGGATATATACAAAATGCGATTGTTCGATAATGCGTATAATAAGATTTTTTCTGATTTATCTGAAATGGATCAAAAATATTTGATAGCAGTTCTGGGGAATAAAAGATTAAAAGAAGTGGCTCAACAACTGGACGTTACTCCTTCATATGCATCCCAATATCGTAGGAGAGCAATTGCACGGCATCTTGTACGACCAGGATCATATGGGCATGTTCAGTATATTTTGCCATTTTTTAACGAATTTATTCGGGCAACGCAAGATCCCGACTCAATTTACTTTTATGGTCTCGAGTAAAGGTTATATAAAATGAAGTTGCTTTAATGAGCAATTAGTTTTATTAGCTTACTTGCAGGTGTGCCAGCCAAAGTAATTAGAACATTAACTGAATAAAATCGCTTAACTCACAAACCATTCTTTAAATGGACAGATAGTGCCCTTTTAAAGGTTGGTTTGTTTTTTTGTTTCCAAGACAAATGTCCTCAAAATCTCACTTTGAGATAGCAAAATCCCAATTTTCATGTATATTAAGAGACAAGTGACATAGAAAATTGTAAGCGCTAACCAATATAATAGTGATAAAGAGTGAGGGTGATACTCTTGAATATTAATGAAGTATACAAAGCAATTAATTCAAACGAGCGGGTTCGCCAGCTAGTAAAAACAGCACCACTAAACATTATTGAACAAATGGAAGTGAAAAAATTTGATACAAAACAGTTTGTTCTACATCAAGGAGAGAGTTATCAAAACACCTATTTACTTGTTAATGGGCGGGTGAAAGTTTTTTTGAATTCACCTAGTGGGAAACAGGTGGTTTTGGACGTTTATGATTCTGGGATGTTTCTGGGCGAACAAGAAGCAATTATCAATCGTCCTTACAGTGCATCAATTATCAATATTTCACCAATTACGGTTCTAAGTATTCGGAATAGCGATTTTGTTGAGTGGTCACACAGAGATCATCGTTTTGCTGATAGGCTGATTCATAATCTTTCCGAACAGATTTACCATCTCACAAAACGGATGGAGCGTTACAGTATGCACTCTGCACTACAGCAAATTGGATTGTTTCTGCTTTATTGTGCCCATGAACATATTCCAATTACCCGGGAAAGGATCACATATGAAGTTGATACCTCATATCGGAATATAAATCGTGTCTTGAAGAAGTTAGCTGATATTAATGTAATTCAAATTAATCGCTCAATTATTAAAATCACCGACTTTCAAACCTTGCAACAGATTGTGGAAACGGAGGATTAATTATGATGGAAGAACAACAACCACATACACAATTGACAACAGAAATTAATACCGATAGCGCAGTAATTGTTGGTGACCCTGCACGAGTAGATAAAGCAACTGAATTTTTGGAAAATGTTCAAGGATGGGCATTTAACCGGGAATATAAGTCGATAATTGGTACTTATAAAAATAAACGAATTTTAGTAATGTCAACCGGAATTGGGGCTCCATCTGCGGGAATTGGAGTTGAAGAACTTCATAACGTTAATGTTAAAAACGTGATCCGTGTGGGGTCTGCTGGTGCAATGCAAAAAGGAATTGGCTTAGGTGAATTGATCATTGGCGAAGGAGCAGTCCGCGATGATGGATTAACTAAGAAGTATGTCCCGGGAAATTATCCTGCTGTCCCTTCATTTAAATTAATGGCCTTAGCACATAAATATGCTCCAAAAGCAGTTTATGGGATCATTCGTTCACATGATGGTTTTTATATGGATGACAATGCAGAACAAGAAGCTTTTTGGTCTGAAAAGGGGATTGTTGGCGCTGATATGGAATCAAGTACCTTGTTAACTGTTGGTCGTCAACGCGGAATGGAAACTTTATCGATCCTTAATAATGTCGTCCTATACGAAGGAGACCTTGCAACGGGAGTTAATGATCTGGTTAATGGGGATGACCTCATGACTGAGGGAGAAATGGCTTCGCTTAAACTTGCATTCGATATCTTAAGTGATCAAAGTCTGGAGGAAAATTAATATGACAAATGCAACTAATGATCATGGCTGGCTTTTTACGCAGCTTTTTAGTAATTGGAAAAAGTTTGAAATAATTTACGTAACAATTTTGCTCTTGCTCCAAGTAGGCGTTTATTTAATTGCGCCGGATAGTTGGATCGGCATGCTTTCTGGAGTCTTTGGAACAATTGCCCTTGTTTATGGAATGAAAGGGCGGAAAGTGACTTTTATTTTTGGTTTCATTCAGTGTGTTGCGATGACTTATATTGCTTGGCAAAGTCACACGTGGGGAACATTTGTAATGGACATTTTTTACGTGATTTCTCAACCAATTGGCTGGTTTATGTGGGGTCACGATGATGCAACTAAACGTTTTAGTCCGCAAGCACGGCGTTGGGTTTTTGCGGGGGTAGTAGTTGCTTATTTCATCGGCTGGTATGTGATTGGCCTCTTCCACGGGCAACTTCCATATTTTGACTCATTTAATTTAGTGGTTAGCTTTATTGCTCAATTGCTTTATATTCTTAAATACCAGGAAAACTGGTCACTATGGATTTGGGTTAATACAGCAAACATTATTTACTGGATTATTTTGGCAATTCGTTTCCAAATGGGTGTTCACATTGGGACTTTCGGGGGCGACCTATCGCAAATCGCCTTACAAGCAGCTTTATTATTTAATTCCATTTATGCAACCAAAGTATGGGCTAGTGGTGAAGCTGATAATGAAGGAGGTACAACAGATTAATGCGGAAGTACAAAAAATATCAACGTATCTTTGGGATTGTTTTAGATTCAGTTGGAACTGGGGCAGCGATTGATGCGGATAAGTTTAATGACACGGGGGCAGATACATTAGGTCACGTTGGCGCAGCTTATAAAGGAACCTTGTCGTTACCTAATCTTGGGCGGCTCGGGCTTAGCAATTTACGTAAAGAAGCAATTCCTGGAATCCCTAACGCCCCTCATCCTTTAGCTTATTATGGCAAGATGATCGAAATTTCGGCTGGTAAAGATAGTATGGATGGTCACTGGGAGATGATGGGATTGCCTGTTTTTAAACCATTGTCGACATTCCCACAAGGCTTTCCCAAATCAATTATCGATCAGATTGCAGAATTTTCTGGACGTAAAGTAATTGTTAATCAACCATATTCCGGTACCGCTGTAATTCATGACTATGGTGAACAACAAATGGACACTGGTGAACTGATTGTCTATACTTCTGGCGATTCAGTAATGCAAATTGCAGCTCATGAGGATGTAGTTTCTGTCGAAGAACTTTATAAAATTTGTCGCTTTGCTCGAACACTGCTGAATGGTCCGGATTATCAGGTTGGTCGGGTGATTGCACGTCCATATATTGGCCCAGATAAAGATCACTTTATTCGAACTGCTAACCGCCGTGATTTCACCTTAGAACCACCGTCACCAACAGTCATCGACCAGCTTCATCAAGCCGGCTATACGACGATTGCGATTGGTAAAACTAATGACATTTTTTCAGGACATGGTTTTACCAAAACTTATCATAATGAAAGCAATATGGATGGAATGGATCACGTTGATGAGGTGATGAAACAAAATTTCACCGGTTTTTGTTTTACCAATTTAGTTGACTTTGATACGATGTATGGTCATCGTCGTGATCCGCAAGGTTTTGGACAGGCGTTAATGGATTTTGATCGGCGGCTGGGCAAAGTCTTGCACAACCTTAAAAATAATGATTTATTAATTGTTACTGCTGACCATGGAAATGACCCTGGCTTTCGTGGCACAGACCATACTCGTGAAAACGTTCCATTACTGGTTTATTCACCATCAATGCAAAAAAGCGGGCCATTGGGTACTCGTCCGACATTTGCTGACTTTGGTGCAACTGTGCTGGATAATTTTAATTTAGCTCGCGGTGAGTATGGAACTAGTTTCTTGGAGCAGTTGGTGTAGGTTTAAATACAATATTTAGAATAATTTTCTGGTTTAATTAGAAAGCAAAACTACTGGCAATTTGTTGCATGTTAGTTTTGCTTTTTAAATTATTATTAAAAAATTAACTGCATTTCCTCATAATTATCTAATGATTAGTGTATAATGTAAAAACATTATTACATTTAATGGAAGGACGAGCGCTCATGTTAAGTAAATTTGGGAGAAAGATTATTAATCAAAATCAAGATAATCTCTTAAACAGTTTTTTAATCGGGCTGGAAGTTGAACGCCAGCGAACTGACGCACAAGGGCAAATTAGCTCATACCCATATCCACAAAATATTGGTAACCAGCAAGATAACCCATGGATTACTAATGATTTTATGGAAACGATGACCGAAGTAGTAACGCCAGTGACCACTACTATCGATGACGCATTGTCCTACCTTGAAAAGTTAAGTAACGTCCTAAGAAGGGGGCTTCATTCTCATGAGTACTTATGGCCATTATCAATGCCTCCAGAATTACCGCAAGATCGTCGAAAGGTTGAAATTGCACATGCTAATGCTGAAAAACGGCACTATTTTTTTACTTGGTTAAAATCGCATGAGTTACAAGAAGCGACCCCTTGTGGAATGCATATCAACTTAGGATTGACTCCGCAACTTACTAACGGGTTAACGATTGCGGAGAAGAATCAGTTATACATCATTCTTGCTCAAGGGTTCTTACGTTACCGATTTATGCTGACTTATTTCTTTGGAGCCAGTCCGCTTGCCGAACGTAACTACTTCTTAAATAACCAAGGACCGCAAAGACTAGTTCGCAGTATTCGCCAGAGTGCTTACGGTTTTGGAACTAAATTCACGGGCAACTTTTCTGATATTGAGCACTATCAAGAACGAATTTTAGCAGGAATTCGCGATGGAAAATTGTTAGCAGAACATGATTTTCATTCACCTGTTCGTCTTCGCAAGCAAGGGAGCATTAAAGATATTGCTGTTAAGGGAACTTCATACTTAGAACTACGGATGCTTGATCTTAATCCATGGGCAAGTGTGGGAATTAATAGTGATGAGCTGAAATTAATCTGCTTAATGGCCGCATACTTTCTTGTAGAAAAACCGGCCCCTTATAATCTCCAGCAATTTACTGATATGAATGAGCACGTTGCTTTAGAATCGCCTTATGAACATTGTAAATACCAAACTGAAATTCTTACATTTTTAACGGAACTAAGGAAATTTGCAGGTACTATTCAAGCTAATCAGAGTATTTATGACTTGCTTGATCGACTGGCAATAATGGTTTGGCATCCATCTTTAACAATTAATGGGCAGTTAGCTCGCCACGTTAACAACGGATCATTAATATCGTTTGCAGTTTGGCAAGCAAAGAAATTTCAATCTCGTGCTGCACTAGCAACAAATGTTTATGACGGATTTGCTAGTGGATATGTTCCAGCGGCAGACGAATTAGCACAATATTTATCGGCAAAATAAAGAGGCTAGGGAAAAGATTTCCTCAGCCTTGTTTTTGTTTATAAAGATTATTTTAACCAAACGGATCCCATTCGTATTTTGCGCGCGCACCACCAATCAATTTTGGTCGATTGCGGAGATAAGTCGTATGAGCTAGTCCAATTTGTTTTATCGAAGTACGAACTGGAACTTGAACAAACTTAACATGCATGCCAATCGAGGTATCGCCGATGTCCATGCCAGCTTCAGCAGTAATGTGTTCAACTTCAACCGGATCATTAAAGTTCTCAAAAGCAGCAATTTGTCCTGCACCACCTGCATGGAGCGAAGGGAAGACAGTAACTTGTTCAAAGCCGCGCTCCTTAGCTACACTTCGTTCGACAACAAGTGCCCGGTTAAGGTGTTCGCAACCTTGGACTGCTAAATGGAGTTGGTGTTTTCGTAAGATATTAACAACTGTCGAAACAATCGCCCGGGCAATCTCAATGTTAGAGTCCTTTCCGATTACTCCGCCATGGACTTCGCTAGTTGAAAGACCTAACACTACGAGGTCATCTTTTTCTAACTGAGCTTGATCCAATAATTCGGTTAAACCTGTTGCTGTTTGTTCTTTAATTTTATCAAGATTAATTCCATCTACTGTCATTAATTATCATTCCTTTCTAATTTGGGAAAGTTGAATTTTATTGCATTAATTATTGTTAGACTATTAGAATAGTAAGTTTAAGAAAATACAATTACAATTTCAGTGAAAAAATAAGAATCCACTAGGGCTTTTCAACTATGTAAAAATGATTGACTAATAATCAATTGATTCATGTTTATGACTGTATTTTTAGGAATATCAAGGTTTCCTATTTTCAGTTTAAGAAGTAATTGTACAATTACAGAATAACTCGCTTTTAGTTTTGATACAATTTAAAACTAAATGTTACGATTTTTGCCTTAAAAGTATATTGGTAATATGAATGACATGACACTTGTTGCACTTATTAATATAACAGTAAAAACATCTTAGAAGCTGATAGATCTAAGATGTTTTTTATTTTAAAAGACATTTTTTGAAAACGATTTCTTAAGAATTAAAACATTAATATATAAATTTGAATTTTAGTTATATTCTTCACAATCGCTACGATCACCTGCGGTCATTTTATATCTTTTGTTATTTTTAACTAAACATAAACCTTTACAAATGCTTATTTAATAGCATTGACAAAAAAAAAAGTTATAACATTATAGATGGTTGATCAACTGAGTTTAAGACTAATTGGAGGCTATCTTTATGACTGAAAAAAGCCACACTGGTTTAAACCTAGACGCACTTTTTATTGGGGATAAATCAGAGAATGCTGATATTTTTAAGAAAACTATGAACAAGCTTATTAATGAACATATGGGATGGCGTTTAAACTATATGCCTCAAGATAAGCCACTTATTACAGAAACTGATAAAGGGAGTGAATCATTTAAGAAAACAAGTGAACGGATGCAAAGTATTCTCGATGATTTATCGGTTCGGCTTCGCTCTAATTCAGTTCCTTGGCACTCACCACGTTATTTTGGACATATGAATTCTGAAACATTAATGCCAGCTATTCTTGCTTACTCTTATGCAATGCTCTGGAATGGTAATAATGTTGCCTATGAATCCTCACCGGGCACTTCTCAAATGGAAGAAGAGGTAGGGCAAGACTTTGCAAAATTAAATGGTTACAAAGATGGATGGGGTCACATATCTGCTGATGGATCGTTAGCGAATATGGAAGGCTTATGGTATGCACGAAACATGAAGAGTTTGCCACTTGCAATGAAGGAGATTAAACCAGAATTAGTAAGTGGAAAGAGTGAGTGGGAATTATTGAATATGTCTGCGGAAGAAGTCCTCGATATTCTGAATAGTGTAGCTCCAGAGGTTGCATCAGACATTAAAGCTCATTCAGCACGTGCAGGTCATAATATGGATAAGCTTGGGAAATGGATTGTACCGCAAACCAAGCATTATAGTTGGTTAAAAGCTGCTGATGTTACTGGTGTGGGATTAGATAATGTTATCTCATGTCCGGTTGATGACCATTATCGATTAGATGTTAGTGCCCTTGAAAAAATCATCCGTGATTTAGCAGATAAAGAAATCCCAGTACTTGGTGTAGTTGCAGTTGTTGGCTCAACTGAAGAAGGTCAAATTGACCCAGTTGATAAAATTGTTAAATTACGTGACAAATTACAAAAGGAAGGAATTTATTTTTATCTCCATATTGATGCTGCATATGGTTCATATGGTCGATCTCTCTTCCTAGATGAAGATAATAACTTTATTCCATACGATGAGTTAAAAGGTATTCACCAGAAATATGGTGTATTTCAAGAAGATAAAGAATATATTTCTCGTTATGTTTATGA
Source organism: Limosilactobacillus reuteri (assembly GCF_020785355.1). Classification (GTDB taxonomy): domain Bacteria; phylum Bacillota; class Bacilli; order Lactobacillales; family Lactobacillaceae; genus Limosilactobacillus; species Limosilactobacillus reuteri_I. The sequence continues at coordinate 44,162 of NZ_JAJGVH010000063.1, read as the reverse complement.
CGTATACAAAGCATTTCCGGAAGCACAGTCTATTACTGTTGACCCACATAAGATGGGGTATGTTCCGTATGCTGCTGGTGGTATCACAATTCGTCATAAGAGTATGCGTGATATCATTGGTTACTTCCCAGTCTATGTTTATGATAAGCGTTCAGGAGCGCCTGCAACTTTAACGCCATATATTCTTGAAGGATCAAAGGCTGGTGCTACTGCAGCAGCTGTATGGACAGCTCACCGTGTCCTACCATTAAATGTTTCAGGTTATGGTAAGCTAATTGGTCGTTCTATTGAAGCAGCTAACCGCTATTACCACTTCTTGAAAGATTTAAGTTTTAACATTAATGGAACTGAAGTTACAGTTAATCCATTAACTCAGCCAGACTTTAATATGGTGGACTGGACTTTCAATGTTAAAGGTAATACTGATCTTGCAAAGATGAATGAACTAAACTTGAAGTTTTACCAAAAAGCATCATTTGTTGATGGTCCAGTTTATAACAATGATTTTCTAACTTCACATACAGATTTTGCAACGGATGGATACGGAAATAGTCCTATTCCTTACGTTAAGAGTCTTGGATTTTCAGAAAGTGAATGGGAAAAGGTACAAAGTGTAGGTATTTTACGTGCATGCATTTTAACACCGTTCCTTTACGATCGTGATAATTTTGCAAGTTATGCTGAAAAAATTAAGAAAGCAATGGAAGAAAAATTAACCGCCATCTTAGGTTAATTTAATCACGAGAATAACTAGCACAAAAGCTCAGAGAGAATAAACTCGCTGAGCCTTTGTATATCCTTGTGAAGAAGGGAAATTAGAATAATGAGTGAAAATACAAAAATTAGTTTAGGAACCTTCGTTGGTATTGGTATGGCAATGATTGCCACTGTTCGAAGCGTTCCAACGTTAGCTGCAGCAAGTTGGCAAATGTTCTTCTATATGACATTTGCTGTTATCTTTTTTGCCTTGCCAGTTTCATTAATGTCAGGTGAATTTTCAGCAATGCTTCAAGATGCTGGTGGTCCACAACTATGGGTACGTACTGGTTTAAACCAAAAGTGGGGATTTACTACTGCATGGTTACTATGGGTTCAGATTTTCCCTGGTATGGTTATGGTTGCTTCAACCCTTGGACCGTTGTTAGGAAATACTATTGGAAACGTTTCACTAGGACAAAATCATTGGTTTACGTTAGGATGTATTATTGTTATTTATTGGATAATTACATTTCTTAATTTGAAGTTTGATATGGTTAAAATTGCTGGAAACTTTGGTGTTTGGTTTGGAGTATATATTCCATTTGCAGTAATGATCATTATGGGAATTGCTGCAGTAGTTAAAACCGGAATTGATACAAGTAGTGTATTAGGAACCTTTGCTCCTAAAAAGCTTCTTCCAGATGTAAGTACTTTTAAATATGTTGCTGCAATTTCTTTCATTTTTACTGGTATTGAAACGTTAGGTGTTTATGTTCCACGAATGAAAGATGCAACTCATGACTTTGTTTCCGGGGTTATCTTTGCTTTAGTAGCTATGGTTGTCTTAAATATTTTAAATGCTATCTGTGTTGCTGATGTTGTTCCAAAGGGTACCACAGAATTAACTAATATTACTCAGCCAGTTATCTTATTCTGTAAAATATTACACTGGCCATTATGGATTGCCAATGTATTTAGTCTTTTAGCTGCTGTTGGTGTTATTTTACAATTATCCGGTTGGGTTACTGGTCCATCTCAAACTATGATTCAAGTGGCCCGCGAAGGTTTAATTCCTTCTAGTTGGGGATTCTTTAAGCATAATGAGATTGGAGTAGCACGAAATGTTATTTTAACTCAATCAACTTGCATCACATTATTTGCATTAATGTATGCATTTCCAGATATTAATGGCATTTTCTTGATGCTTACTAATACGACAACATTACTTTACTGTGTACTATATTTCTTAATTGCAATTGCATTTATTCGTCTTCGTTACACTGAACCAAATATGAATAGACCTTATCGAATTGGTAAGCATGGGAATTTTGCAGCTTGGGTTTGGACGATTTTCTTTATCTTTGGTATTTTTAGCATTGCAATTGTGACATTAGCTACAGCTGGCGTAGTTAGTGCTGTCTCAATGATAGTTATTACAATTATTTTAACTATTATTCCATTATTCATTAACGCTCATAAAAAAGAACAGTGGCTTAAAGATGCTCAAGCATATGCTGATAGTCAAAAATAATGTTTAATAATTAAAAGTTTTATAAGAGGTGCCCATTATGGCAAAAAAGAAAAGTGGGAAACCGCATATCAGTTTTTCAGAAAGCCTAATAGTAATTATCTGCATTTTGTTAATATTGGGATACCTAATTATTATTAAGGCACAATCTCCGCAGGTTCCATTATTTTTTTCTGTAATTTTGTTAATGTTCTATGGCTTTATAAGAGGATTTAGTTGGGAAGTTATAATGGATGGAATTGAAGAAGGAATAAAACCAGGAATAATTCCATTGGTTATCTTTTTAATGATTGGAATTTTAATTGCGACTTGGATTTATGCTGGAACTATTCCAACAATTATGTATTTTGGCTTTAAACTAATTTCAATTAAGTTCTTTTTACCAATGGTATTTGTAACCTGTTCACTTATTGCTTTGGTATGTGGGAGTTCATTCACAACTATTTCCACTTTAGGAATTGCCTTTATGGGTATTGGGGAAACCTTAGGAATTAGCCTTGGCTTAACAGCAGGAGCTATTGTTTCTGGAGCATTCTTTGGTGCAAATGTATCACCGTTATCGGGAACGGCTAATTTGGCTGCAGCAATTGGTGATGTTGATTTATATGATCATATAAAATCATTAATTTGGACAGATTTACCAGCTTGGTTAATTTCAATAGTCATTTATTTTATAACTGGGTTAAATCATGGTAATGCTAATCTTAAGATGATTATATCGATGTCAAATGAACTACAAAATAATTTTTGGATTTCGTGGTGGGTATTATTACCCGTAATATTACTATTAGTAACTGCATGGTTAAAGATGCCAGCTGTTCCTTCGTTAGCCTTTGGAGCAATTTTTGCAATAGTGATTGGGTGGATTCATAAACCAATTGGCATTAATAGACTTGCAAATTATATTATGAATGGTTATGTAGCGCATACTGGAAATGCCAACATGGATACACTTCTTTCAAAAGGTGGTATTAGTAGTATGCTAAGTTCCTTATCATTGATCATTTTTGCCTTAATTCTAGGTGGATTACTAATTAACTATGGAATTATTAAATCTTTAATTATAGGAATTGAAAAATTTATTAATAGTGCTGGAAAGTTAATTTTCGCTACGGCAATAACATGCATTGGGGTAAATATTTTAGTAGGAGAACAATATTTATCAATTATTTTGCCAGGTGAAAGTTTTAAGGAGTCATTTAAAAATCGTTCTTTACCGTCTACTTATCTTACTCGTGTATTAAGTGATGCGGGTGGGGCAGTTAATGCAATTGTTCCATGGAGCGTTAGTGGGGTATTTATTTCGGGAGCATTACAAATTAATCCGTTTAAATATATTCCCTTTGCTTTTTTTCCGATTATTGTAGCAATACTAACAATATTAATTGGCTTTATTTTAAGCCATAAAGATAAACGATCAAAAATAAATTCAATGAGGTGATCTTAATGGATATTTTAGAAGATTTAGAATGGCGCGGTGCTATTAATCAATGCACTGATTTAGAAGGATTACGTAAACTATTAAATGAAAAGAAAATTTCATTATATTGCGGAACTGATCCAACAGGTGATTCCCTACATATTGGTCATTTGATTCCTTTCATTATGTTGAAACGTTTCCAACTAGCAGGCCATCATCCATACATTCTTATTGGTGGAGGGACAGGATTTATTGGAGATCCATCAGGAAGAAACAGCGAACGTCAATTGCAAACGGCAGAGCAAGTTCAACACAATAAGGAAGGATTAACGAACCAAATGATTAAGTTGTTTGGGACGGAAAACTTTGATATTGTTGATAATTATGATTGGTTAAGCAAAATCAATTTACTTGATTTTTTACGTGATTATGGTAAAGCATTTAATATTAATACAATGTTAGCTAAAGAAGCAGTTGCAAGTCGTCTAAAAAATGGAATTTCGTTCACTGAATTTAGTTATCAGATCTTGCAATCGATTGATTTCTTACATTTAAATGAAGAGAAAGGTATTCAACTTCAAATAGGTGGAGCTGATCAATGGGGAAATTTAACTAATGGTGTAGACTTGATCCATAATAAAAAGCCAAATGAAAAGGCGTTTGGTTTAACAATTCCATTAATGTTAAAGGCAGATGGAACTAAATTTGGAAAAACTGCTGGTGGCGCTGTTTGGCTTGATCCAAATAAGACTTCGCCATTTACCTTCTACCAATTCTGGCTTAACCAAGACGATCGTGATGTAGTAAAATATCTTAAATACTTTACATTCTTAAGTCACGATGAGATTAATGAACTAGCCGAAAAAGTTAAGACTGAACCTCAAAAACGTGAAGCTCAGCGTCGTTTGGCAGAAGAAGTAACTAAGTTTGTTCATGGTGAGGAAGCTATGAAACAAGCAAAGAAGATTTCTGAGATTCTCTTTAAGGGTAATGTAGCAGAGCTTTCAACTAATGAATTACAACAAGCGTTTGAAAAAGTTCCTTCAATAAAAATAAGTAATACTTCTACAAATATTGTTGATTGGTTAGTAAATAGTAAGATTGAGACATCTAAGCGTCAAGCACGTGAGGACGTTAAAAATGGTGCAATTACAATTAATGGAGAAAAAGTTACTGACCTTGATTTTGTTGTTGACCCTAGTACTAATTTTGACGGTAAGTATGTGGTTGCAAGAAAAGGAAAGCGAAATTACTTTTTAGCTAAGGTTACTGAATAAGGCTGATTAATTAATTTGCATATAGTAGGCTATTCTTATTCTCCTTTTAAATCTAATTAAATCTAAAATTCCAATTTCCAATTAATGAAGTTTAAATAGTGAATTTTTGTAATTAATTTGATTACAAAGATTCATTATTTTTTTGATTTAAAAAAAACAATTTTTGATAAAAAATAGAAGTTATTATAGTATTTCTCTAATCAAATAGTTTAGTTGAAACTAAAATAATCCTTTGCTATACTACATTTTGTAGATATGCCTTTTGTTTATCAAAAGGTACGTTCGAAGGTAGGTTGCTGGAAAAATACTGATTTTATCGGTATTTTTTCCAGCATTTTTTTATACGAAAGGAGCTAAAAATATGTCTAAATTTCGCTTGCAGTCCGTTGTCTTTGTCTTAACCGCATTTTTATTAGGATGTAATGAATTTATGGTTGTGGGGGTTATTTCTGATATTGCCAAAAGCTACCATGCTTCATTATCAACGGTTGGTTTTTTAGTTACTAGTTTTGCAATTATTTATGCTATATGCACGCCTTTAATTACCACTTTGACAGGTAAGTTTGATCGTTTCAAGGTTCTGATAGTGTTGATGTTAATCTTTTTAATCGGTAATACTTTAACCGCAGTTGCGCCTAATCTATTTTGGCTATTTGTTTCACGGATTGTGACAGCTGCCGTCGCAGGGACAATTATTTCACTGATTCTTGTATTTGTAAGTATGATTGCACCAATTGAAAAACGGGCAATGCTGGTTGCTTCAACCTTTGCGGGCTTCAGTATTGCTACGATTGTGGGGGTCCCTGTTGGAACGGCAATTAGTAATGCTTTTTCTTGGCGGGATAGTTTTGCCTTAATCTCGGTTTTAACCGTAATTATTTGTGGCTTCTTGTATTGGCTAACACCGCGCAACAGCCGTCAAGAGAACGCGTCATTGGGTAACCAAGTTCAACTTTTTAAGGATCGGCGAATAGTTCTTGGGGTTATCGTAATGGTAACTTTGATGTCTGCCGAATATACCTTCTATACTTATATTCGTCCAATCATTACTACTGTTCTTGACTTTAGTACGACCGATTTGACATGGTTATTAGGGCTTGTTGGGGTTACGTTTATTCTTGGTAATATATGTGCCGGCGTAATCGCAAACCGGTTTGGAATCACTAAACTTACTGTTATTAGTAGCACTGTCCTTATTTGTTTATTGTTGATGAATGCAATGTTCCATGTTGCATGGTTAGGAATTCTGTTATTGTGTGTTATTTGCTTTGTTCTAGGAATGCCCGGTTCAATTCTGCAAGTAATGTTTCTGAATATTGCTGATCGGGAGTATCCAGAAGCAATGAATCTGGCTTCTTCATTAAACCCAATTTGTACTAACGTTGGGGTATCGATTGGTTCATTGACGGCATCGATCAGTATCAATTTTGTTCAAATTAACCAGATTGGATATGTTGGGGCTATCTATGCCTTAGTCGCAGTTTTTGGTTCGCTTTATCTGATTAAAACAAGCGCCAAATAGAAGTGATTATATGCATTTGAAGAATTATTCCAATAGCAGTAAAATTATTTCTGTATTAATAGGTTTGATACTATTAGGGAGGATAATTTTATGAAGTTAAGTAAAAAGCAACTAGCAGCAACCTTGATGACTGCTGTTTTAGCGGGGTCAGTAATGATTGGATCTGTGGCAACTGTTGAGGCTGATAATGCTAGCGGATCACCAGAAGAGCAAGCTGATATTACTAATTGGATTGCTAATACCCCTGAACAAATTTCTAATAATATGGCGATGCAGCACATTAATACGAATAACCTTAATGGCACGCGTTATATTATTCAGTGGGGAGATACTTTATCGGGGATCTCAGCTGCAACTGGAATCTCGGTGGCTAAACTTTGCTATGATAATAACATTCAAAATGCTAATTTAATTTTTGCCGGGGATGTTCTTATCTTAAATCGTGAAGGAAGCGTTCCTGCTGGCTATGATCCCAACGTAAATCCAAATGTTGTTGCTCAGACAAAAATTACAATCAATAATGGACCAACAACAGTAAACATTGCTGTTCAACCACAATCTGTTGTTAAGAATTATGATAATTCCGACAATTCTGATCATTCGACAACAATTTACAAGGCGGGCGCGGTAAATTCATTTAACAATAACGACAATGATAATGAACAAAGCGATAGTCAATCCAGTTCAACTAAGTCTGCTAAGCATCAGAAGCATACTTCATCAGTCAGTGCTTCTGACATTGTAAGCGGCTTGAACGATGCTAATAATAATGACAAACTGTCCTTTGATGAAGGGGATGGTGGTAGTGACGCTGATGAACTTAATGTTGATTCAGCAGCTATCTTAAAGGATGCTAAAAAGAATGACTATGATGCGATCCTTAGTGAAATTGAAAGTGCCCTAGGATCAAAAGCCAAGAAGGATACGACAATTTACATTGAAAAAGATGGCAGCGAAATCCATGTCTATGCTAGTGTTAACGATGATGATAGCAGTAACAGTAGCAGTGCTAAGAGCGATAAAGATGATGATAGCAGCAGTAGCAGCGAAAGTGAAAGCAGCGATGACAGCAGTCAAAGCAGCAGTGACGATGAAGATAGCCACAGTCAAGCTACTACTAGCGATCAAGACACCGACACTTCTGACGATGAGTAATAGGGGATAAGAAATGCAAAAAAAGACAAAAATTATTATTTCTGTTTTAGTAGCAGTAATGGTTGTCATTGGTGGCTTTTACCTCTATGCTAGTCGGACAGTGGCTAAACGCCTTCCTGGTCACGTTTATGAATATACATCAGTGTCAGGTAATCAGAATGCTTATATGACCTTTGCCACAAGCGGGGATCAGGTTGTTGTTACTCCCGACAAGGATACGGCAATCAAAGCAAGCAATAGTGCCAGTGATTTTCAACAAGCCTACCAAGATAACGCTAAGGATGGTAAGTGGAATTATAAGGCACAAGGAAATCGCTTGACCCTTTCGAAACTCCAGAATGGGAAGGTTTCGATGTGGCAATATAATCATATGTTAGCATTAGGCAAAAAGATGCGGTCTGGTAACTTTACTTATCAGATTGCTAATGCTGGTCAAGGAATTGATCATAAAGCGACTAAGTTTGAACAAATTCGATGATATAAAGTTAAATAAAAAGGTCTCCCAATCCCAAAGGAGGCCTTTTTATTATGGATAAATATGAGATTTTCTTCTTAAAATGAAAGCGTTGTGACGAAACGCTTAAACTTATCTAAAGCCCCATTAATTCAATAATTAATCATGATAAAATGACCATACATTAATGTATTAAGATTTTGTTGTTTAGGAATGAGAGATGATTAAGGAGAAGGTATAATGGCAATTTACTTACGACAGGCAACCCAGGATGATCTTCAAAGGGTTATGGAAATTATTGAGCAAGCTCGAGCGCAACTAAAAGAGAAGGGGAATCCTCAATGGCAAGATGGTCATCCTTTCCAGAAAACGATGGAAAATGATATTAAAGCTGGCTATAATTGGGTGTTAATTGATAACCAAAAAATTGTTGGGACGGCTACTTTACAACTAACCCCGGAACAAACGTATGAAGAGATTAAAGATGGATCATGGTTAAAGCCGAATGAGCCATATGCGATCATTCATCGACTAGCAGTTCTTCCTTCTAAAAATGGTCAAGGTTTTGGAAAATACATCTTTTCTAACTTACTTACGGTTGGTTATTTGCAGGGAGTAAGGAATTTCCGCTATGATACGCATTATAAAAATATTCCCGTCCAAAAAATAGGCCAGGAGATTGGCTTTATAAAACGCGGAACGATTTATATTGATGACAAAATTGACAATAAACATATGGGGTTTGAACTGAATTTAAAATAAAAAGTCCACCTGCCCTAAACGGTTATTAGGACAAATGAACTTAATATTCTTTTCCTGTAATTATTTAGCTTAACTATTTTGCTTTAACTAATTTCATAACGCGACAGGTGCCCCATGTCATTGCGATGATGACAATGATGGTAGTAACGGTACTGCCGAGCGGAAATGAATAATTTAGCAGAATTCGGTAAATGATAAAACCAATCAACCAGAGAATTAGGTTAGTCCATTGGCAATTTTGTTGACGATAATCGACTTTCAAAATGAAGTAATCTGTAATTTGAATCGCAATCATTGGGGCAAAGACAGAACCAATAAGGTAAAGAAAATTACTGAAATTGTCCATGGGAAAAATCAATGCACTAATTGTTCCTAGAATTGTTGCACCAATTGCGGCCATTCTTCCTGACCATTTACTGAAAATCGTTTTTGAAGAAACACCGGCAGAATAAGCGTCCATGAAAGTTGTTGTGATTGTGGAAAAAATAATGATAAATAAACCGGCAATTCCTAATCCGGCCCGCAAAATAATCGTTGCAATATTAATGTCATGAGTAAGGAGGGCGGCTCCTAAACCGATGAAAGCCATCCAACAACTAGTCAGGCCATAGACAATTGCACTAACCCCGCTAGTTGGCACGGGTCGTTGAGCAACACTGGTGTAATCGCTAATAAGTGGCAACCACGATAATGGCATGGCGATAACTAACTCCATCCCCTGGGCCCATGACAATGTACCAGTTGATGAACTAACAGAATGGTGAGTAAAAATTGCTGCGCATAGGAGGCCACTTAAAATTACTAACGTCGAGATGGTTACAAGATTAAGATAATAAAGGTGCCGAACCCCAACGAGCAGCCAACCAATGATTAGGGCGCCGATTAAAATGACCCATAATGCTTGATTAAGGTGCCAGACCCCATTGGCTGCTAATGCACCGTCATAAATCATGATTCCAGTCCAGCCGATCAGTTGGAGAACGTTCAATAAGGCAAAAAATTTACTACCATTTTGTCCAAAGCTAATTTTTGCAGCATTCATTGAACTAAGACGTTGCTGACCGCCGATAATTCCAGCTAAAAAGAGCAAAAAACAGCCGATAATATGACCGATGATAATTACGGCAATCCCTTTTGTAAAACCAAGGGGAGCCAAGTAAGTACCGGTTAGGATTTCAGCAATTGAAATTCCAGCGCCACACCAAATCATGCTGTTTTCGGTAATTGTTGTCTGTCGTTGCATAATTCCACCATCCTTATGTTTAATTTGATTAAGATAGTGCAAAGTAAAAAGCGACCAGTAATCACTTTGATCCTGGTCGTCCTTTATTAATCCTTCCTACGTTGGCATTATCCAAATCAGGTTCATTGGGTCGAGACGCATAGTCCCCTCTCAGCCTGTCTGCAAGCTCCCCGTTTATGCAATTTAATTTAATCTTAGCAAATCTCGGTTGAATGTCAATTAATGATCTTAATTTACGGATTAAGCCGGACACTACTCCTGTGATGTGATATAGTAAGGGTGTAATTTTTTAAGTAAAGCGAGGGAAGATCATGGCTAAATACACTGTTGAATTAAGTGAAGAAGACATCCAAATGATCAAGGATTGTCATTCAAAGAATCCTTCGATCATGAAGGCAATGAACGACGCTAAAAAAGTTGAAGATTAATAGCAAGACTGGAAAGAAGAGGGAAGCATTCTTTCTGGTCTTTATTTACTTTTGGGGAGGATAAAATTGAAAAAATTAATGGAAGTTCTTGCGATTGCTAGTTTGGGCGTTGCCTTAACTGGTTGTGGAAACCAAAGCACGCAAAACAGTAGCAATACCACAAAGACTAATTCAGAAGCTAGTAACAATCAAAATACTACTAATAATAATACAAGCAGTAGTGAGTCGCATCACGATAGTTCATTATGGAATAATCAAAAGAACGAGCAGTTGGCATCATTTATGCAAAAGTGGGGACCAACGATGCACCAATCCTATGAACAATATGATGGTCAAAATGAATTGAAGGTTTCAACAGGAATAACCTATCCAGACGGCTTGAGTAAAGAATTAGTAGAAGGACAGTCTGGTTTGATTGGCTGGGCACCATCAGGCAAAGGCGATTACGAATATAATGTTGTCGCCATCTATAATCATGACGGGACAGAACCGCCACTACCAAACCGGATTACGTACTTCTTTGCCTTCCATAATGGCAAGCCGGTTGTATTAGTTGACCAATCCAATAATGGTGATCCAGATTGTCATCCAACGACTAATACGGATCTGGAAAGTAATTTTGAACGAATTGCAAATCAATAATAAAAGAAACAATCCCACCATCTGACGTCATGGTGGGATTGTTATTGGAAAAGCTGTCTCTAAATAGAGATTGTTTTGTAACTGTGTATTGTATTAATGAATATTCTATCTAGAAAACAACGAATCCTTTTTTGAAAGAAATGGCGTCATCAAGCAACGGCAAAGATTATTACTGTGCGCTCAACGATGCATTCAAATCGTCAGCCCGTGACCCCACTCCCTTAAAAAAGAAAGCGATAAGTAAAGCTAAAACCGTACTAATAACTTTATTTATCACCTCTATATTAACACGTTATAAAATATTTTATAGTGTAAAAATAATAAAAATGGATAGAAATAAATATTCAAAAACTGAATGGAAAAGGATAAAATTTAAATATTGGATTTTGAAATCAGATCGTTCTAAACTATTTTTAGAATAAAGGAGGCAATTTCAATGAAAAAAGCAATTTTTGAAAAAGCAGGTCAAATGAAGATTGTTGATGTTGATCGTCCAACAATTGAAAAACCTGATGACGTGATTATTAAGGTAGTGCGGACCTGTGTTTGTGGTTCCGACTTATGGAACTTCCGGGGAATTAATTCAGTTGAAAAGGATTCTGAAAACTCTGGTCATGAAGCAATTGGAATTGTTGAAGAAGTTGGTGAAGATATTACTACTGTCAAGCCTGGTGACTTTGTGATTGCTCCATTTACTCATGGATGTGGGCACTGTGCTGCTTGTCGCGCGGGCTTTGATGGCTCTTGCCAAAGCCACAGTGATAACTTTAGCTCTGGTGTTCAAGCTCAATACGTTCGGTTCCAACATGGTCAATGGGCGCTTGTTAAAGTTCCAGGCAAGCCAAGTGACTACAGCGAAGGAATGCTTAAGTCCCTCTTAACCCTTGCTGATGTTATGGCTACTGGTTACCACGCTGCACGCGTTGCTAATGTTAGCGCTGGTGACACGGTTGTTGTAATGGGTGACGGTGCTGTTGGTCTTTGTGCGATCATTGCTGCTAAGATGCGGGGCGCTAAGAAGATCATTTCTACTAGTCGTCATGCTGACCGTCAAGCTCTTGCTAAGGAATTTGGTGCTACGGACAATGTTGCTGAACGTGGTGACGAAGCAGTTCAAAAGATCATGGAACTCACTAACGGTGCCGGTGCTGATGCCGTTCTTGAGTGTGTTGGTACTGAACAATCTACTGATACTGCCATGAAGGTTGGCCGTCCAGGTGCCATCGTTGGTCGAGTTGGCTTACCTCATACGCCAAAGATGGACATGACGTTGCCATTCTACAACAACACTATTGTCGGCGGTGGTCCAGCATCAGTAACTACTTACGACAAGGACGTATTGTTGAAGGCTGTTCTTGATGGTGACATTAACCCTGGTAAGGTCTTTACTAAGAGTTTTGACCTTGACCAAATTCAAGAAGCTTATGAAGCAATGGATAAGCGTGAAGCAATCAAGTCTTACATTATTATGGATGGCTTTGAACGCGATTAATGTTTGAAAATGATTAAAACAAAAGAGGCTGGGGAACCAACCTCTTTACTATTTTAAAGTAAAAAATCAATAAGCGTGCTAAAATACTGTGGTAGAGAATAAGCGTAAACGGGATGATAAAAATGCGTCGGTATGTATTTCTTGCACTGGCGATTGTCTTAAACTCAATTGGTCATTCAATGACGATTGTAACAAATTTAGGGAGTATGCCCTGGCCAGCCTCAATCGTCAATATTATGCATATGATGGGCTGGAACATGACAGAGACGATTTTTACAGAAGGACTATTTGTCATTGGCCTGAATATTCTTTTAGTTGGCGAATTTGTTCCTAAAGAATTTGGCTGGGAATTAACGTTTTTAGTTCCGTACAGTATTTTTATGCAACTCTTTGCGAACTTATGGCGCTTTTGGGGAATTGATACAATGAACATTTTATTGCGCTTCGGTTTTGACCTGCTCGGCTTAGTGATTGCCTTTGCCGGGTATGCCCTTTACCAGCAGTGTGATTGTTGTTTTCATCCACACGATAAGTTAACGGTCTACCTAAAACGCCGCGCCAGTCTTAAATTCACGAAATACTTTAATATCGTCTTGCCCGTTATCATTATCTTGCTATGTTCTCTTAAAAATCATGCAATCTTTGCTTTTAATATTGGAACGGTGATCGGCTTTTTCTCTCAGAACTGGATTGTCAGTTTCTGGCAGGAACGCCTCGAACCGTGTTGTCATTTCTAACTTTATGGAATGGGGATGATTAAATGCGTCGATTTTTAGTAGCACTCTTAGTCGCTGGCATGATCGGAATTGGCGATTATCATGTTCTAGCTGATGCAGATGCGCCTTCCCAACCCTTCCAGTCATCATTTTTTAATCAGGATTCTTCTGATAGTAATGATTTTCAGTTTTCTAATGGCGGTCAACGACCAAATGCAGACCGGCTAAGAATTCCAGAAAATACACCGACACCGCTTGAAGGTTTTAAGTGGAAGAAAAAGAATATTACTATTTATATGGAAACGGCTGATCCAAAATTAAAATGGGCTTTTCGTGATGCGGTCAAAAAGTGGAACAAAACGAAAGCAGTCCATATCCGCTGGACTAAGAACGAAGATAAGGCCAATATTATTGCGGCCGATGGTGATCTAGCACGAAATAATACGGGAAACAATGGTGTTGGCTATACAACATCTGAACTCGGCTCAACCCGGACTGAATATGACCCGACTACGAATACCTTGCATAAGGCAACTTCAACTTTGGACCCTAACCAGTTAGACTATACTAACAAAGAATTCCGAAGTGAGGTTGCTCAACACGAACTGGGACATGCACTTGGATTGGCTCACGCTCCAGAATATGAGCATAGTGTGATGATCCCGCGAAACATCAAAAACGGAATAACTAAAAATGATGCTAAAACGTTAAGAATGTTATATCATGAATAATTTTGAAATAGGTGTTGACAATTAGTAAGGATAAGGATATTATAATTACAATTAAATTAGAAATTGCTTAGAAAAGATGAGTAATTATTTAATGCCATTACAGAGAGCTAGGAAAGATGAGAACTAGTATGGTAATGAATAATGAAGATGGTCTTGGAGCAGACTGATGCTGTGAGCATATATGTTAGCAGCAAGCGATTAGCACCCGTTACCGTGCTGGAGTATTTTTATGTACTTCTTGCGGGTCTTATTGTGAGATAAGGCTAAATTAGGGTGGTATCACGTTAATGAATATTAAACGTCCCTAGGAATTGGTTGAATTACCGTTCCTAGGGATTTTTTAGTTCCAAGATTTATCCTCATCAGGCAGAAAAGGAGAGTTTTATTATGGCTAAAGTTGAAAGTTTTACATTAGATCACACAAAGGTTAAGGCACCTTACGTTCGTTTAATTACCGTTGAAGAAGGGGCAAAGGGAGACAAGATTAGTAACTATGATTTACGGTTAGTTCAACCGAATGAAAATGCAATTCCAACTGCTGGGTTGCATACGATTGAACACTTGCTTGCTGGCTTGCTTCGTGACCGCTTGGACGGCGTAATTGATTGCTCTCCATTTGGCTGCCGGACTGGGTTCCACTTAATTACATGGGGTGAACACTCAACTACTGAAGTTGCCAAGGCATTGAAGTCTTCACTTGAAGAAATTGCTTACAAGACTAAGTGGGAAGATGTTCAAGGAACAACCATTGAATCTTGCGGTAACTACCGTGATCATTCATTATTCTCTGCGAAGGAATGGTCAAAGAAGATTCTTGATGAAGGTATTTCAGATAAGCCATTTGAACGCCACGTGGTTGACTAATAATAATTTTGGTAAACGCTGACTAAGGATTTCTCGAGAATAACGACATGTCGGATCCCGTTGGCTATTGCGATTAGTTATGACGAATAGCGAAAACAAAAGTAAAGGGGTAGTTATGATGAGAAAGAAAAAGCATACTGGTTGGTGGATTGTTGGTATTGTAGTAGTGATTCTAGTTGCGGCTGGACTTAGTGTGGGCGCTAATGGTGGGTTTACCCGCAACGATGAGATTACTGTTGGAACGATTGGCCCGGATGTGCAGGTTTGGCAACACATTGCAAATAGTAAGCAGGCCAAAGATGAAGGCTTGAAGATTAAGGTCAAGAGTTTTACTGATCCCGTAGCCTTAAACCGGGCGACTGCTAGTGGTGAAATTGACGTTAATGCTTTCCAATCATGGTCATATCTGCAAGCTTATAATAAGGAAAATAAGAAAGCACAGTTAGCGGCGATTGGAACTACCTATTTAGAACCAATGGGCTTATATTCGGATAAGTATAAGAGTGTTAAAGACATTCCAGATGGTGCCACAATTGCGATCGCTAATAATCCAGCAAACACGGCGCGTGGCCTCTTGCTCTTACAAAGTGCAGGGTTAATAAAATTGAAGCCGGGCTTTGGGGCAACCAGTGGAACCAATGAAATTGCGGCTAATCCAAAGAACCTTCAATTTAAAGAGATTGATGATACCACCGGACCACGGGTATTAAAGTCAACTGATTTAGTATTAATCGGTAATACGATTGCGTTAACTGGTCATTTAAATGTGTTGAAAGATTCTATTTATCACGAACAAGTTGGTCAAAGCACGAAGAATAATATTAATATTTTAGCAACTGCTAAGAAGAATAGTGATAATAAAGAATATAAGAAGTTAGTTAAGCTTTACCATAATAAGCAAATTCAACAATGGATTACTAAAAAGTATCAAGGAACAAAGGTTAATGTTGATAAGCCATTAAGCTATTTAACAAATTAATCATGAGGGAGCGAGAAAGAGGTCATGAGTGACTTCTTTCTCGCTCCCTTTCGTTCTGTTAAACAATTTGACCAAAATAGCGTATAATTAAAATGATAGAATCTTAGGTTTAACTACAAGGCATGATTTAAGTAAGGGAGCTAAAATTATGAAATGGGAAAGAAAACTTGCACAAAGCGTTGTCACAATTGTTTTACAAGCACTGGTTGCACGGTTTGTATATCACCTGTTCGAAAAAAAGCAGCCAAAAAAAGCAACGAAAAATAATGACTGATGCGTTACGGATGGTATTAAGCGTAAAGCGACCATTCGTTTTTTTATTAATTTTGCTCTTAACAATGCCAAGTATAAATTCTGTTGACCTTTAAATTAATAAGATGATAAAAAGTTAATTTAAAAGGATTTAGATTAGGCTATAATTATAAGAAGATAAATGATTAAGAGACGGGGGATATCTTATGGGTAAAAATAATCCTTTACGGAGCATGACTCCCAAAAATAAGAATTATAAATTATACAAAGCAAAAAAACAGTGGATTACTGCCTGTGCTACTTTTATGCTGGCTTTTGGGGCAACTGCAGTAGTAAATGCTAGTGTCCAAGCAGATACAACTACCCCAGCAACAACTCAAGCAAGTGGCAGTACTGTAACTGCAACTGAATCGGCGCAACCGCAAAGTTCAGGGGTTGAGACTGCCCAAAATACTGATGAAACGAAGGGAAATGTTGTAGCTGATACTACGGATGCTGCTAGAACCAGTGAACAAAAGACTACAACTGCTCAGGATGCTGAAAATTCAAGTTCCGCTTCTTCTGCAAATAAAACTAATAGTGAAGAAGAAAATAAAAATGCTTTTCTTGCTCTCAATGTAAATACTGCTGAGAATCCTGCCAATGAAACACTTCAAGAAAATAAGATTGCTGCAACAACAGCCGCTACCAATGGCGGATATGATTCTGCTACTTGGGGGACATTAGATACCTCTAAGTGGACAGGGCAGAATACAACCTTTGATGGAACTGATTACTACCAATTAACTGGTTATACCGGTGATCAAACTCATATTATTGTGCCTAACGAGGCCGACTTTGCGGCAGCTGGCACATCAACTAATGGCCTGCAAGTAGCAATTTCTAATGATTTGCTGAATCAATGGAAAAACGCCACTACGATAGCTTTTAGTAAGACTGAAGATAAGAAAGTTAAGCTAGCAAGCACTAACTTAAACAATACATTCCAAAATGATACGAGTTTGACCAATTTAGATGCCAATAGTTTAGACACCAGTAGCGTTACTTCGATGCAATCTACTTTTGATGGTGCTTATAAGCTATCTTCTTTAACTGGAATCAGTGATTGGGATGTTTCAAATGTAACCAATATGTATGCCTTGTTCCAAAATGCGACTGGTTTGACTAGCTTAACTGGTTTGGAAAACTGGGATGTTCAAAAAGTTACGAACATGAGTCGGATATTCAACAATATTAACAAAGTTACGGATCTTTCCCCTCTGAGCAATTGGAAGACTAATAGTTTACAAAAACTCAACACCGCATTTGCTAACAATAGTTTTACGAACTTACAAGGTCTAGAAAATTGGAATGTAAGTCATGTAACTGACATGGGTGTCATTTTTATGAGTGATGCTAATCTGACTGACATTAGTGCCTTAGCTAATTGGGATACTAGCAATGTAACTGATTTGAATCGGGCATTTAATGTTAATCCCGCATTAACAAGCCTGCATGGTTTGGAAAACTGGAATACCAGCAACGTAACTAATCTTAATGCAACTTTTGCCAATGAAGGATCATTGGTTGATGCAAGTGCGATTGCTAACTGGAACACGAGCAATGTTACCAATATGTCAGTTTTGTTTGCTGGTTCAAATGCTCAGTATATTGATTTTTCTAACTGGGACTTTAGTAAGGTGACTAGTGCATCGAATGTCATAAATAACACTAAGTCAGTCGTTTATCTCGGTAATAACTCCACACTTACTGCTGATAAGTTAAACACATTGGGGCTCAGCAACTTTGGTACTTTCAATCAGCCGATAGTTTTGACTAGTGGGGCTCTTTACACCCTTTTATCTGGCAAAAATAGTAATACACACACTATCACTATTAATAATGCCAGTGGTAGCCAACTTACTACTATTTCGGTACCGGTTGTTTACGATGCATCTTCGGCAAGTAATATGACAGATGCCATTAATAGTTACAAAGACATGGTTGATCAGAAACTTGAGGATTATATTACTGAACATAATTATGTATTAAAGAGAGTTTCAACTGCCCCTGTTGACGATGTAACTGGTCACAACAATCACTTGGTTAACTATGCAGATGCTACATATCAAGTTGTTACTATTCCGGCAGATCAAAAGAAAGAAATTCAGATTCAAGACAAGACTGTCTACAAAGGAAATAGCTTAACTGCTAAAGATTTAGTTGCTAATAGTGCAGATTTTCCAGCAGGAACGACATTCGAATTTGTTGATAATAGTGAACCAAATTGGAATCAATTAGGAACCTATGATGTTAAAGTTATTGCAACTTATCCAGTTTCTGTGAATGGTCAGCAATATACTGCCATAACTGCTCCCGCTACTGCTAAGGTGACTGTGACTGATCAAATGCAGTTTACCATTACTTACTGGGATGATACGGAAAATAAAGAGATTGTTCAATTTGATATAGCAAATGCTGGTAATGGGGCATATGACAATCAACTTTCATTTCCAAAAGGCGTAAATACAAACAATTATCAATCTGTCAGTGTCTCTGGAGTACCGGCAGGAGTAACGATTGCCGGGGATTTCTGGAAGCCGTTTACAGATCCAAGTTGTAATTGGACAGTACCAAATTATAAGTGGGATGCTGAGGCAGCTCCGTCGTTATTTGATGCTAACATTGTTGTCCACTTAGTTCATAAAACACAAGATGTAACCAATACGGACCCAGGTGCACAAGAAACACGCACAGTGACAGCTGATTTCGTTAAGATTAATGAAAATGGCACACCCGAAGAGACACCTTTTGATTCAGCAACTTTAGATGTTTACTATATTCGTCAAGCTACTAAAGATTTAGCAACTGGAAAAGTTACTTATGGCGATTGGAAATTAAACACAAGTAAGGGTACTAATGGCCTCCAAGTGGCAAATGGATCTTGGAATTTGCCAACAAATAGTAGTGCAGATGTTACTGTGAATGCACCAGAAGCTCCTGACGGCTATGTGAAAGTGGATTCTCAAGTTAATGGTCAATCAACTACTAACTTTGGAACGGCAGCTAATATCAGCAGTAAATTAACAACTTACTATGTACCTAAATCGTTAACCGAAAAAACAGTTAACCGCGTAATTAACGTCACACCACCAAATGACCCCGGCCAACCGTCAGTTACCCACACTACAACACAATCAGCTACGCTTACTAGACCTGTACGTGTAAATGCTGATGATAGTGGTGTAGTATTTGATGGCTTTACTGGAAGTGGCTGGACGACAGGTCAGTGGGTACGGTTTAGGGATATTTGGTCGCCTAACAATTACACGAGAATTATCAAACAAATTGTTACTAATCCTGATGGGACAACTACTGAAACAACGCTAAATCTTCCATTTCCTAGACCTATTCCAGACCAAACTGTCAATGGTGATACGCCTGATACGGTGATCAATATAACTTATACCGCAGTTGCAACAGCAACTTTGTCGGGCACTAATGAATCAACCTATACTGGCAGTCCAATTACTGTTGATGACCTTAATAATGGTTTTGGTGATGACTCAATCTATGCTACAGTTACAGGACCTACAGGTAATCTCTATAGCTTACAAGCTGGAGATGTTGAATTTTCATCTGATAATGGTCAAACTTGGTCGATTGCTTTGCCAACTAATGCTGGTACTTATGAGTTACGTTGGACAGCTCAAGGTAAACAAAATATTATAAAAGCATATGGTAATAACAGTATTAAGTGGGAAGAGGATGGTCAGTCAACTATTACTGGTACTGCCACTTATATTATTAATCCAGCGCCAGCTACCTCGACTTTAAGCAACCAGACATCAGGAAATTACACCAAAGTTTATGATGCTCAACCTACAACTAGCATTGACGCTTCTAAGCTTACAATTACCACTAACTTTAATAATACTGAAGTTACTTTAGATATGGCTGGTCTTAATAATGACAGTTATGAGTGGGTAGATGCAAACGGTAATCCAATCACTAATCCTGAAAATGTTGGTACTTATTATATCAAGCTTAAAGATAGTGCATTGGCTACTTTGCAAAAGGATAATCCTAACTTCATTTTGACTAATACAGGCTTAGCTATTTACACCATTACCGCTGCTGAAAATACTGTCAGTGTCGATGGAACACAAACCGAAACTTACACGGGCCAACCAATTAGCGTTGATTATAATGCGAATGGCACTAACAGCGTTCAAGTAAGTATTAGTGCTAAAGACGGCGCAACAGCTAGCTTAAGCAATGTTCAATTAGACTCTGATGACTTCCAAATCGTTGATGTTAGCGGTAATCCAATCACTGCAGAAAATGCTGGTGGGGTTTACCATATTATCTTGACCAATGATGGGACTGCTAAGATTCAAAAAGCGGTTGGTGATAACTACAAGATTAGCCAAGGTACTAGTTTTGGTACTTTAGTCATTAATAAGGCACAAGCTTCCGCAGAATTTAGTGGCAATCCTTCATCCACTTACACTGGCACTCCTAATAGTAATTACTTAAACGGCTTCTCAATTAAGCTGAATGAACCAAATAATCCAACTTATAACTTAGTGGCTGGTGATATTGAATTTAATGTCGATGGTACGTGGACTACCACTGTTCCGGTTAATGTTGGAAAACATGAAGTTCGCTTGTCACAAGCTGGTTGGGACCATATCAAGGCAATTAACAGTGATAACGTAACTTGGCCTGCTAGTGCTTCGGCTGGAACGGGAACTTACACTATTACAGCTGCTAGTGCTAACACTCAACTTAGCGGTCATAATTCAATGGTTTACAATGGCAATTCAGTAACAACAGCTGATTTGTATACGGATGGTTCAACGATCAAAGTAGCTATTAGTGGTAATAACATTGTTAACTTGCCATCTAGCTTTATTCTTGAAGATGGTGACTACACTTGGAATACTCAAGATGGTAAAGCCCCTGTTAATGCTGGTAACTATAGTTTGACTCTATCTAGTGCTGGCCTTGATAAAATTCAAGCTGCAATTGATGAGGCTGTTGGGAAAGGCAATGTTATCTTGTCTAAGGACAATACTGGCAGTGCTACTTTCCAAATTGCCCAAGCTATCTCACCAGACGTTCAGTTAGATGGTAATGAAAAGAGTGAATACAATGGCCACGCAGTAAGTTTTGATCCAACTAATGAAGAAACCAAGAAAAACTTTGGCTTCAATAATGTTCAAGGTTTAACTATTCCAAACTTAACTGCCGATGACTTTGAATGGGTTGATCAAGATGGCAATCAGATTAGTGCTCCAACTAATGCGGGTTATTACTACTTGCAATTAAATGAAAAGGGTAACTCAGCCTTTGCAGCGGCTAACCCTAACTATACATTTGTTAAGGATGGAAATAGTACCATTTCAGGTCACATTACTTATCAAATTTATCCAGCAAGTCTAGTTATTGGCGTAACTGGAACGGCATCAGAAGTTTATAACGGTCAAAATGCAGCCATTACCCAAACACAGCTTGATAATGGTGATATTAAACTAGTGTGGGGTAACTCAACTGATGAACCGATTGGATTAGGCGGCTTCACTTTAACGCCAGAAGATTTAGAAGTTGTCGATAGCGCTGGTAATCCAGTCAGCCATGCTAACGCGCAAGAAAACGATAAAACCGGTGACCCAGCTTACTACGTTCGTCTAACTAATGCTGCACTTAATAAGATTAAGGCCTTAACCGGTGCAAGCAATTATGACATTAGTTTAGGTGGAACTACTGGTAATTTCTTGATCTATGCTCGCAAGGCGCAAGTTACTTTAAGCGGTAATCAAACGACCACTTACGGTACTGATTTAGCCCTCGATCCAAGTGCTTACCATATTGAACTAACTAATTGGAATAGCAGTGTTCCTGTGCCAACTGATGCTGAAATTATCCAAGTAATTGGTGGTTTGAAGTCTGGGGATGTCTACATTAATGGCTTTACTAATGGTCAAATGCCAGTCAATGTCGGCACTTATCAAGTTAAGATTGCTGATCAATTGTTACAAAGACTACAGGCAGCTTTTCCAGATTATGATTGGGACGCTGTTAGTGGGACTAATAGTCCTGCTAGAAGTGGATCATCTGATGCGACTACTGTTGATGGCAAGCATGAACCAGCTACGTATGTCATTACACCTGCTGATACTACCGTTACGATTAATGGCGCAGAACATATTAAATATGGTGAAAATTCGACGATTCAATATGGTGACGATAATGGCTACACTATTACCATTACTGCACCGGTTAAGAATGCGACAACTGACAATGAACATGAGCCAATTTATACAGATTTGAAGCTTGAAACAGGCGATTTAGAGTTTGTAACTACTCCGGGCAATGTTGGTACTTATCAAGTGAAATTATCTGCTCAAGGGTTGAAGAAGCTTCAAGATTTAACTGGCTCAACTAACTATAATTGGACGCAAGCTTCTGAAGCACGGGCTAACTTCTTTGTTGACCAGATGCCAGTGACAATTGCTGTCGGTGGAAATGAGCAAAACGTAACTTATGGTTCCAATGATTGGTTAAGTGCTATTAAGAAGAACCCGCAAGGCTATACCATAACTGTAAAGACTGAAAACGGGACTTTAAACTACCAAGCTAAAGATGGCGATTTAATTTTTAGTCAAACACCAGGTAATGTTGGTAGTTACCAAGTTGTCTTATCATCTCAAGGTCTGGATAATATCAAGACTGCTTTGGGTACTAACTATGCCTATCCACAAGCTGCTGGTGATGTAACTACTTATGGCACCTTTAACGTGAGCCAAGGCGAAGTCACGATTAGCTTAGACGGTAGCGATAGTAAGACCTATGACGGGAAAACTACTACGCCAAGTGATTTGAATACTGGTAAGTATAATTTGACTTATTCAGCCACGGTTTATGCTCCAGACGGTACTGCACAAACGATTCAGTTAACTGCTGAGGACTTGCAGTTTGTTAATGGTGATCCTATTAATGCGGGTAGTTATACGGTTGAATTATCACCAGCTGGTCAAGCTAAGTTGAAGAGTTTAACTGGCAACAATGGCGATAACTACAAGTGGACATTTAATACCAATGCAACTTACACGATTAATGCAGCTACTGATGCTAGTGCAAGCTTGTCAGGTTCTAACCAAATGATATTTAATGGCTCAGTAGTAACTACCGCTGAAATTAACAATGGTGGTGACATTATTGTTAACTTGACCTTCCCTGGCAGCACTGAAAATAGCATTTATCACTTGCAAGATGGTGATTACATTTGGACTAATGGTGAGGCACCAACTAATGTAGGTACTTACACTATTGAATTAACAGCAGATGGTTTAGCTCATTTGCAGGCTGCCATTGATCAATATGCTGGTTCAGGGAATGTAAAAATTAGTGCAGACAGTTTAACTGGTTCAGCTACTTTTGAAATCGTTCCTAAGTCAATTACTGATGTCACTATCTCTGGCAAGGATCAAGCAAAGACTTACGATGGTCAGCCTGCTAGTTTAGATGTAAAAGACTTAACGATTAACGCTAATGATCTTGTGACTGATAACCAATTATCAATGAAAGGTATTACTGCTAGTGACTTTGATTGGTATGATGCACAAGGTAATAAGCTTGATGTGGTTCCAACTAATGCTGGTACTTATGAAGCTCGTTTGAAGTCTACTGCTCTCCAAACATTACAAGCTGACAACCCTAACTACAGCTTTAATACTGCCAATGGCACGATTAAATACACAATTAATCAAAAAGCAGCTACTGATACTTTAGGTGGAAATGGCAATAAGGTCTACAACGGTCAAAGAACTTCAGTTAGTGACGTTCTTGATTCAATTACTTGGACGTCAAGGGACTTAGTTGATGGTCAGAGTTTAGATCTTTCTAATTTAACCGCTGATGACTACGCTTGGTACACCAAGAACGCAGACGGTACTTACACTGAAATGACTGGCTTACCAACTAATGCCGGCACTTACTACTTAAAGCTTAAGGATAGTTCGATCGCTAAGATTCAGGCAGCCAACCCTAACTATAGTTTTGCTACTGGCGCAATTAGTGGTGAGTACACTTATGTAATCAATAAGGCTAATGCTGATGTTTCAATAAGTGGTTCTCAAACTACTAAAGACTTAGCGATTGATTCTAATAATTATCAAGACAGTGTAAAAACTAACAATGATCAAGATCTGACTATTCCTAAATTAACAGCAGATGATTTTGTCGTTGCTACAAAAGATGGTCAAAAAGTTAAGGCAAGTCAGTTAACTGAAGCTGGAACTTATAACGTTGAACTCAGCGAAGATGCGATTAATAAGATTCGTCAAGCAAATCCAAATTACGATATTGCCTTTAGTTCAACAGCAATATTTACTTTGGAAAATAGTAGCCAAACTATTAACTATGTGGATGCTGATAACAAAGTAATTAGTTCAACTAATATTAGCGGTCACATTAAGGGAACTAAGCTACCATTTATTCCTCAATTCCCTGCTGGTTGGATAGCAAGTGATCCAAGCAGTGTGCCAAGTGAAATTACGCTTGAAAATGGAATTACTACTATCAAGATTAAGCATGGCATAACCAATGTTGATCATACAAACCCAGTTCCAGACGGTGAAAAGACGGTAACCGGTGAAGTAATTGATGGCGCACATGAAAATGATTTGAACCAGACGATTACTAGAACGATTGTTGTAACTAACCCAGATGGAACTAAGCAGACGATCACTCAAGAAGGTAAGATTTACCGTGACGCTACTTACGATAATGTCACCGGTGAAGTAACTTATGGTGAATGGTCAATAGCTAAATGGGATGCATACACTCCAGAAAATATTCCTGGTTACACGGTAAGTGAAAGTGTCGTGCCAGCTGTTGAAGTGAAGAACGGTCAACAAGATGAGACAGTCAACATCACTTACACGGCTAATGAACAAACTGGTAAGATTTCCTACCAAGATACAGATGGCAATGCAATTGGCGCTACATCAATCTCTGGCAAGACTGGCGAAACCATAACTGTCACCCCAGAAATCCCAGCTGGCTGGCAATTAGTTCCAGGCCAAGAAATTCCAAAGACTGTCACTGCTACAGCGGAAGGGATTCCAACGGTAGTCATTAAGATTAAGCATGGCATAATCAATGTTGATCATACTAATCCAGTTCCAGACGGTGAAAAGACGCCAACCGGTAAAGTAATTGAAGGGGCTCATGCAAGTGACTTGAACCAAACCATTACTAGAACGATTATTGTAACTAACCCAGATGGAACGAAGAGTACAGAAGTTCAAACCGCTAAGCTTTATCGTGACGCAACTTATGATGATGTCACAGGTGAAGTAACTTATGGAGAATGGTCAACAGCTAAATGGGATGCATACACTCCAGAAAATATTCCTGGTTATACGGTAAGTGAAAGTGTCGTTCCAGCTGTTGAAGTGAAGAACGGTCAACAAGATGAGACAGTCAACATCACTTACACCGCTAATGAACAAAGCGGTAAGATTTCATATCAAGATGCAGATGGTAAGGAAATTAGAACAACACCACTTAGCGGAAAGACTGGTGAAACAGTAGCGATTACCCCAGACATCCCCGCTGGTTGGCAACTAGTTCCCGGTCAAGATATTCCAAAGACTGTCACTGCAACAGCGGAAGGGATTCCAACGGTAATAGTTAAGGTTGAGCACAAGAAAATTATTGTAACTCCAGATACCCCTACGGAAGATATTCCAAATGGTAAAGTACCTGGTGATCCAAATAAGACTTACGAGAAGATGGACGATCTTGTAAAGACTCCAACTCGTACAATTGTTGTAACTAAGCCTGATGGTTCTAAGCAAACAATCACTCAAAGTGTTGAATTTATTAGAACTGCAACATTTGACGAAGTAACTGGTGAGATAACTTACAGTGATTGGACATTGAATAGTAAGAGTAGTAAATGGGATGCATACACGCCAGAAACAATTCCTGGATACACGGCAAATCCAGCTCAAGTAGCTGAAGAAGATGTAAATCAAGAAACTGATAATACAACAGTCAACATCACTTACACCGCTAATGAGCAAAGTGGGATTATTTCCTACCAAGACAAAGCGGGTAATGAAATTGGGACAACACCACTTAGCGGAAAGACTGGCGAAACTATAACTATTACTCCAGAAGTTCCAGCTGGCTGGCAACTAGTTCCAGGCCAAGAAATTCCAAAGACTGTTACTGCTACAGCGGAAGGAATTCCAACGGTAATAGTTAAGGTTGAGCATAAGACGGTTGTTGTTACTCCAGAAACTCCTTCGACTGACATTCCAACTGGTAAAGTTCCAGGTGATCCATCCAAGAATTACCCGCTAATGGAACAACTAACGGTTACGCCAACACGGACAATCAATGTTAAATACCCAAGTGGCAAGGAAGACTCGATTCCACAAAAAGTTACATTTACCCGGACAGCGATCTTTGATGAAGTAACAGGTGAAATTAAGTACACTGAATGGCTTTCGCAAGGCACTGCGCAATGGGCTAGTTACCAACCTACAACTGTTACGGGCTATGTCCCTAGTCAAAAGATTGTTCCAGCAATGACGGTAAATCCTGAGACGTCAAATGAAACGGTCGACATCACGTACAATAAGATTCCGGAACCACAAGAAGGCCAAGAGATTATTAGTTACCAAGATGCCAATGGTCAAGTAATCCATACACAGACTGTTACTGGCAAAGAAAATAGTGATGTTTCCTTCAAGCCAGAAGTTCCGACTAATTGGCAACCAACTGGTGAACTTCCGCAGTCCGTGAAGATTACTGGTGGGACAACCGTGATTGTGATTGAGCCAATTACTGCGCCGGTTCAAGAGCATAAGAAGGTAACGCGGACAATCGTTGAGCACCTGCCAAGTGGTGATAAACAAACCGTGCAAACAGTTGTCTTAACCGGAACTGGGACTAAGAATTTAGTCACTGGCGAAGTTACTGACATTAAATGGGATCATGGTAAACTTGCGGCCTTTACTCCTACAACCGTACCAGGGTACACGACAAATATGAGTATTGTTCCTAAGGTGAATGTCACAGCAGCTAGTGATGACAGTATTGTCGAAATTAACTACATTCCTAATGAACAGACCGGATTTATCATTTACCGCGACGAAAATGGTAGTGATATTAGTCAAACTGTTCTCCAAGGTAAAACAGGTGAGAAGATTGCGGTCAACTTAACTGTGCCAGCTGGTTGGGAACTTGTCCCCGGCCAATCAATTCCAGCAACAGTCATGGCTACTCCTGCTGGAATTCCAAATGTTGTCGTTTTGATCAAACATCAAACGATCATTGTAAAGCCGGGAGAAGAAGCCCCAACAGGAAAAGTTCCTGGTAATCCATCAACAACTTACGAGAAGATGGAATCCCTAACCAAAGAGGTAACGCGGACTATTACTGTTAAGCTGCCGGATGGACAACGCCAGATAATTACACAGACTGTTAAATTTACCAGGACGGCAACATTTGACGCGGTTACTGGCAAGGTAACCTATAGTGGCTGGCAAGTTGATGGTAATGATGAGTGGCCAGCATATACGGCTCCAGAAATTAATGGCTATACCGCTAGTCAGGTCTCTATTCCAGCTGAAATGGTTATTCCTAGTGACGAAAATCAGAGTATTGAGATTGAATACACTAAGAATAATCAACCAGTAGAACCTGATAAGCCAGTAACGCCAATTACACCTGATCAGCCAACGACACCGACTAATCCTGATCAACCGGCACAACCAACTGAACCATCAGTACCGGCTAAACCAATAGCACCAACAAATAATGGTAATAAGGTAATGTCTGGTAATCAATTGCCAACTGAACCGGTTGAACAAGAAAAGCAACAGGTTCCAAATCAACATTTTATCTCACACCAATTAACTCAGACTTCATCAAAAGAAAAGTCAAAAGCTAATATTCTTCCGCAAACTGGTAATGATCAAAATAGTAGTTCTATATTAGGCTTCGCATTTGCTGCTCTGGCAAGTATCCTTGGTTTAACTGGTTTGAAGAAGAAACGTGAGAAATAACATTTTAATGTAATAAGAAAAATAAGCTCTCCACTATTTAGAAATTCTAAATGTGGGGAGCTTGTTTATATTTTGATCAAACAATTAAGAAAAGAAATTATTTATTAATATGAAAAAGCTTGATCACTATTAGAAGGAAAAGATTTTCGAGTCTTTATCGAGTGATATAGCAAAAGCAAAATGCTTAACGATTAACAAATGACAAAAGTTTCATTTGTTAAAAAAACTTAAACATTTTTTCTGACTTTAAAAATACTTAAAAATGCCGTTATATAAAGCCTCTATCAACTGATAATGAAAAATGCGATTTTTGGTTTTTGAAAATCGACAAAAGAATAGTTGTGTTTTAAAGCAAAACAAGTAATATAGAAAAAGTAAGCAAACAATTATTACAGTCATTTATTATATTTATTGCTGGCGCTATAAAAAAATATTAAGGGGGAAAAGTTGATGTTATCACGGAATAATCATCAGGAACAATTTAAGAAGTATGAACCTAAAAAACAACGGTTCACCATTAAGAAGTTATCTGTTGGTGTAGCCTCAGTTCTTTTGGGTATTTCTTTTGCAAATGGTGTATCAGCTGATACAACTGATGCTAGCGCAGACACAAATGCTAATAATGGTGATGGTTCAGAACAAACTGACCACAATTTAGTTCTAAATTCTGCTAATAATCAAACGTTAAAAGAAGCAACTGCTGCTAATCAAGCGAGTGGTGCAACTGCAACTTCACAAAATCCGGCTGGAGATGTACAAACCCCAGCTGCAAATGAATATGAAGCTGCCGTTAGTGCTGCAGTAGCTAGTCAAACAGCACAGAATAATACTGTTGAAAGTGCAGCTGTAAGTTCAACTAGTGCTGCTGTTGCAAATTCAGCAAACAGTGTCGCAACTTCAGCGGCCTCAGTAGCGCAACCAACTAGCACAAGTGCTGTCAGTCAACAATCTGCTGCATCACAAACTGCTGTTGAAACAAGTGCAGCTCCAGAAAGTACTGTTGCTGATACGCAAGACGCATCAACAGCTACGCAAACATTTAGCCCACGTAGTTTTGCGCTAAATGATACCGATATGGCCCGCTTGTTAGGAACGTCATTGGTGGCAACGAATAGTGCTACTCCTGTAGATATAGATTCCTACACTCCAAACTTCAATCTCACTGAAAACCCAGCATATCAACAATATTTTGCTGCTATTCCAACTGATCAATATGCCTTCCAAGCTTATGAAGTAGTAGGCACTGGTCAAAAGATTGTCGTTACAACTGATCGCAACAACATTGGTAACAATATTCGGTTCTACAATGTTCGAAATGGTAGTGCCCAACTTGTTTATCAAATGACCAGAGATACTCAGACTAATGCAAATGGTAGTGTGGTAAGAAATAGACCAACTTTGCAAGGGACCTTTACTACTGCCGGCGTGGCAAGCAACTCAACATATAAGGGTGGAACTTATAATTGGTCTCTTAACCAAACAAACTCGGTAAACTTTGCCGGAATTGGTAAGTTGAAGATTGGTCGAATTGATATTACAGCCGGTAATAGTAATTCTCCAGTAGATAATGGTACCGGTGCCTTTGTGACCGATGACGCTCATCGAATCACTGTTACTTGGGACCAAGGTCGGCCAATCACTGATAGTGTTATTCCAGGTAGTACTTGGAACAGTGCCGGTTCCAACATCCCAGATAAAGTTACGCAAAATATTTGGTATGTTGATGCTGAAACTGGTAATGTTCTTAGCCATAAGATCAGTGATGAAGCTTACAATGGCTCAAGTTATGATTCCACTGGTAATGAATTAAAAACGATTACTAAAGATGGCAAGACTTACCGATTAGTTGATAGAAATGCAGATGGCCTTTATGATTCAAGCAACTTTGCTGATATTTCAAATAAGCAATTAACTGATAATGACGGTACACGAATTACTAATAATGGTGTTCCGATTACTGTTGGTGACTTGCTTTCAACACCTCTTAAGGGAATCTTAGGGGATGGCCGCATTGGTAATATCAGAGCTTCAATTACTAATTATCAAAACACCCGTGCTTTTATCAGATTACAAACTAAAACTGATGGTACCATTGACTTGAACACTTATACTTTTGATGCCGGTTCTAATAGAGGTAACTTGAATACCGGATTAAGTCAAGCTGATGTTGCACCAGGCCAAACAGTGATGGGTGCTGGTGATAGTGATACTGGTGGAGGTGCCTTCTACAACGGAACTCGCCCAGGTAATCGGGATATTATCTTCCTTTACAAGGCTGCTACTCCGGTTGTTAATACGCAAAACGCTAACATTACTTTTGTTAACGATGATACTGGCGCAAGCTTGAGCGCACAACAAAATGCTAGTGGAGATGCAGGTTCACAAATTACCTTTAACAATGCAAGTACTACTGTTGCTAACTTGCTTAGACAAGGTTACATTTATAACGGTACAACTGGTAATGGTGTAACTAATGGTGCAGCTAGTGGTAGTTTCACTAGTGTTGGCTTCCCAGTTTATGACAATGATGACAACACGAACCAAGCATTCGTTGTTCACTTTAAGAACCCAGCTCAAACTACTACTTACCACCAAGGTGTTGAAGAATCTAAGACTATCCAACGTACTATTAACTACTACGACAAGGTAACTGGTGCACGGATTCCTTCAAGCTTAATTGCCCAAAACCCAATTACTGATTCCGTAACTTTCACGCGGACGCAAGTATTGGATCAAAATGGTAAGGTTGTCGGTTACGGTACTGTTGGCAGCGATGGTAAATCATTTAGAACTCAAGATTGGCACACTGCTGAAGGCTTGACTACTGATGAATTTGCTGCTAAGAAGTCTGCGGACCTTTCAGCATTCAACTACACTGCTCCTGAATTCCAAGATGGAACTAGTGCAAATGTTGTAGCAGCTCATGAAGTAACTCCAACTACTCAAGATCTTGTTTACAACGTTTACTACGGTCACCAAACGCAACAAGTTACAACTAACCAAGATGTAACCCGTCGTTTCCACTACATCTTTACTGATGGCACTACGCCAGAAAGCCACTTGACTCCTCAAGCAGACCAAAAAGTAACCTTTACTGGAACTGCTACTAAGGACTTGGTAACTGGCAAGACTGGTGATACTGTTTGGACTCCATCAACTGGTACTTTAGCGCAAGTTGCTGGTCAACAAGTAGCTGGCTACCACATTACTGGTAACGTAAATGCTAACGCTGATGGTAGTGCGAATGCCGTTACGGTAAATCCAACTTCTGGTGATATTGATGTAACGATTGTTTATACTCCAGATGCTAAGACTCCTGATACTCCACAAAAAGCTAAGGTTACTATTTACGATAAGACTGAAAACAATAAGCAATTATCTGCTTTTGAAAATAACAATGGTACAAAGGGTAGTGCAATCAGCTTTGACGGTGAACCACAAACCCTTCAAGCTTACTTAAATTCAGGCTACGTATTTGATAGTGCAACTGATGCCAATGGTAATTCAATTGGTACTGCCTCAAACATTACCTTTGGAAACTTTGATAGTGTTGATGGCAATGTTCAAAGCTTTAACATTTACTTAGTTCACGGAACTGATACTAAGACTGAAAGTGCAACAACTAATGCTCACGTTCACTATGTTGTTGCTGGTAATGAAGCTAATAAGCCAGCTGCCCCAGCTGATAGTCCAGTTCAAACAATCAATTGGACTCGTACTAACACTACTGACAAAGTTACTGGTGCAACTACTGAAGGAACTTGGACTCCAGACAAGAACGGCTTTACTAGTGTAACTTCGCCTACGCTTACGAACTACACTCCAGATCAAGCGGTTGCTAACTTTACTACTCCACAACCAAATCGTGATCAAGTAGTAACTGTTGTCTACAATCCAAACTCAGAAGTTGCGCAAAAGGCTGACTTAGTTATTTACGACAAGACTGATAACAACAAGCAACTTAACAGCTTCGATAATAGTGGTAAGACTGGTACCCAAATTTCATTTAGTGGTTCTGCAAATTACGTTGCGGACTTAATTGCTAAGGGTTACAAGATTGACAGTTTTGTAAATGATCAAAACCAAACTTCTAACCCAACTTCATATGATCAAATTAATTTCAGCAACTTTGATAACAACAGTGCTAGTGACCAACACTTTAAGTTGTACTTAGTTCACGATACTGAAAACGTAACGGACAAGAAGACTACTACCTCAACTGTTCATTATGTTGTTTCAGATGGTAAGACTAACCCACCATCCGATAACACGCAAACAATTACGTGGACTCGGCCAGGAACTAAGGATAAGGTCACAGGGGTAACTACGCCAACTGGTAACTGGACTACTCCAGATAACTACACCGATGTGCCTACACCAAACCTTGATGGATACACTCCAGACAAGACTAATGTTCCAGCACCGACTCCAGATCCAAATCAAAACCCAACAACTGTCGTTACTTATAATCCTAAGACTCCAGATGCACCAACTTACACTGGTACTACTGAGACTAAGACTGTAACGCGGACGATTAACTACTATGACCGGGTAACTGGTGAAAAGATTCCAGCTAACTTGATTGCTGGTAATCCAACAACTCAAAACGTGACATTATCACGGACGCACGTTGTATCATCAACTGGTCAAGACATGGGTTATGGAACTGTTAGTGCTGACGGTAAGACCTTTACTAAGGCTGCTACTGCTGATGGTTGGAACACTGGTGACTGGGCTCAAGTAACTTCACCAGATCTTTCAAATGCAGGTTACACTACTCCTGATTTAGCACAGGCTGATCAAGTAACTGTTGATGCAAATACTAAGGATACAGTGGTTAATGTTTACTACGGTCACCAAACTGAAGTGATTACGCCAAAGACTCCACATAACCCTGGTGGCAACATTAATCCTAATGATCCACGGAATAACCCAGCTGTTTACCCAGATGGTTTGACTAAGGAAGCTTTAACTACTGAAGTAACTCGTCATATTAACTATGTTGGTGTAAATGAAGATGGCACTACTACGCCAGTAAATGGGGCTCCAGACGGTAAGAGCACTTACACTCAAACTGTTTCCTTTGAACGTAATGCCGTAATCGATAAGGTAACTGGTCAAATCTTAGGCTACAGTACTGATGGCACTACTAATGTAACTACTACTGATAAGGATCGTGCTTGGACGCCAACAACCCAAAACATGGATTCTGTAGCTTCTAAGACACCTAGTGAAGTAGGTTATGACAAGGTTGATATTTCAACTGTTGGGGGCGTAACTGTTTACCCAGGTCAAAAGGTTAACGATGTCACTGTCACTTACACTAAGAACAAGACACCTGAAGTTACTCAAAAGGCAACCCTTGAAATCATTGATAACAATAACGCTAACTCACCTAAGCAATTAGCTTCATTTAGTAATGAAGGTAAGAGTGAAGATCAAATTAACTTCGCTAACTCAAATGAAATCCTTCAAAGCTACTTGAGTCAAGGTTACAAGGTTCAAAAGACTGCTGGTAACCTTAGTGGGGATGCTCAAAGTGGTTACACTTATCCAACTTACGGTAACACTGCTCAAGACTTCAAGATTTACTTGATTCACGATACTGAAGACAAGACTGAAACTGCTACAGCAACTGCTCAAGTTCACTATGTTGTTGCGGATAATGGGGTACAAGCTCCTAAAGATAGTGATCTTCAAACTGTTACTTACACTCGCACCAATACCATTGATAAGGTAACTGGTGCTACTGTAAAGGAAGGTACTTGGCAAGCGGACAAGAACGCATTTACTGATGTAACATCTCCAGACCTTTCTAAAGATGGTTACACGCCAAGTCTTGAAAATGTTCAGTTTAACGCTCCAGAACGTAATGTAAATCAACGCGTAACTGTTGTTTACAACCGTTCTGCTCAAGCTGCGGACTTACAAATCATTGATGATAATGATCCACAAAACCAACGAGTATTAGCTACTTACTCCGCTGGTGGCGAATCAGGTAAGCAAATTAGTTTTGATGGTTCAAATACGCAACTACAAAACTACTTGAACCATGGTTACACATTTGAAAAATCTGAAGGTCAAGGTATGAGTGGAGATGCTCAAAATGGCTTCACTTACCCAAGCTTTGATAACGATTCTCAATCTAACCAAAGCTTCAAGATTTACTTGAAACACGCAACTGGTAACAAGACTGAAACCGCCACTACGACTGCTCATGTTCACTACATCATGGCAGACGGTACCAAGGCTCCAGACGATAGTGCAACTCAAACTATTAACTGGACGCGGACTAACACTGTTGATCAAGTAACTGGTGCAATTGTAAATGATGGTACTTGGTCTGCTGATAAGAGTGCCTTTACTGATGTTGATTCACCAGCAGTAGCAGGTTACACTCCAGGGACTAAGACTGTAAAATTTGCTACTCCAGAACGCGGTGTTAACCAAGTAGTAAATGTTGTTTACACGAAGGATGCTCCAACTCCTGAACAACAAAATGCATTAGTTGTTTACCAAGACGTAAATGACCCAGCTCATCCTGTTGATTTAGGACAAAGTGATCAATTAACTGGTCAAGCGGGAGATGCAATTAACTACAGTACTGCCGACAAGATTGCTGAATATGAAAAACAAGGTTATGTATTAGTATCAAATGGCTTTGATGCAAATGGTACTAAGCCAAGCTTTGACAATGTGAAGGGCAATACTCAAACTTTCTACGTAACATTTAAGCATGGCATTCAACCAGTAACGCCAACAACCCCAGGTACACCAGACCAACCAATTAACCCTGATAATCCAGATGGCCCTAAGTACCCATCTGGCACTGATCAAACCAGCTTAACTAAGGATGTAACACGGACTGTTACTTACGAAGGTGCTGGTGATCAAACACCAAGTCCAGTAACTGATACGCTTCACTTCCAAGGGACAGGTTACTTAGACAAGGTAACTGGTAAGTGGACTGATGCTAATGGTAATGAATTAGCAGACCAAGCTAAGGGTATTACTTGGACGATTACTGATGGTACTAAGGATGAAGGTAGCTTTAACTTAGTTCCGACTAAGCACATCGATGGTTACACTTCCCAAGTTGTAACTGACGGTGCTAATGACGGCAACGGAAACGTTAAGAGTTACACTGGCATTACTCATGCGAGCGACAACATCAATGTTGTAGTTCAATACAACCCAATTGTAGCTGAACAAGGTAACTTAATCGTTAAGTTCCATGATGATACTGATAACAAGGACTTGACTGGTGTAGGTACTGATACTGGTACTCAAGATGTTGGTACTCAAGTAACTTACAACCCAAGTACTGATTTAACTAACCTTGAAAACAAGGGTTACGTTTATGTATCAACTGACGGCAATATTCCTTCATCAATTGTTAAGGGAACAACTACTGTAACTATCCACGTCAAGCATGGTACAGTTCCAGTAACTCCAGATAACCCAGGTACGCCAGATAAGCCAATTAATCCTAGCGACCCAGATGGTCCTAAGTACCCATCAGGAACGGACAAGGCTTCAATTGATAAGACTATTACACGGACTGTTCATTACGAAGGTGCAGATCAATACACACCAAATGATGTTCAACAACCTGTACACTTCACAGCGCGTGGTGAACTTGATAAGGTAACTGGTGAATGGACAAAACCATTGGATTGGTCAGCAGATCAAACGTTCAATGGCGTAACTACACCTAAGATTCCGGGTTACCATGTTGTAAGCGTTGATCGGGATACAACCGACAACCAAAATGTTGATAGTGCTAAGATTAGCCACACTGGTGCAGACTACACTGTAACAGTTAAGTATGCTAAGGATGCCGCACCAACTCCAGATACCACAACTGGTAAGGTAACTTACATTGACGACACTACAGGAAGCACTTTGAAGACTGATTCGCTTACCGGTAATGTTGATGCTAATATTGATTACACTACTCAAGATAAGATCAACAGTTACATCAACATGGGTTACAAGTTAGTATCTAACAACTTCACTGATGGTAAAGAAGTCTTTAATAAGGATGCTTCTAAGAACAACTTTGAAGTTCACTTGGTACACGATACTGTTCCAGTAACTCCAGAAAATCCAGGCACTCCAGATCAACCAATCAACCCTAACGACCCACGTCCACAAAATGAACAACCTAAGTATCCAAATGGTACTAGCGAAACTGACCTTACTAAGGACATTACGCGGACTGTTCATTATGAAGGTGCTGGTGAATACACACCAAATGATGTTCAACAACCAGTACACTTCACGGCAAAGGGTGTCCTTGACAAGGTAACTGGTCAATGGACTACTCCATTAACTTGGTCAGCAGATCAAACATTTAATGGAGTAACTACACCTAAGATTCCGGGCTACCACGTTGTAAGTGTTGATCGGGATGCAAATGGCAATGATGTAGCTTCAACTACGATTGCTCACACTGGTTCTGATTACACAGTTAATGTTGTTTACGCTAAGGATGATGTTCCAACTCCTAAGACGCAACAAAACGCTCAATTGATCATTCGCGATGTAACTCCTGGTCAAGAACAAGACTTAGGTAGTTACACTCAACCAGGTCTTGAAGGCGATGCAATTAGCTTTGGCAGTGCTCAAGAATTTGTTCAAAACTTATTGAACAAGGGTTACGTTTGGGATGGTGCATCATACAACGGTGCTAACTTAAACGCTACTAACTACGCTGGAATTAACTTTGGTAACTACGACAACACTGATGATAAGAATGGCATCAGTCAAAAGTGGGTAATCAACTTAGTTCATGGTGTAACTCCGGTAAACCCAGATCATCCAGATGACAAGGATGGTTACACTAAGGAATACCTTGATCGTACAATTACACGTGATGTAACTTATGTTGACGAACAAGGTAATGCAATGCCAGGATTAACTCCTGAACACCAAGAAGCTAAGTTCCAAGGTTCTGGTTACTTAGATAATGTAACTGGTAAGTGGGTAAATGTTGAAAATGGTAAGATTACTGGTCTTGCTGATGGATTGACTTGGACGCCAGATACAGACGCTACCTTTGATGCAATTGCTGCGAAGACTGCTGATGGTTACCACGTAATTTCTGTGAGCGGCAATGGTATTTCAGGATTTACTGTTGATGCCAATGGTGCGGTTACTGCACAAACTGTAAATCACAATACTGCAAGCTCAACGATTAAAGTTGTTTACGCTAAGACACCAGAAGTTCCAGTAGATGCTAATGGTTCAATTACTTACATTGATGACACAACTGGTAGCCAACTTGAAAAAGCAACGTTTGGTGGTAGTGTTGGTCAAAAGATTAATTACACTACGGCTGACCGAATTGCTAATTACGAAGGCCGCGGTTACAAGCTAGTATCCAATAACTTCAAGGATGGTAATGAATCATTTACGAATGGTGAAAACAAGTTTGAAGTTCACTTAACTCACGATACGACTACTAAGGACGTTACTAAGACCGTAACGCGTGATGTAACATACGTTTACGAAGATGGTAGTCAAGCAGATACGCCGGTTAACCAAAGCTTTACTTTCAATGGTCAGACAGTAACTGACCGCGTAACTGGTGCTGAAAAGACAAGTTGGGATACTGACGATCATAACTTCGATGCCACTAAGTCAATTGATACTACTAATTACCAAATTGTTGGTATCAGTAAGACAAATACTACTGCGAACGTTGATCGTGCTAATGGTGTGGTTGCAAGTGAAACAATTACGCCAACTAGTCAAAACAGCTCAATAGTAATTACATTGGCTAAGAAGGCAACTCCGCCAACACCTGTAAAGCAGGGGACGATTGAAGTTATCTACCATGACACAACAGATAACGTTGATATTCCAGGTTATGGTCAACCTCAAACAAAGGAAGACCAAGGAACAGCCTTTAACTACAATCCAAATGCTAAGGACTTGCCAGCTCTTGAAAGCAAGGGTTATGTCCTTGATGGTGAATTGCCAACGATTCCAACTGAATACACTGATGGCAATCAACGGGTAGTAATTAATGTTAAGCATGGTACGCGTCCTGTAACGCCAGAAAATCCTGCTAACCCAACTGATCCTGTTGATCCACAACATCCACAAACGCCAACACCAAGTAATCCAAACTTATCTAAGACTGATCTTGAAAAGACGATTACACGGACTGTTCAGTACCAATACGCTGACGGAACAAAGGCACATGCTGATGTTGTTCAAACCGTAAACTTTACTGGTGAAGGAACAATTGACTTAGTAACTGGTAACCTTGTCACGGTTGATAAAGATGGTAACATTCTTAACCAACGTGGTAAGATCACTTGGAACCATGACTCACAAGACTTTGCTAATGTAGCTGCAATTAACCATGACGGTTACTATGTATCAAACGTTAGCGAAAATGGAACTACTGCTAAGGTTGATGGTACGGCAGTTGCTGGTGAAACAGTAACGCCAACTAGTCAAAATAGTACGATTGTTATTACTTTGACTAAGAACCCAGAAGTTCCAGTAACCACTAATGGTTCAATTACTTACATCGATGACACTACTGGTCAAAAACTTGAAAATGCAACCTTTGGCGGTAATGTTGGTGACAAGATCAACTACACGACGGCTGATCGAATTGCTTACTACACAAACAAGGGTTATGACCTAGTATCAAACAACTTTAATGATGGTAACGAAACCTTCGCAAAGGATGGCAACGTCTTTGAAGTTCACCTTGTTCACGCAACTACGCCAATTACTCCTGAAAACCCAGGAAAGCCAGGGCAAGAAGTTCCAAATCCAAATGATCCAGAACATCCACACAAGATCCCGGCTAACTTTGTTCCACAAACATTGACTAACACTGTAACGCGTGATGTAACATACGTTTACGAAGATGGTAGTCAAGCAGAGGCACCGGTTCATCAAACATTTACCTTTACTGGTAACGGTGTGGTCGACCTTGTAACTGGTCAATTAGTAACAGTTGAAAATGGTAAGATTACTGGTGCGGGTCATATTACTTGGAACGCTGAAAACCATGACTTTGATGCAACTAAAGCTATTGATACAACTCAATACAACATTGTTAAAGTGAGTGAAAACAACACCACTGCTAATGTTAATATGAATAATGGGGTTGTAGCTGGTGAAACGATTACGCCAACTAGTCAAAATAGCTCAGTAGTAATTACATTAGCTAAGAAGCCAGTAACACCTACGCCAGTTCAAAAGGGTACCGTAATTGTTAACTATGTTGATAAGACAACGGGCAAGACCCTTGAAACGGCAACTTCAACTGGTAATGAAGGTTCAAATGTAAATTACAGCACGAAGGATACGATTGCTAAGTACACTAACCAAGGTTACAAACTTGAACATGATGGTTATCCAACAGGGACGGTAACTTACACGAATGGTACAGTTACTTACGAAGTTGACCTTGTTCACGATACTGTTCCGGTAAATCCAGATCAACCAGGTCCAAAGACACCTAATACACCAATTAATCCAGATAACCCAGATGGTCCTAAGTATCCAGATGGTACTCAGCCAGAACAATTAACTAAGACCATTACCCGGACGATTAATTACGTTGGTGACGGCCTCAATATTCCATCAGTTGAAAAGAGTCTTACTTTTGTAGCTAATGGAGTACTTGATAAGGTTACTGGTCAATGGGTAACTGTTGATAAGGACGGCAAGATCACTGGCAATGCTAATGGTATGACTTGGACAGTTAAGGATGGCAACGCTGATGAAGGTTCCTTTGATGAAGTAGCAGGACCTCAAACTGAGGGTTACCACATTACTAACATCTCTGCTTCAAACGAAGACTTGAGTGACATTAACAGTAGTACAGGTACAGTTGCTGGTAAGACAATCAACCATACTAATGGCAACATTGTAATTACCATTAACTACGCTAAGAACCCAGTAACACCAACTCCTACACCAGCTGATCAAACAGTTGTTGGTAAGCAAATTGTTCACTATGTTGATGGTGATAACAATAATGCTAAGTTATTAGATGACAATACTAATGACACGTTTGTATTTACTAAGTCTGGTGAAACGGGTACTTGGAATGCTGATAGTCATAAGTACGCTAATGCCAATGCCCCAGTAATTGATGGCTACGTTGCTGAACAAAAGACTTATGAAGGTCAAACGGCAACTCCAGGGGATGCTAATAAGGAAATTACCATTGTTTACCACAAGATTGGTAAGATCATTCCAGTTGACCCATCAGGAAACCCAATTCCAGATGCTCCAACACCTAGTTACCACAATGACCCAACTGATCCTACGAAGGTAACGCCAAATGAACCTACGCCAACTGTTCCTGGCTGGACAACTAAT
Organism: Limosilactobacillus reuteri; assembly: GCF_020785355.1. Classification (GTDB taxonomy): domain Bacteria; phylum Bacillota; class Bacilli; order Lactobacillales; family Lactobacillaceae; genus Limosilactobacillus; species Limosilactobacillus reuteri_I. The sequence continues at coordinate 3,570 of NZ_JAJGVH010000063.1, read as the reverse complement.
GTACCAAACGTAACGCCTGATACACCAACTGGCGACACGAAGGTACCTTACACCAAGCCAACACCAACGCAAGACAAGGGTTCAATCACAATTACTGTTCATGACATAACTGATAATACTGATTTACCAGAATACGGTAAGACGAGTGGTAGTCAAAACGTCGGTACTGAATTCAGCTATGACAAGACTGGTACGTTTACTTCCCTTACTAATAAGGGTTACAAGATTGTTAACCCAGATGTAACAATCCCAACTGGTATTACGAAGGGCGATCAAAACATTGTAATTTACGTTGAACACACAACGACACCAATTACACCTGAAAACCCAGGTAAGCCAGGTCAACCAATTAACCCTAATGATCCAACTGGTCCACAATACCCAGATGGTTCTGACCAAGTAACGAAGAACGTAACACGGACAATCACTTACGTTGACAATAACGGTAATAAACTTCATGACTCAGTTGAACAAACTGCACACTTTACTGGTACTGGAGTTATCGATAACGTTACTGGTAAATGGGTAACACCAATTACTTGGAATGGAAATGGCGACTTAAGCGGTCAAAATACCCCGGTAATTGATGGCTACCATGTAACAAGTGTTAGTCGTGATGGCGATGGTAACAATGTTGCTAAGGTTACAGTTAACCATGGCGACAGTGATTACACAGTTGTTGTTACCTACACGCCAAACGGTAAGATTGTGCCAGTTGATCCATCAGGAAACCCAATTCCAGATGCCCCAACTCCACAATACCCAACTGATCCAAGCGATCCAGCCAAGGTTACACCAGATGAACCAGTTCCAAGTATTCCTGGATTCACTCCAGAAGTACCAACTGTAACACCAACTAATCCTGGAGAGGATACACCGGTAGTTTACACACCTGATACTCCGGTTACCCCAGTTACAGTTCAAGGTAAGGTAACATATGTTGACGATACAACCGGTCAAACAATCTCTACTGATAACTTTAGTGGTAAGGTTGGCGATAAGATCACTTACACTACCGCAGATAAGATTAGTGAGCTTGAAGGTCAAGGTTATGAATTAGTATCTAATAACTTTAAAGATGGTAATGAAACCTTTACGAATGGTGAAAACAGTTTCGTTGTTCATTTGAAACATACTGAAACAATTGTTACTCCAGAAAATCCACATGATAGCGGAGAAGAGAGTTACACCACTCAAAAGACAACAACCTTTACTGTTCATTACGTTGGTGCCGGAGATAAGACTCCTGCTGATCGTGTTGAGACAATTCAATGGCATCGTGAAGTTACAGTAGATAGTGTCACTGGAAAGGTAATTAGCACGACGCCATGGACAACTGATGGTAGTTACACGGGTGCAAATACACCAGTTATTGATGGTTTCCATGCAGATAAGGCAGTTGTTAATGCTCCACAAGCGGATCCGGACAAGGATGTTGTCGAAACTGTTACTTATGCACCAAATGGTCACATTATCCCTGTTGATAAGAATGGCACACCAATTCCAGGTGCTGACCAACCGGTTTACCCAACAGACCCAACAGATCCAACTAAGGTCGTACCAAACGAACCAGTACCAACTATTCCGGGATACACTCCAGAACGTGAGACTGTAACGCCAGTTGATCCTGGTACTGATACACCAGTTGTATACGATCGTGGAAACACACCTGTTACTCCAGAAACGCCAACTACCCCAACAACTCCTGGAGATAATACGCCAAGCAATGAAACCCCAGTAACTCCAGAAACTCCGGTTGATAATGGCGGTCAAGAAGGCAATGATGAAGTAACACCAACACCACAAACACCAGAAAGCCCAGCTAATAATGGTTCTGTAAAGCCTGCAGCTCCACAACCAACTGTTGCTAAGCAAATTAATGCTCAGCAACCAGCTACAACTACTAAGGCGGAAGCTAAGAAGTTGCCACAAACTGGTAATGAGGATGCTAATAGTGCTGAAATCCTAGGACTTGCTGCGCTTGGTTTAACTGGTCTTGTTGGATTAGGAAAGAAACGTCGCAAAGAAGACTAAAAATTATGTTCAGACAGTAATAATGCAACAAGTTGAGTTAATTGCTATGACTTAACAATTATGTGAGGCGCAAGCAACTTGCTGCATTAATAAAAGAGGATATCTGTCAACTGGTATGGTTGACTAAAAATACTTCCTACGAAAATGTAGGGGGTATTTTTTTACGAAAAAATACAATCGATTCTTAAAAAGAAAAATTTTTGATTGGCAAAACCATAACAAGTTCGTTTTAGAGTTTTGATTTTGCGATTGATGCCTTCTAAAGGACCATTAGAGTATTCAAACTTAGCACTATTTAAGACATATTTTCTGTTTTGACGAAGGGTTTGGATAGCGGTATCCATTTCTGTATTGGTTTTTTGGTAGTCTAAGATGGTTGACTCTAGTAATTCACTATTGCGCTCGTTGAGGGCTTTCGTGATATCTTGGTAAGTTTGGTATACTTCAGCGAACTTAGAAAATTTACTAGTAATGAGATCCACAGCATTTTGGCGAGTCATATATTGCTTAACGCCGCGAAGAAAAACTACTTCTTCAGGGTGAAGATCTTCAGCTTTTTTATGGAATAGCTTCCAATGTGACTTCATAATTTTATATTCTCGGCTCTGTTTATCGAGTTGTTTTAGGATAGAAATACGACAATTGTCCAAAGCGCGACCAGCTAATTGCACAAGATGGAAGCGATCAATAATAATGTTGGCATTAGGGAAAAGGCGATAGATAAAGCTTTGATATTGAGCATTTAAATCAATTACAACTGATTGAACGTATTCGCGTTCGGCTTTTGAATAACGACTTTCAAAATAATCAATAATTGTAGGTGATAGACGATCCTGTAACTTTGTGACAATTTGGTGGGTTTCAGCATCACAACAGATAAAGGACATCACAGACTTAGTTGAACGAAACTCGTCAAAACATAAATGCTTAGGCAACTTAGCCACACGATAGTGTGGTTCCATGCGCTCTAAAATTGTTCGACGAACACTACTAGGAGAGCAGTGACACATTTCAGCAATTAGCTGACCGGATAGTCCTTTACGAGCCAAAAGCATGATTTGATTTTTGAGATCACTGGATAGGGTTTGATTTTCTTTGGTTAAATTAGTAATAGCACCAAACGTAGTATGACATGATTTACATTTATAGCGTTGTTTACGAAGCTCTAATTCATATCTTCTCCCGTTTAAACTAGCCAGTCGTACATGAGTTTTGCGAAAGCCATCCTTATTAACAGTGGGAAAGCCACAGTTGCGACAACGATTAATCGGATAAGAAAGAGTAGCTGTTATTAGCGTTATATACTCTTTAACAGAATCATTGTTGTGTTCAGCTTCTTCAACAGAAATAATTTTAATATTTTTATCTTTAATTCCAAGAATATTTAGGATAGAATCATTATGGGACATTTGTTTAACCTTCTTTCATGATTTTTGTGGTGAATTGATTGTATAACGAGGGGACAGCAAATGCCTCTTTTTTATACAAAAAAATCTGGCATGGAATCTCCATCCATACCAGAAAGTGTATACCCAT
>NZ_JAJGVH010000062.1:0-77365 GCF_020785355.1 Limosilactobacillus reuteri | reverse complement strand
CTCGTATTCTATAAATATATCCTTACGGATTTTGCTACATTACAACTTGTTTTCTGGTCACCGCATGATAACCTCTAATTATCATTGGCTTTGGTCAACTGGTATAGGTTAATACCTCCTGTAGTTTTTAACTACTTATGAAGTCTGCCGCCCAGCCAATCTACTGATTTTCGAACTCACATGCTGTATCGATTAGATAGTTTACTAATTCAGAGTAGGATTAGGTGCAGCTTTAACTCTCTAACCAATGAATACTGATACTTGCGAGGATGTTTTTAGTGATTGTAATTAGGGGCTATCATGCAGTGATCAGATTAAGACCAGTAAATTTTAATGAAAGGAGGCCATTCCAATGAAACTTTTTGTCGGTATTGACGTTAGCTCAAAAGATTTAGTAACTTCAATGATTTCTGAAGAAACAACTGAAGTTGTTTTCCATGGTAACTTTGTTAATGATTTGAAAGGCGCAACAGAATTAAAAAACATGATTATCGATACGGCGAATTCAAATCATCTCGACCAAGTTGTGATTGGCATGGAAGCCACTTCCATTTACAGCTTTCACCCAGCAATGTTTTTCCAAGAAGACTCGGACCTTAAAAAGTTCAATACACAATCCGTGGTTATCGATCCTAAGAAAACTAAGCGCTATCATGATGTCTTCGCTGAAGATAAAAATGATCAAATCGACGCTTTTTACATTGCTGACTTCCTACGTGTTGGACGCTATTCAGTAGGGATTGTTCGTCAAGAGAACTACATTGCCCTGCAACGCTTAACGCGTTCCCGATATGAGCTTGTTCAAAGCTTAGCTCGGGCTAAGCAACACTTTATTGAGAACCTATACTACAAGCTCAATAAATTAGTAATTTCTGATGAACTGAATACTTCTATCTTTGGTTCAACGATGATGAGTCTGCTAACTGAAGATATGACTACTGATGACTTACTTAATCTTTCGATTACTGATTTAGCCGATTATCTGAATGAACACGGCCGGGGTCGCTTCGCGAACCCTGAAGCCTTGGCGAAAATAATTCAAAAGGCAGTTCGTGCTTCTTATCGTTTAGACAAAGTAATTGCTAATTCAGTTGATACAGTTCTCTCCGTTTATGCCGAGGAAATTAAAGCTTTTCAGAAGATGATTAAAGACCTCGACAAAGCAATTGAGAAAGTAGTTCAAGTAACTGATGAAGAACAGATTTTGCGCTCCATTCCCGGAATTGGACCAGTATACGCTGCTGGTATTTTAGCTGAAATTGGTCAAATCGAACGATTTGATAATGAAGCTAAATTGGCTAAATATGCTGGGCTTTCCTGGCGAGAAAAGCAGTCCGGAGCTTACGCTAGTGATAATACTCCGCTCAAGAGAACTGGTAATGCTTATCTTAGATACTATTTGGTTGAAGCTGCCAACAGAGTTAGAATCCAAGATCCAGTTTTTGGTGAATATTATCGGCGTAAATATCAAGAAGTAAAGCATACCCCATCAAAACGCGCTCTCGTCCTTACCGCACGTAAACTTATTAGGGTGATTTTCTTCCTACTCAAAAATCATCAAATCTATCAGGAAAAGAGGTAATTGGTATAGGAAGATAAACTGATTCTCGACGCTTAGCTTTTAAAACACCTTGGGATCAAGGCTTATTTAAGTGCGTCAAAAATCTGGTCAAAACAAGTTTGTCAGTGATAATTTTATCTTGACTTATTACCACATGACTCTTTTCTCTTCTAAACCTCTCTAACCATCTTAGCAGGAATGAGAAGGAAAAGACAATTATTAGTCCTCGCTAACACGTAATACACAAGCTCCCTTAATATCCCCGTGTTTAACATAGCGTAATGCTTCGTCAGCCTTTGCTAGTGGATATTCGTGTACTTCAGGATGGATATTGAGACGGTCAGCTAATGTTAAGAATTCTTCCCCATCACGACGGGTATTGCTCTCAACACTCGTTAATGTCTTTTCGTGGAATATTTCTTTTTGGTAATTCATCGTTGGAATATCAGTCATATGAATACCAGCTAAAGCCAAAGTCCCACCTGGAACTAGACTAGCTAAAGCCGGCAATACCATATCACCAACTGGCGCAAAGATGATTGACGAATCCAAAGGAACTGGCGCGGGGTCATAGGATCCTTGAACAGAAGCACAGCCCAATTCTAGAGCGAATTTCTTTGCATCCTCACCACGCGTAAAGACATGCACTTCAATTCCCTGGGCAAGTGCAATCTGGGCCGTAATGTGCGCTGAGCCACCAAAGCCATATAGCCCTAGGCGGCCACCAGCGGGAACATTAGCACGTTCAAAGGCCCGATAACCAATAATCCCTGCACATAATAAGGGAGCTGCCTCTAGGGAATCAAACTTTTCCGGAAGTCGATATGCAAATCCTTCTGGAACTGTGACGTATTCTGCATAACCACCATCATGATCCCAACCGGTATAAAGTGAGTGGGGACAGAGATTCTCATGACCTGATCGGCAAAACTTGCATACGCCACAAGCATGCCGAAACCATGGAATCCCAATTCGCTCACCAAGCTTAAATCGTTGTGTTTCTGGTCCAAACCCGACAACTTTACCAACAATCTCATGACCAGGAGTAACGTGTTCGTGGTGAACCGGCAAGTCTCCTTCAGTCACGTGCAAGTCTGTATGACATACTCCACACGTCAATACCTTAACAAGGACTTCTCCCCGTTTAGGAGTTGGCACGGGCTTTTCGGTAAATTCGATTGGTGATTTTTTACCATCAATCGGCCCAGGAGTTGTGACTGCCCAAGCCTTCATTGTTTTCGGAATAGCATTTTCGCGTTTTTCCATCCTTAAAGACCTCGATTAATTAAATATTTCATTCTCTATTGTAGTGCTTTTTATTCATAAGAGTGCCGTATTTTTTCAATTTGACGAGACCATTGATCCTTAAATTTTGGAATGTTTAACGGCTTATTAATAGCTGGATCATCTTTTGCTGCTTGGGTCAACCCTTCTACTCCTCCAATATCATCTAAGATTCCATTTCCAAAACCGCTGATAATTTGGGGACCGGTATGAGCCGGAAGTCGCTTAGGTTTTACTTCCTCAAATTTAATTTTAAAGTTCCACATATCGCCAAAGTCATATACTAGGCTATATTCATGATCAAGATTACAATCGCCTACCCAACTTTGAGTAATATCTTTTGATTGACCAAAGCCACTATCGAGAATCGGCAACTGATAATGAGTATTTCCCTGATGCAGTTCAAATAAGTGGTGCCCGTCTGCATTAAATGCCGCTAAAATTGCAAAGCACAACATGTCCAGTCGCGTATCACCGCTGACGGTAAATCGCCGCCACATTTTAGGATGATAATCACTAAGCTCAACATAAATAGTATATTGTTTATTAACATATTGGATTGCATGCTCGCGTTGATTTCTTACTTGCCGTTGCATATCGCGAATTATACGTTGCAAGTGGTACATCCGCTGTTTAGAACCGAGATCTTTTATTCCCTGACTAATTGCTTGGACAAACAAATCGTAGTCTTCACTAGAGAAAAGATCTTCTGCCCGTAAAAACTTCCCAAATTCGCGAAAGGCATCACTTTTAGAATGAAAGCCGGTATCAGTCGGACGATCATTATGTAGTTTTTCATAGTTAATTAAATAGTGATAGACCAAGGTAATATCATCAAGAACAGATTCACCGAGTGCCTCACAGTAGCCGATATAATCTGCAGCACAATCTAAATCCCGATTAACGATACTCTCGCTTTTTCCACGACTTTCTAAATAACCTTGATAATCATCTAAAATCTTTTCTCCCACCGCTGTTGCATTCATAATATCATTTATTGAAAGCGAACGATAAAGATAGCGACGATTATGTTCATTAAGCTTAGGATGAGTAGCAACCTTAAAGTCCGTAATTGAATAATCTTCAAAAATATCCATTACAACATATTCTTCGTCCGTTGTCTTATTGGTAATGCGTGTTTGTTCCGCTAATTGAAGTGCAATTTCAGCATTGGTCGGGTCTTTTTCCCAATCAATAATTGAATTAGGCCCCATCATAAGATTCTGATACATCTGCAATTGCTGTTGAGTTTCTGGCTGAATTTGGCGTGTAAATACTACTTTGCTAAACTGAGCGTCACGAATCATCCTAATTTTTGCATGAGGAATTGGCGAAACTTCTAATAAACTTAAGAATTCACGTTTAAATGCCGCAATAAAAGATCGTGAGTCATTAAAGCGTTGAGGATAGCGTACAATAATTGGTAACGACATTAAGTTATTCATAATAATCATGAACTCCCCAGTAACACGAATTGTCCAAACATTTGTCTCTAATAGATCAGATGGAGCAATCACCTGTGAATTAATATGCAAATGTTGGGCAAGTGAATTTTCCACTGCAATAATCACCCTATCAACTCCTCCTATAATTTTGCTTATATTAATTTTATTTTGAAAAGCATTATTTATCAACTTAATCAAACCATATTTACAAATAAAATAGAAGATTTAAAATAAGATATAAGTATTGTCTCTGAAAGGATGCGCAACTTTTGATTAATCAAAATCTCGATATCTTTGACTTACGAAAAATTCAAATCAATAAAACCAAAGCTGAATTGGAGAATAATGGTAAACGGCAGCAAAAAGTAGTTTCTAGTGATATGTTAGGAACTTTCACGCCAGTTGATCGGGACCCGGTTAAAATAATTCAGATCACTGAAGCCAACATGATCCCCGAGTTGCTTCCATTGCGCCACCAAAGAATGATTGCCAGTCGCTTTTCATTTTTCCGTGGAACGGCTGAATTAATGGAACATGACCTTAAGCGGCAGGCCCAAAGTAATCTTCCTATCATTATCTGCGGTGATGCTCACGTAAATAATTTTGGCTTTTACGCCTCCCCTGAACGTAAGCTTCTCTTTGGCCTTAATGACTTTGATGAAGCCCGAATTGGAAATTGGGAAAGTGATTTGAAACGGTTATTAGTTAGTGCTGAACTAGCGGGCGAAGAGAACGGTTTTGATCGCAATGACCTTTACCACCTCCTTCAATTAACCACTAAGACCTACCGCCATACTATCAAAAGCGCCAATAAGATGAGTCTTTCCCAACTGTTTTATTTTTCATTTGCCTATGAAGACATGGGAAAAGCGATTGAGTCTTTTGGTGATATTTCAACGCAAATGCAAACAGTCCTTAACAAGGTTCTTAAAAAGAGTCAGCGTAGCAATTCAGAAGAAATAATCCAAAAAATGGCAACTATCAATAATCAAGGGCACCTTGTTTTTCGGGATAATCCACCACGCGCACGTCATCTTAGCGCTGTGCGTTATCAACAGATTGTTAAAGGATATAACAAATATCGCGAAAATGTTCGTCAAGATGTTCGGGTTCTCTTAGCAAACTTTCACATTTCTGATATTATCCGCTACAGTGTCGGGGTTGGCAGTTTCGGAACACGATGTTACTTAATCATGCTTACTGGCAATGATAATAGTCACATCGTTCTACAAGTCAAAGAAGCGATGCCATTGCGTTATAACTTACTTTCCCTTCCTGTCCAGCAAGCGATTAGAAATGGAGGGATCGCTGGTCAAAGAATTGTAACAGCACAACGGGTTCTTCAATCCTCATCCGATCGCTTTTTAGGGAGCACTACTTTTGGCGGTCGTAGTTATTACATTCGCCAGTTCCGGGATATGAAAGAATCAATTAATGTTAATAAACTTGACTTTGAAAGTTTCCAATTCTACTGCCAAACGTGTGCTTATTTGCTAGCGATGGCTCATTTCCAAAGTCCTACTGCACCGATGATCCGTGGTTATTTAAAACATCAAAAGATATTAGATACTCTTTTACCAAATTGGGCTTTAAAGTATGTCGATCAGGTCACAGCAGACTATGGACAATTCAAGTTGGCGATTGCTAAAGGAAAACTAATAAATTAACTGTATATCATTATAAAAAGGACTTGCATTCATCGTTTTGCAAGTCCTTCTTTAATACTATTTATGTTCGTTTAGTTTTTGGCGATATTCCGCTCTCGTCATTTTAACGGGAGCATCCTTTTGTTCTTTTGCAACTCTTTCATGTGATGGTTTGGGCTTGTTTTTCTTGGTAATTTTGATATCACCATAACTTGTTGAAATGGTGGTATAAAGCGGTTGTTCTAGGGGTTGATGATTTTTCTCTTCTAATTCAACTGCTTTTTTAGCATTTTCCAAATTATTACGGGCTGCCTTTACATTTTCCTTTGCCACCAACAGATTAGCAGAAATCCTGTCTAAATTATTTTGAACGTTTTTCAACAATTGACTGCTTGTTTCAATTGTTGTCCGGTCGCCAATCGTTTGAACACCGGCAAATGTACTTTGAGCAGAAAGTACTGCTTGTTTTGCTTCACGGTACTTTTGATTAAACTTTTCATAGGATTGCTGAGCTTGCTCATAAGTCGCTTGCGCCTGCTTTAACGCCATATTTACATCAGCCATATTTTCCCCTCACTTTTTTGGATATAAACTAAAAGGCTGTGGCAAAGCAAACCTTCGTCACAACCCTCTAGTATGTCCGAGCAAATTATAAAATTAAATCCAAGCTAATAATTGCAAAATATAATTATTAGTATTCGCGTTTCTTACCAGCTAAGCCAAGGCCAAACATAGCAGCTGCAGCACCTAATGCGATTGCAGCAACGCCATTTTCGTTACCAGTTTGTGGTAATGTTTCAGCCTTAGTACCGTTTTGGTTGTTGGCAGCCTTGTATTCAGCACGAGTTACGCTAGTAGTTGCAGCAGCTTTCTTGTCAGCTGGTGTAGCAACAGTAGCTTCACTCTTCTTAGTGTCGTTTACAACTGCGCCGTTATCCTTAACAGTGTCGTTGGTCTTTTGATCCTTGTTTGAATCAGTCGTGTTAGTGTTGTCCTTACCCTTGTTGCCTTGGTCACCAGTTGATGGCTTATCTGCTGGCTTGTCATCTGGAGTTGATGGCTTGTCTGCTGGCTTTTCACTAGCAGCCTTCTTAGCAGCTTCAAGGTTAGCATTTGCTAAGTCTAAGTTAGCTTGAGCATTCTTCAAGTTAGCTAATGCATTGTCATAGTTAGTTTGAGCAAGCTTTTGAGCATCTTCTGCATCCTTAACAGCTGGGAAGTCACTAAAGTCACCATTGTTTACGCGATCAAGAATTGCCTTAGCTGCATCAGCGTTCTTTTGAGCATCTTGGTACTTAGCTTCAGCAGCATCCTTGGCAGCATTAGCATCCTTAACAAGGTTGTTAAAGACATCTTGAGCTGCTTGAATCTTGTTCAAGGTAGCAGTCTTGTCAGCTGGTGTAGTTGGGTTAAGGTAGTAATCCTTAAGAGCATTTACTAATGCTTCGGCCGCATCAGTTTGTGGTGCATTGTAACCGTAAACCTTTTGAACCTTGTTAAGCATAGCTTGAGCAGCATTCAATGCGTTTTCTGCATGGTCAGCCTTTAATTCGTTATATGCTGCAGCAGCATCAGTAGCGAATTCATTGTTTTGGTTGAAGGTATCTTGAGCCTTCTTAGTAGCAGCCTTAGCATCTTCTAATGACTTAGTTGCATCATTTACCTTAGCAGTTGCGTCATCGTATGCCTTTTGAGCATCAGCAACTTTTTGGTTTTGCTTTGCAAGAGCAGCCTTAGCATCTTCAAGCTTTGCACCTGCTTGGTTAGCAGCAGTTGAAGCATCATCATATGCCTTTTGAAGAGCAGCTACGTCAGGGTTAGTAGTACCTAACTTGTCAGCAGCGGCAGTTTGAGCATTCATAGCTTCATCATAAGCAGCTTGAGCCTTTTGTTGAGCAGCTTGAGCGTTTGCAAAGTCTTCGCTAGCTTTGTTTACGTTAGCACTAGCAGTTGCATAAGCCTTAGCAGCAGCCAACTTATCTGCAGCAGCAGTTTGGGCATTTACAGCAGCATCATGAGCATCTTGGGCAGCCTTTTGACGAGTCTTGGCATTTTCAAGAGTTTCACCAGCGGCATTTACTTCTGTTTGAGCACCATTCAATGCAGTGTTAGCTTCATCAAATGCTTTTTGAGCCTTAGTTACAGCAGCAGAAGCGGTGTCCCAAGCATCCTTAGCTTGTTGTTGTTCTTCATCGTTCCATTCATTTGGTTCGTTAAAGTAAGCTTCTTCAGCAGCATCAAAAGCAGCCTTTGCCTTACGTTCAGCATCCTTAGCAGCATTCAATTCTGCTTCTGCCTTAGTATAAGCATCACTAGCAACTGTTTGACGGTTGGCAGCTGCATCGTAGTTATCTTGAGCAGTCTTAAGGTCAGCGTTGGCTTCTTCTAAGGCGTTACCAGTTTCGTTAACCTTAGTTTGAGCATCGTTAGCAGCCTTTTGTAATGCAGCCACGTCAGGGTTAGTAGTACCTAACTTGTCAGCAGCATCAGTTTGAGCATTGCGGGCTTCGTCAAGGGCCTTTTGAGCTGCGTTTAATGTGTTGTTAGCATCGTTTAATGCCTTAGCAGCATTTTCTGCCTTAACAGAAGCTTGTTGGTAAGCCTTAGCGGCAGCAAGTTTGTCAGCAGCGGCAGTTTGAGCATTGCGGGCTTCATCAAATGCTTGTTGTGCATTAGCAACATCTTGTTCAAGTTGATGTGCTTGGTTGTACTTGTTAAGAGCATCTGTTTGAGCATTCAAAGCTTCATCAGCAGCCTTTTGCGCTGTTTGTTGAGCAGCTTGAGCGTTGCCAAAGTCTTCGCTAGCCTTGTTTACGTTAGCACTAGCAGTTGCATAAGCCTTAGCAGCAGCTAACTTATCTGCAGCAGCAGTTTGAGCATTTATAGCAGCATCATGAGCATCTTGGGCAGCCTTTTGACGAGTCTTGGCATTTTCAAGAGTTTCACCAGCGGCGTTTACTTCTGTTTGAGCACCGTTCAATGCAGTGTTAGCTTCATCAAATGCTTTTTGAGCAGTAGCTACATCAGCATCTGCCTTGTCAGCAGTAGCTTGAGCAGCATCACGTGCTCCAGTTAAGTATTCAACTGAATAGTCATCAGCATTTTGCAAATCTTGTTCTGCTTGAGAAAGGTCATCATTTGCCTTCTTTTGAGCAGCCTTGGCATCGTTTAATGCTGTTTCTGCCTTAGTATAAGCATCGCTGGCAACTGTTTGACGGTTGGCAGCTGCATCGTAGTTACCTTGAGCAGTCTTAAGGTCAGCATTGGCTTCTTCTAAGGCGTTACCAGTTTCATTAACCTTAGTTTGAGCATCATTAGCAGCCTTTTGTAAAGCGGACATGTCAGGGTTAGTAGTGCCTAACTTTTCAGCAGCATCTGTTTGAGCATTGCGGGCTTCATCAAGGGCCTTTTGAGCTGCACTTAATGTGTTGTTAGCATTGTTCAAAGCAGTAGTTGCCTTTTCTGCATTAGCTGAAGCTTCTTCATAGGCCTTCTTTAAAGCATCAAGGTTAACAGCCAACTTAGCGTTATCAAGAGCAGTCTTTGCTTGAGCTTGTGCACTAAGAGCTGCGTCTAATTGCTTTTGAAGGTTAGCTTGGTTAGCATTTGCTTCGTCAAGGGCCTTTTGAGCAGAAACAATTTGTTCATTAGCATACTTTTCATATGCATTAAGAGCATCAACAGCCTTACCCTTGTTGGAAACAGTTGGGTTTTGGTTATATTCGTTAATTGCATTAATTACGTTTTCAGCTGCTTGTGCTTGTGAACTGTTGTTACCGTAAAGCTTTTGAGCTTCATTAACGGCAGCTTGTGCGGCATTCAAAGCATTGTCAGTCTTGCCATCCTTAAATTGGTTGTAAGCAGCTGCAATGTTTGTTGATGCATCAGTAGCAGCACTGGCAGTTGACTTAGCTGCACTGTAATCGTTAAAGGCTGAACTTGCAACAGCAGAAGTAGAGTTAGCGTTACTTTGAGCTGTGGAAGTTGCTGCACTCTTAGCAGCTGCTACATTTTCTTGAGCAGTACTGTTAGCTGCACTAGTAGTTACAACAGCACTAGAAGCTGCAGTAACTGCATCACTAGCAGCATTAACCTTTTCTTGAGCTTGTGAAACTACATCAGATGAAACATTTGAAGCAGCACTTGTTGTACTTGCGGCATTAGCAGAACTAGTTGTTGCAGTAACAGCAGGTTGGTTAGCAACATCAGCGTGAACTTCGGTGTTGTTAACGTTTGCTAATGTAAGACCTGCCAAAGTGGCCGTAGTCATTAAACCAGCATATACAATATTTTTCTTTGCTTTGTACATTTTGTAGTGTACTTGATTATTTTTCATAAATAATCCTCCCAAAAATAAAAACTTCAAAATAATTGTTGTCTTACAACACCATCATTTTATGTAATCGCCCTTTCTATTTCAAGCCGTTTTCACTTATCTTTCGATTGATAAAAATAAAAAAAAAAAAAACGCCCTTATTTCTGATATATCAATATTCATTCTATAAATTTTAATTACAAAAATTTTAAATTTATATTTTTCGTTAGATCAATATATTCAAATTGTCTATCACTAGATAATAATAAATGCAAAAAAATATAAATATCACTAATATTTACGTTTTAAAATCAGCAATATTTATAAGCTAATTGCATAAGATCACTCGATTAGCAATTTTTGATATTAAGTTTAATTTCTAGTACAAATCCGCTACTAAAAGTTTATGATACTATTTTTCAGAATTTTTTCGCTGATCACTTCCATAACGGTCTTGTTCCTTGATTACACTGCTTTTACGGCGATGCTTATTAATAAAATCCTGTTCAGCAGCAAAAATCATTAAAAAGTCGATAAAATTTTTACTAAAATTCTTTTTAAATTTGTCCCATTTATTTTTGACCATTTTATGTACCTCATAAATATCATCTATCTTTGCTTTTATTTATTCTAGCATATCTATTTTTGTGCAAACGATTGCGTAATTTTAAAATAAAATTGTGGTAAAATAGAATTTGTAAAAGCGCTTACTTCAAGGAGGAAATATTTTATGGAAATATCTAAAGTACCATTCGGAACCTACAAAGGCGATCCAGTAACAAAATACATTTTAACGAACGATAACGGTGTGCAAGTAGGAGTTCTTGATTTTGCCGGTCTACTTCAATCTTTTAAGGTTCCAACAAAAGATGGTGGTAAGGCCGATATGATTTTGACCTCTGAAAACCTCGATGAATTTACTAATAATGGCTTTTGTACCAACCGTTTAATCGGCCGGGTTGCTGGACGAATTGCAGATGGTAAGTTCAGTATTAACGGTAACGATTACCAAATCGAACAAAATGAAGGTAAAAATGCTCTTCATGGTGGAACTAATGGTTTTTACAATCATATTTGGCACGTTGACAGCACAGAAGCAACTGACAATTCTGTTTCAATCACTCTTAGTTTAACCTTAAGTCCTGAAGTTGATACGTATCCTGGTAAGATGCATGTTACTGCAACCTATACCTTAACTAATGACGACTTCCTTTCACTTAAGATGGCGGCTACTACTGATGCAGATACATTGTTCAATCCTACCAACCACACCTACTGGAATATGGCAGCAGCAAATGTTCCAACGGTGGATCAATTAAAGCTTTATGTCAACTCCGAAAATCACTTAGCCGTTGATGACGGCAAGATTCCAACTGGTGAAAAGATCGCTAACGAAGGAACTCCATTTGACTTTAGTACTCCAACTACAATGGGCGATGCGCTAGAAAAAATGAGTTCAACTAAGGAAAACGGTTTTGATGATATTTGGGAAGTTACTCCTAGTCTCACGAAACCAGTTGCCACACTTGAAGATCCAGAAAGCGGTCGAAAGATGAGTCTTTACTCTGATCGTAATGGCTTAGTTATGTATACGATGAACTTAGATGATGCAGCAGTTTACAATCATGGACAAGTTCATCCCCACCTTGGATTAGCAATGGAAGCGCAAAATCTTTCGGATGCACCTCATCACCCAGAATTTGGCGATATTACTTTACATCCGGGCGAAGAAAAAGCATACACCATTAAATGGCACGTTGAATACTAATTAAATTACCAAGTGAAATGCACTAAAAAAAGAGATCGACAATTTGCCGATCTCTTTTTATGTGTTAGGAATTATAAATTAGTCTTTGTCATCTGGGTTATACTTCCCAGCCTTTTGAAGGATTTCCTTTGCCTTTTCAAGGTAGTGGTGTTCTGCACGGAATGCCTTGATCTTGCCACCTTCATCATCGGTAAGAGCTGCTAGCTTTTCATCAAGTTCCTTAAATTCCTTGTTAAGGTCCTTGATAACGCCTTCTTCATCTTCCATGTAAACATAGTGATTTTCTGCTGGATCTTTACGACCTTCGCCAGCACGCTCTTCAAGCTTTACTGCATCTTTGTCTACTTTCCAAGCATGCTTAAGGATTGACTTAATATCCTTAATTGTTTCGTGTTGAGCAGTACGGTGCTTCTCATTGTCAACACTATCTTCAATCTTTGTTAAGTGTCCTTCAGCATCTGCAATCTTCTTTGCAATACGGTCCAAAGCCTTAAGTTGACGTTTTGCGTAATCAGCCATAAATAATTACCTCCTAATATAATAGCTATAATTCCTAATTCACTTTTATTATATTTTTATAATTTAAATTATACAAATAATACGTCTTAAAATTATAGTTAATTTTATTTCGCAGTAATTACATCGCTAAAAAATAGATGAGACTGAGAAAAAACTTTTGTTTTTTCAACAGTCTCTTATACAAATATTATTAAGATATCGTGGAACTAGCTTTGCGTCGCCACAAGGCTCAAGGCTAAGTCCGAACGATAATCAGCCCGTGCCGTGCTAATCACCATTCTATCCTTAGCCCACCGCCTTGTCGAGAAGGTTAATTTCCACTCACTATTTTTTAAAACATTGACTTTTCAGCAACACTTCGACTTGCACTTACCGGAATATTAAAATCAGGCAATCCAGGAATATGCAACTCGATTGAACCAACTTGTTGATTCTTCTTTATCGGTGCAGTTAGTTGTTTTTGATGGTCTCCCTGCACTCGTAATGTTGGTTTAGTTGCTTGTAATTTCATATTCTTTGGAAGCCAAACCGTGGTCTTCTTTGTCAACTTAAGATTAGTCTTATTCTTACCATTCTTTACTTTTACGCTGGTAAGCTTGGTTGAAAAATCACTTACTTTTTTGATTTCAACTGGCTGATACTCATCGATTAACTTATTATAAAAGTCTTGCTGCATCTTTGACTGATCATTCCATTCCCCTTTTGTATGTAAGGCAACTAAGATAATCCGTCGTCCTGCAAAGGTTCCCGTCGACACAATACATTTACCCGCGCGATCAGTGTTTCCAGTCTTTAACCCGTCAATTTCCCCGTTCTTAGGAGCAAAACCGTTTTGCGGTAAAAGAGCATTCACATTTGTCATTAAATATTGTTGATCTTTAGTTACATCAAAGTTAGCAAACTTTTGCTTTGTAATGTCGAGAGTTTCAGGATAATTTTCAACAAGATACTTTGAGATAAGCGCAACATCTTTAGCAGATAATAAGTTCTCGGCGTCTTTATCTACGCCCTTAAGTTTATGCTTTCCTAAGTCCCCGTTAGGCAGCCCAATCATATTGTAGATTTTTATGTCTGTAGCTCCTGCTTTTTTCGCAAATGCTACCATCTTTTTATTAAAGGCTGCTGTACTGCCCGCGTCAGCTAATGCTAGTGCTTCTGTACTTCCATCAGCAGATACAAGCATCATCGAATCAACTAACTGACGGACAGTGTATTCTTCCCCATTCACTAATGGAACATTGGAAAAGTGCCAGTCATCCGCCATTTTGGCAACTGCTGGTGTAATCTTAATCTTTTGATCCCATTTTAAATGATGGTTTCGAATGTCTTGCAAAATTACTCCTAAAGTTAAGATTTTAATTACAGATGCAATTGGGTAGCGTTTAGTTGCATTTTTTTGGTATAGAACCTGACCGCTTTCTGCATCAATCGCATAAGCTGCTCGTGCATCCATCTGAAAAGCCGTAGTATCAGCATGCACTTTTGCGAACATCCCCAAGCCATTTAAACAGATGCTAATTATTGCCGTTATCAATAATAATTTGGCAAAAAAAGATTTAACCTTTTTCATTATAACTATTTCTCTCCTTTACACATTTAACTATCATATCCTATTCTGTCTAAAAAAGGTGTAACGATTTGGTAACAATTCCAATGAAATCCTTATTTTTCATTAAATTAAGAAGATGTACCTTTTAACTTCCAGAAATTATCTGTATTATTAATAAGTATGCTAATTTTAATCAGAAAGGGTCGGTTAAAAAATGCAAAGATCGCAACGTCATCGTCGTAAACCACGCAGGCTTATCTTAATTATTATTGCTATTCTGCTTATTATTATGGGTGTTCGGCACTTCAGCTCAACAAGCGCCCGCCTAAAATCTGCATGGAATAAAATCATCTTCACTTCCAATAATAATGTCAGTATTGCGGTATATTCACCAAAGACCCACCAAATTTATACTTCTAGTAATGCACCCCAGCATAAGTTTCGAACTGCTAGTACAGTAAAGGTTAGTATTTTAGCAGGGATTCTTGCTAAACAGCAAAGCCCCCTTACAAGCCATCAAAAATCACTTGCCACCAAAATGATTGAGCAAAGTGACAATGATTCAACTAGCGAATTATTTGAAGATTATTTAGGCGGCAAAAACGGTCTCCAACAAACTTTTGAAAAATTTGGCATGACTCAATCGCGGGCTAATAGCAGTTGGGGGTTAACTGTTACTACCCCGAAAGACCAAGTGAAACTCTTGAATAATATTTTCTATAAATCTAAGGTTTTATCTGACGAAGAGCGAAGCGAAATTCGTGATTTAATGGGTAACGTTGAAAGTGACCAAGCCTGGGGAATCTCAGCAAGTAGCGATAATTTCGCATTAAAAAACGGTTGGCTAAATTACGGTAAAGATGAATGGATCGTCAATAGCATTGGTTATGTAAAAAATAGTAACGGAACCGACTACACGATTGCGGTTTATACGGATAAAAATCAATCAATGGCAGCAGGACAACAAGTAATTGAACAACTTGCCCGTGTAACAAAGCCAATATTGGACTAAAATGAAATGATAAACAAATAGGGGCTGGAAGAAAACTTCAAATTTTCTTCCAGCCCCATTTTTATAGGTAGTTTATTGAGAGAGATAAAGCGTTTTGGAAAGGAATACTACCTATTTTGTTTTGAGAGAGATTACTAATTAATTTGATGACTATTTTTGCTCCATCACTTTTTCACCATTAGCTGTAATAGTGAAAGTCTTGTTAGCAGCATCAGCATCAAGAACAGCCACATTCTTGCCATCCTTATCTTTCCGCGTAACCTTGATAGTTGTTTCAGTTGGTGTTTCCACTTCAATTGAACCATCAAGATCAAAGGCTGCAAACTTGTTCCGCCATGCAAGTAAATCTAAGAGATTCTTAACTACTGGACGTTGAACTTCTTGTGCCACTTCTTCTTTAGTGTAGTAGTGACGGTTAATGTTACGACCTTCCTTAGTCTTTTCAAGTAATTCAAGGTCATTTGAACCAGCAAGTAATCCAACATAGTAAACCATTGGAATACCAGGTGCAAATACTTGGAATGCACGAGAAAGCAAGTAAGCTTTGTCATCGTCACCTAATGCAGAGTAGTAAGTAGAATTAATTTGGTAAATATCCAAGTTGTTGTATTCAGCACTTGAGTATTTCCGCTTAACGTTAGCACCAACCTTGTATAATTCGTTGGATGCATATTCGATTTCATCATCAGTTAAGATATCCTTAGCATCAACAACCCCAATACCATCATGAGTATCAAGAGTAGTAAATTGCTTCATTGGTGACATCTTTAACCACTTAGCAAGGCGGTTAGTCTTACCAGAGTAAAGAGTGTAAAGAGTAGTCATTGGTAAGGTAAAGTCATAGATGAAGAAGTCATGTTGTGAAATCTTTTGTGGAATGGTGTAGTGTTCGTGAATTTCAGGAAGGATGATGGCCTTGTATGGAGCCAAAATATCTTGAACTTCATTTAAGAGATCCCAGATTTCAGGTTCAACGAAGAAATCATTAGTACCAACCTTCTTAATAGCGTAAGCAAAGGCATCAAGACGAATCATATCTGCACCGTGCTTAACCATGTCAATTAATGTTTCCTTGAAGAATTCGTTAGCTACCTTACTCTTAACATTAATATCAATTTGTTCTTCACCGAAAGTGTTCCATAAGTTTTCAGTAGTACCATCATCAAAAGTAATTTCTTGCTTAGGAGCCTTATCCTTCCGCTTGTAAATTAAATCAACATCTTCTTGAGTTGGACGGTCCTTACCAGCTTTTTCCCAGAATTTTTCCCAACGAATAAAGAAGTCGTTGTACTTAGAATCATCGTGCTTCTTCTTGAAGTCTTGGTACATTTCAGACTTCTTGGAAATATGATTAATCATGAAGTCAAACATTAAGTAGTAGTCTTCACCTAATGCTTCAACATCATCCCAGTTACCAAAAGCAGAATCAACAACATCGTAACGGTATGGTGCGAAACCACGGTCACCAGTTGATGGGAAAAATGGAAGTAAGTGAACACCGCCGATTGCATCACCGATATAGTTCTTTAATACTTCATGAGTTTCTTTAATGTTTTTACCCATTGAGTCAGAGTAAGTAATTAACATTGCTTCATTTTTGATTGGCATAATGATATCCTCCAATAATTTTAGTTAGCTTGTTTAGAATGACGAGTTGCAAAGAAAATAATCAAGGCAATAACTATTAGCATTACCCCGTAGATTGGGAATGGTGCGGCAAGATCAAGGCCACTCATTGGGCGACCGACTAACCGATTCATCCATTCAGCAATTGTTGGCGAGAAGAAAGCTCCAAAGTTAAAACCAATCAGTACCATTGAAGTTACTAATGGTTGACGCTTAGCAGGGGCTAAATCCGGCAACAAGTTAAAAATCAACGGAGAAACTAATTGTAGTGGGAAACCGATTAAAAGCAAACCAATTACTAACATTGCAAAGTTGCCGTTTGCGAAGGCAAATAAGAAGTTTGAAATGGCCATTAATCCAAGACCAAGGTAAACAGTATTAAAGCCTAATACTTTATTAATTGATCCGTAGAATAAACCACCAAGCGTTGCTCCAATTAACATTAAGGAAAGGAACATTGATGAACCAGTATAACTACTTCCCTTAATTGCAACTGCTAAACCAGGGAACCGGTTTTCCATTCCAACATAGTCTACTACCAAAAGGAAGGCAAAGAGAACAAGTAAGTAAACTACTGGACTAATCTTTTTAATCGGTTCTTCCGCTTCAGTTAATTCTTCAGCAAGATCATCTTCGGCAACGTTATTATCCTGTGCTTTGCTATCGTCAGGAACACGAACGGCAAAGAAGAAGAGAACAACAAAGGCAAGAAGGTAGACGGCAAATGATGCATGCCAACCTGCATAGCTAAGAATTAACCCAGCAATTGCCAGGGTACAAGCTTGACCGATTTGTTCAGCCGCAGCACGCCAACCAAGCATTTGAGCTCGGGTTGTACCTTCATACCAAACTGAAATCATCGAAATTGCTTGAGAGTTGTATAAACCAAACCCTGCTCCTAAAACTAACCGGGAAATCAAAATCGCAGTGTAGTCATTCGCAAACATGGGAACAATTCCGGCAAGACCAACAATTGTAACCCCGGCCATAATAATCTTTTTATCAGAAATGTTGAACCATTGTTGAAGTAATGGTGAAAGGACAACAAAAATCATTACAGCAAATGATGGAGTTGTAACTAAATATTCTGACTGTGTCTGTGAGATTCCGAGTGCCGCCTTTAATTGCGGTAAAGAACCTTGAATGGCATAAGCACTCGTAACCATGAATGAAACTGACAGGAATGCCAATTTGGTAACAAGAGAATTTTTGTTATTCATAATTAGTAGGTACTCTTTCTATAGGTATTTGATAAACGTTTATCATTACTGTACATCAATAATATACAATGAAGTTTTTAAAATATCAAACGTTTAACAAAGATTTTTTGCAAAAACTTGTAATCCATTACATTGTTATTATAACGCGCTTTAAATGAAAATAGATGAAAACAGATGAGAACGCTATTTTAGGTCTCTTTCGGGATTGCTTGTGAATTTTCACGCATTATATTTTTATAATTTTTTTATTAAAAAAGAGTAAAGCAATGACTGATTCATCGTTTTACTCTTTCCAATTTAATATTTACTTAATCCACACAAAGTTTCTTGATTGCCTGAGCATAGATTTCCATTGCTTTATACATGTCTGGCAATGGCCACTGTTCATTAGCTTGATGCATATAGTCGGGAGTTGTTGGTAACATTCCCCCAAAGGCAACACAATTATTCATCGTTCGGGCAAAGGTTGCTCCACCAGAAATTTGCGGTTCAGCATCAACATCCCCAGTTTGTTCTTTATAAACTTCCATCAAAGTTTGCACTAATTTACTATCTTTGGGAACGTACAATGGTGCCAAATAATCAAAATGAACATACTTCAAATCGTAGGCTGCTACCTGCTTACTTAGTTTGGCTAGTAAATTATCGCGATCAGCCGTTACGGGAATTCGCAAATCAATCTGCATCCTTGTTTCATTTTCATTAATCTCAAGACTAGAGATATTGAAAGTTAACTGCCCAGACTCATCGCGAACATCACCAAGAACATTGCTTCCCGTTGCATCTTCCTTAAATAATTTACCAATAAAATCTAGGGGCTTAAAATCAAAAACATCATCAAGCGCAATCGCTAACCGCAAAATAGCATTCGTTCCTTCTGGTGCCATCATCGCATGAACGGACTTGCCAATAACAGTAATTGAATTGTCATCACTCGTATATTCAAAGCCATGATTGTCTAAAGCGGCCTTCACTTCATCCTGCTTTGGTCCATCATATACTGCACTATCAGGGACAGCATTAAACGCATTCTTCAAATTGAGCTTTAGTTGATCTGTTCCTGGACCAACGAGATAAGATTGTTGCAACCCCTTTTCAGCATAAATTAATGGAAATTCAGCATCAGGAGAAATCCCGCTATCAATTGGTGCTTCCTTTTTATTATATTCAGCAATTCCACGCCATAGGATTTCTTCATCTGTTCCATAAATAAAACGAATTCGTTGATTGAAGTGATAACCTTGATCCATCAATGCTTTGACAGCATATAAGGCTGCAATCCCTGGACCTTTATCATCTTGTGATCCGCGGCCATAAACTGCATTATCAATTACCGTGCCTTTAAATGGATTATGTTTCCATTTGCCTAAATCGCCGGCAGGAACCGTGTCAAGATGACAAATTACACCAAAAATTTTGTCACCACTACCAACTTCCGCATAGCCATAATACCCGTCTGGATCTTCATAGGTCTTAAAACCTAATTCATCACAAATCTTCATCATCTCATCGAGGGCATTACGAATTTCTTTGCCAAATGGTGCCCCTTCTTCTGCTGGCTGATTATACGATGGAACAGAAATTAGTCGTTCTAAAGTTTTAACAGCAGCTTTTTGTTCATCTTCTGTAATAATTTTATCCATTCAAATTCCCTCCTAGAGCAAGGCAGCAATTCCTAAGAACAAGCAAGTAGCAATAAAGAGATAAATCATTAATTTCAGCATCCACTTCCACCAAATACCGACATTAATATGCGCAATTGCTAATGCTCCCATCACAACTCCTGAAGTTGGGGTAATAAGGTTAACCCATCCTGAAGCTGCTTGATAAGCGGTAATAACAAGGCTCCCTGAAACATGTGCAAAATGCCCCATTGGCCCGATAATTCCCATCGTTGCGGCAGCTAAACCGGATGTTGACGGAATTAGGAATGACATTGGAATATAGAAAATGTAAGTCAAGATAATAAAGATCGTTTGGGATAGTCCATGAAGGCCCAATTCGCCCCAATGAAGAACTGTCCCAGTAATCATCCCATTATTCATTATTACTTGAATTCCCCGTGCAACTGCCACAATAATTGCAACACTCAAGAAATCTCCCATTCCTGACATAAAGGCATCAATAAATTCGCTTTCTTTCATATGGTAAACAGCCATAATCAAGACCGACATAAAGAGGAAGAGCATGGTAATTTCGTTGAAGTACCATGTTCCAAGCGGTGCCATATCATGCCCTAATAAATCACCTAGGAATGGAATATTAACCAACCACTTTGTAAATTTATCAAAAAATGTCCAATGGCTATTAAGGTTTGACCATGGAATTAACCCTAGAATCATCACCACAAAAGTAATCCCAAATAGCCAAATAACTGTCTTTTGTCGGCCAGTCATCTTATGGTCGTCATTAGGGTCAGCCTTGACTAAAAAGTGTTTTTCATCTTCTGCTCGTTGATTGTAAACCAATGATTTAGTTGGGTCTTTTTCAATTACCGAGGCATAGTGGTAAACATAAATAATACTGATCGTTATCGTAATAATTAAAAGGATTACCCGGGAAACTAAGCCATCACCGGGAGAAATATTTAATGTTTGCGAAGCTACTCCTGTGGCAAACGGGTTAACAGTTGATGCTAAACAACCAACTTGGCTTCCCACTAAAGCAATCGCAACCGCTACAATTGAATCAAAGCCAACGCCCATCATCACGGGAATCAAGAGAGGATAGAATGCAATCGTTTCTTCCCCCATTCCATAGGTTGATCCACCAAGAGCAAACAGAAGCATTAAAATTGGAATCAATTGTTTTTCTCGTCCCTTATACCGGCGAACGATTGAACCAATCCCTTCATTTAATGCATTTGTCTTATTAACCACTCCTAGGAATCCACCGATAACAAGAATAAATAGTGATACCGAGATGGCTCCATCGGTCTTTTTGTCACCGACCATCCCGATAACGGGTGCCATAAAGACATCCCAAATTCCCTGGGGTTTATTTGCAACTGCTTTATATGTACCAGATATAATATTTCCAGCTTTATCTGTTTCATATGTCCCTGCTGGAATAATCCACGTTAAAATTGCAATTAAGATAATAATTAAGAATAAAATCGTAAACGCAGAAGGCATATGAAAATGATGCTTTTTCTTCGTTTGTGTTTCCTGCACAATAACCGCCTCTTTTGTAAAATTAGTGTCAGTTTTATTTTAATTCAGTTTGAAAGCGGCTTCAACTAAATGTAAGAATTATCCTTAAAGAATGCTATAATTGCCTTGTAATAATTTTAAGGAGGATGAAGATAATGGCAATGAATCCTAATAAAGCACAAGACGTTTGGAAAGACGCCGGTGAACATGTCCAATTTACGGTATTAGAATTAAAACGAGAAGATCAGGCAAAGGAACAAGAAGCAATTCAAGAATTTGTTGAACGGTTTCAAGCAATTACGCGATCATTGCGGATTCGGGATAACAAGGGTAATCTTAAAGTTTCTTTAGGTTTTAGCAACGATGCCTGGGACTATCTTTTCCCGAACGCCCCTAAACCCAAAGAATTAGAAACTTACCAAACATTAACCGGGCCAAAATACGAAATGCCGGCTGCAAAAGGAGATATTTTCCTCCATATTCGGGCAAATGATGAAGCTGCTGTTTACGAATTTATGGCCCAAGTAATGCTCTTCATTAGGGATATTACTAATGTTGTTGATGAAACAAAGGGCTTCCGCTATTTTGAAGGCCGGGCCATTATCGGCTTTATCGATGGAACTGAAAATCCAGAACCTCAAGATGCTGCTGAGTATGCCATTATTGGTGATGAGGATCCGACGTTTGAAAATGGTTCATATGCCTTTGCACAAAAATGGCGGCATAACATGGATATTTGGAATAAGCTAACTACTGAAACACAAGAAAAAGCTGTCGGGCGCAAGAAGTTTTCTGACTTAGAATTAAGCGAAAAAGAAAAGTTTAAGAATGCTCATAATGTCGCTTCTCAAGCTGAAATCGATGGGGTTGAACAAAAGATTGTGCGCATGAATGTTCCATATTCAGACCCTGCCGCTGATAATACCGGAACTTTCTTTATCGGTTATTCACGGCATTGGACTGTAACTAAGAAGATGCTTGAAAATATGCTTGAGCAAAACGATTACCTCCTAACTTTCTCTGATATTTTAGGTGGTCAACTCTTCTTTATTCCTTCGCGTCCAATGTTGGATCAAATTGCTGAAGGCGAATTAAGTTGATTGACAACTCGAAAGCAAATTGCTATATTATTAGCAGTAATTTTTAGGAGGGATCATCCATTGAAATTTTAATTCTACACAATTTAATGTATCTGGAACTGTGGATTCACGCAGAAAGGTACTACAGGTAGAATTATTTTTCAATGATTGATCAATAAGTGAGAATTAATGGGCCAATACCATTAGTTTAAAAGTCTACCTGTAGTGGTAGGCTTTTTTTGTTACCTTTTCTGCGAGTAACGAAAGGGTGATTTTTTAATGGAACCAATCACGATCAATAATCTAACTTTCGCTTATCCGGGACAAGAACCACTTTTTAATCATTGTGACCTCAATATTAGCAGCGATTGGAAACTAGGTCTTCTCGGGCGAAATGGTCGTGGCAAAACCACATTACTCAAAATCTTGCAAAAACAACTTTCCTTTCAAGGAAGTATTCAAACCAATCTTAAATTTAACTATTATCCATTAGTAATTCGTGAACCAGATGATTACACATTGAATGTCCTTATGAGAAGTGGCTATCAAGGTGAACAATGGCAAATCGAACGAGAACTAAATTTGATGGCAACCCCTACTGAATTACTATGGCAGCCCTTCAGTAGTCTTAGCGGTGGCGAACAGACGCGCGTAATGCTAGCAACCCTTTTTGCCCAGGATGGATATTTCCCCCTGCTTGACGAACCGACTAATCACCTTGATCAGAACGGGCGAAAACAAATTGCTCAATATCTAAAAGCGAAAAAAAACGGCTTCATTATCACTAGTCATGACCGAGATTTTCTCGATAAAGTCATTGACCATTCATTAGTGATTGAACAACACCAGCTTGTTTTAACCCGTGGTAATTACAGTAATTATTTCGTTCATAAGGAGCAACGAGATTCTACGGCCATCAAGAAAAACGAAAATTTATTAAAAGATATTCATCATTTAAAGCAAACACGTCAGGCAAAATCTCAATGGGCTCAACAAGCAGAAAATGAAAAGAAGAATAATTCGCATGCGGATAAAGGCTTTATTGGTGCCAAAGCTGCAAAAATGATGAAAAAAGCAACTATAATGAAAGGACGCTTAGACACCGCAATCGAGGAACGGCAAGGACTTTTAAAAGAAATTGAAAAAGTTGTTCCGCTAACAATTAATGTCCTCCCCACTAATCATCAACCATTGTTAAGCATTAATGATCTAACGTTATCGTATCCAACTAAACAACTCTGTTCTAATATCACTACAACCATTGAAAAAAATGATCAGGTCCTGCTCTGTGGAAATAATGGTACTGGAAAATCTAGTATTATTAATGCAATCATCGGGACATTCAGTGGTAAGCAAAGCGGAGAGATACTTTTTAGCAGTGCCCTTAAAATCAGCACAGTACGTCAAGATTATTCTGATAACCATGGAAGTTTACGTAGTTTTGCATCTTCTTCTAAAATTAACTACGATCAATTTCTTAACCTTCTTCGTAAATTAGGAATGGAACGTGCTACTTTTGATGTTCCGATTGAAGAAATGAGTATGGGACAACAAAAGAAGGTTGAACTAGCACGGTCATTAGCTGAGCCCGCTCACCTTTATTTATGGGATGAACCGCTAAACTATCTTGATACCTATAATCAGCAACAACTAATTCAGTTAATTCAAGAAAAGCGACCACCAATGCTAATCGTTGAACATGATCAAAATTTCATTAAGCAAATTGCTACAAAGAAAATTGAAATTTAATATTTCCTGGGAAATAATCAGCTTTACAAACTTAGTGTTAAAAAAACTGAGAGAAAATTTATTTTTCTCCCAGCTCTAACTGTTTTCACGAACAATAGCAAGATATCGTGGAAATTAACCACAAGGCTCGAGGCTAAGTCCGAACGATAATCAGCCCGTGCCGTGCTAATCACCGTTCTATCCTTAGCCCACCGCCTTGTCGAGAAGGTTAATTCCCACTCACAATCATTAGCTAAATTAAATTCAAGTCAGTTAACCACTCAAGAAATAGCGGGAACCACTTTCCCATATGATTATCTACCCGATCATTATTAACAATACCAGTATATTCGTTAGCTAACGCGATTCCATGTCCCCCAGTGCCAAACTCATGTAATTCATATGGAACATCATTCTTAATTAACGCATCTGCATATACTTGGAGGTGATCAACAAAGGGAGTTAGTTCATCTTTTGCTGATCCCCACATAAAGGTTGGTGGTGTTTGCGGATTTACCAATTTTGCTACATTCTCTGTTGTAACCCCCATGCGTTCATCAATCAAGGGTTGAATAACAGGATATCCTAATGCGGCAAATTTAGCGTGCGTTAGTTTTTCGTTACTATATGCAGCGGCAATTTGGCCTCCTGCAGAAAAGCCAATAATCCCCAACCGATCAGCGTCAACATCTAATTCAGCTGCATGGTTGACGATATATTCAAATGCTTGGTGAACCGCTATTTTGGCTTCTTCATAATTTTTATGTTCAACCACCGGATATCGTACAACAAATGTTTGCCACGCATGGGTTGCAAACGTTAATGCCACCCGTTCGGAATCTCGTTCCATAATCTGGTTATAACTGCCTCCTGGCAAAATAACAAGGCCGGGCAAAGCTTTATCAGTATGACTATGATAAATATCTAGAGACGAATATGGTTGATCTAAGTTAACACTTTTAATTTCCATTTTCTCACCTCATTTTGATTTTTAAATGTTGAAATTACAAAGAATAGTATAACCTTAATCCGAGATAAACGATACAATTAAACAATTTGTTATTAATTTCTAAATTTCCTCTTGTTTATCACGACACATTTGTTAAAGTGGTAAGGTATCAATTATTATTTGGGGGTTAGAAAATCTAATGAGTATTATGAAGACTAGATCATTCTGGATTGCTGCCATTATGACCTTAATTTGTTCTGTTGCTGGGGTACTTTTAGCAAAACTACCTTATGTCAACTTGATTGGAGCATTGGTTATTGCTTTATTATTAGGTATTGCCATGCAGTTGACTCCTGCTAGCTTGCGTAATGAAGCTCAAGGCGGCATCGGATTTATTTCTAACAAATTTTTACGGCTTGGTATTATTCTTCTTGGTTTCCGCTTAAACCTAGAAAAACTTGCGGCCGCTGGTGTTAAAACTATTTTAGTTGCGGCTATTGGAGTTACCGGCACGATTGTCCTTACTTATTGGCTTAGTCGAAAGTTTGGCGCAGAAGATGAATTAGCTATCCTTTCTGCTTGCGGGTGTGGTATTTGTGGAGCGGCTGCCGTAATGGGAGTTTCACCACAAATTGAAACTGACAACGAGGAGCGCAAACGAGAAAATGAAGTATTAGCTGTTGCTGTTGTTTGTGTAATGGGGACAGTCTTTACTTTAGTTGAAATTGGAATAAAGCCACTCCTCGGACTTACCGATCCACAGTTTGGAATTGTTGCCGGTGGTTCATTACATGAAATTGCTCATGCCGTTGCAGCCGGGGGAGCCTTTGGTGAAGCAAGTTTAGATAACGCCCTTATTATGAAACTTTCACGGGTTCTTCTCTTAGCGCCAGTCGCTTTAATTGTTGGTTACTGGTATCAACACCGCCTTATAGTTGAAAGTGAAGAAGAACACACTAAAGAACCAAAGAAATTACCAATTCCTTGGTTCCTTGGTGGCTTTATTTTAACTAGTGTGTTAGGAACCTTTCTTCCATTCTCACCAGCCTTTCTTGATGCACTTGTTCAAGCAGCCTATATATTTTTAGGAATGGCAATGGCTGCATTAGGTGTTTCAGTAAACTTTAAGGTTATTTTTAAACGCGGAGGAGCCGTTTTTGGCGCGGCTGCGATTAGCTCAACCTGTTTATTGGTATTTATGATTATTATGAGTAAAATATTCTTCTAAATTATTAAAAGCGTTAAATTGAGGATTTATTTTAGTGGCATATCGCCTTTCCTCCAATTTAACGCTTTTTATTTATATTCTTCTATTTAACTCTCTTTCCCAGCTGGTAAGCTTCTTCAACGTGTTTAGCCAATTTTTGATTATTCCAAGAATCAGCCGCAAGCACCTCTCCTACTTTATCCCAACGCATATATTCAAGCAATTGCTTAAAATATAAGTTAAGTGAAGCAAAGGCATCTGCTTGACCATAACCACTCACTAAAGTAATAGCTTTCTTTCCGCCGTGAAGTTCATGGTTATAGTTGTAGAAACGATCAATCACTGCTTTTAGCGCTGCATTGATCCCGTAATAATATAGCGAACTAACCAAGACTACCATGTCTGCCGCTAACAGTTTAGGCATTACTTCATTAGTAATAACATCATTCGGTTCAATCGCAACTTCTTGTCCGGGATGATTGTCTTCCAATTTAATCATCGAAAATTCATCAGTCCGGCGTCCAGCATCAAAGCGATAAACTTCATTTCCTGCTTCAGTAGCGCCCTTAACAAAGGCATCTGCTAATTGCTCAGAAGTTCCTGGATGATGGGGACTTCCTGTTAATACAACAATCTTCATCATGATCCCGTCCTTTCTTACTTAATTATAGTGATAGTTCGACTAAATTAGAAATAGAAACATTGAATATTAATAGATAGCTAAAATGAATTAACGATGCCAACTAAAGATTTTTAACCAATTTAGCTTAGTACGCTCTCGTTTTTGT
Organism: Limosilactobacillus reuteri; assembly: GCF_020785355.1. Taxonomy (GTDB): domain Bacteria; phylum Bacillota; class Bacilli; order Lactobacillales; family Lactobacillaceae; genus Limosilactobacillus; species Limosilactobacillus reuteri_I. The sequence goes on along the minus strand of NZ_JAJGVH010000062.1, from coordinate 50,517 downwards.
TCTTCTTTAATGTATGAACGATCCGTAATGAAATGAAAGATATTCATGCCTATTCCTCATAAATATGTTCACTGAGGTAACGCTCGCTTGAATCAGGAAATACCGTGACTAAATTAGCCCCGTGTGGTAATTCTTTAGCAACTTCTAAACTTGCCGCAAGTGCAGCCCCGCTAGAGCTACCAATAAAGAGGCCGAGATTTTTAGCAACCCAGCGAACATAATAGAATGCAGCGTCATCACTGATTGTTTTTACCCCGGTATAATCTAAGTCCTTGAAAAACGGTGGAATAAACTCCACTCCAATTCCTTCTGTACGGTGACTATGGGCTGGGCCACCATTTAAAATCGATCCGGCTGGTTCAACAATATAGCCTTTCAATTCTGGGTAAGCATCTTGGAGCGCCTTTTGAATCCCCGCAAAAGTGCCACCACTTCCTGCACCAGCTACAAAGGCCGCCAGCGGTTTATTAGCAAGATCAGCTAAAATTTCTGGTCCCAAGGTGTGCTGATAAACATCAGGATTCGCTGGATTCTGAAATTGTAAAGGCACATAAGCATCCCCGATTTCAGCAGCTAATTCCTTTGCAGCCACAATTGCTCCTTTGATCCCTTCTTCACTTGGAGTATTAATCACTTCGGCTCCCAATGCACGCATTAACGTTTGCTTTTCAAAACTAAACTTTTCTGGTACCACTAATTTAACTGGTAAATGGTATTTTAGTGCTGCTAAAGCGACTCCAATCCCTGTATTTCCGGCAGTTGGCTCGATGATTGTCGTTGTATCTTTTATTTTTCCTTCTTCCATTCCTCGCTGGATTAGCGCCATCCCCAAACGATCCTTGATACTGCCACCTGGGTTAAACATTTCGAGCTTAGCATAAATATTAACGTCATTCGGAGTCTTCATCGGCAAGTGCATCAAGGGAGTGTGACCAATCAAATCATAAGTATTTTCAACTAACATAATAGTTCCTTCTTCCTCAGAAAAGTAAGTGGGAATTAACCTCCTCAAGCCTTGTGGCGACGCGAAGCTAGTTCCACGATATTGTAACAATATACCTATAAAAAACGAGGCTGTTGAAAAAACAAAAGTTTTTTCTCAGCCTCGCCTTATGTGTTATCAACTTGATAGTAATTCAATTAAAAATGAGTATACCAAAAAGTGAGTCGCATAAGACGCGATTCACAACAACAAATATTTGCGTTAACAAAATAATTGTTTTCCATTGGTAATTTCCTCGTATTTCAAATTACAGTAATAATAACTAGTTAAAAGTAAGTTGTCAAGAAAATTTACATGGACAGGTGTAAAATAAAAAAGAATTATTTTATAAAACAGGAGCGCTATACATGAAAAAAAACGGACTACTATTAGTCAATCTCGGTTCACCCGATACGCCAACAACTCCCGACGTTAAACGTTATTTGAAGGAATTCCTCAGTGACCGGAATGTTATTGAAATGCCCCCAGCATTATGGCAGCCACTCCTTCGTGGGATTATTCTTCCAACTCGATCATGGCGATCAGCGACCTTTTATCGTAATTGCTGGACAAAAGATGGATCTCCATTGATTGTTTACACAGAACGGTTGGTTGCTAAGGTTCAGGAATTAATGCCGGAGTGGGTTGTCAAAATGGCAATGACCTATGGCAAGCCTAAAATTAGCGACACAATTACCGAAATGAAAAAGGAATGTCAAAATATTACAGTTTTGCCGCTCTTTCCTTTTTTCACTAAAAGTACAACCCAAACGATTATTGATAAGGTAAAGGATGCTGATCCAGAAGCGAAAATAATTGATCGTTTCTCGGCAGAAGAAGATTATTTAGACTTAGTGGCTAAGCAAATCCAAACGGCATGGGATAAAGGGAAATATGACAAATTACTCATTTCGTACCATGGAATTCCGACAGCCATGGTTAATCATGGTGATCCTTATCGCGATGAAACAGAAGTGGCCACCGCGGAACTGATTAAACGCCTGGACATTCCTGAAAAGCAAATTAAGATGGCTTACCAATCTAAGTTTGGCCCAATGCCATGGTTAAAACCTTACCTCCGGAATACGCTGCTTAATGAGGCACAACTTGGGCATCGTGATGTGTTAGTCGTCGCTCCATCATTTGTGGCGGATTGTTTAGAAACATTAGAAGAAGATCAAGTGCAGAACTATCAAGTCTTTCGTGAAAATGGCGGAAATAACCTTGTAATGGTGCCTTCGCTCAATGACTCACCAGAATTTGCTCAGTTTATTACTGATCTTGTACAACGAAAGGGATAAAAATGGAACGGAAAAGTTTAGACGAAATCAATGGAAGTGTTGATGTTCCAAATGTCTATCAAAGTGCATTTTGGCAGAAATTTCTTGCTTATAGTGGACCGGGTGCTTTAGTCGCCGTTGGGTATATGGATCCAGGAAACTGGTTAACATCTCTTGCTGGTGGTAGCCAATACCGCTACCAGCTATTAGTGGTTCTTTTTACCGCCATTTTGATTGCCATGTATATGCAATCTTTATCAATCAAACTTGGCGTTACCACCCGAACCGACCTCGCCCAAGCAATTGCACGGCGTTTACCTACTCCCCTGCGGATTGCCCTGTGGTTATTTAATGAAATAGCGATGATGGCAACGGACTTAACTGGAGTAGTAGGAACTGCTGTCGCCTTAAACATGTTATTCAAACTGCCATTACTTATCGGAGTGCTGTTAACAATCGCGGACGTGCTAGTTGTCTTATTTTTCCTTCATTTCGGGATCCGCCGAATTGAATTTATCGTTTTAACTGCTATTCTGGTTGTCGGCGCCATTTTTGCGATTGAAGTATGTCGGGCCCACCCTGAATTTTCCGCGATCATGGACGGTTTTGTTCCCCGTTCCACAATTTTTACTAATCACAGTGAGTTGCTAATTAGTTTAGGGATTGTCGGAGCCACGATTATGCCCCATAATATTTATCTTCATTCCTCCCTGGCGCAAAGTCGACGCTACGATGAACATGATCCAAAGCAAGTCAAAGAAACGCTCCGTTTTGCTAATTGGGATTCATTAATTCACCTTTTTGCGGCCTTCGTCGTCAACGCCCTTCTGCTTATCCTTGGGGGAACCCTCTTCTTTCATGCGGCAAGTCTCGGTAGTCTTGAGGACGTCTTTTTCGGACTAAAGAATCCTCAGATCGTTGGTAGCCTCGCTAGTCCATTAATGAGTTGGTTGTTTGCCTTTGCTCTTTTGGTAACTGGTTTAATCTCCTCTATCACTAGCACCTTGGCCGGCCAAATTGTCATGGAAGGATTTATCAATATTCGCCTCCCACTCTGGAAAAGGCGCCTCCTTACTCGTGCCGTAACCCTTGTGCCAATCCTAATTATCGGCTTCATGATTAATTTCAACGAAGAGCAGTTTGAGCAACTCATCATTTATGCGCAAATCGTCCTCAGTATTGCCTTGCCATTTACGCTTTATCCCCTTGTTGCTTTGACGGGCAATAAGAAACTGATGGGACCACATGTTAATTCACCATGGCAAACCGTCCTTGGATATGTTTTGGCTAGTTTGGTCACTGGGTTGAACTTGCTGGTGTTGGTATAAATCAATATTTTATTTTTGCAATAGTAGCAAATGCTAATTTAATTACTTATCATAGCTTGTTATCGCTAGCTCCAATAAACTTTGAAAGCACTTAATAATATGGAGTTCCTTCTTTTTACTAAATAAAAGAGACGGCAATATAAGCTAGGCTACATCTATAAAAGACAAATAGCGAGTTCAAAAATAGACCTCCAACATTCGGTAATAAACCGAACTTTGGAGGTCTATTTCGTTTATAGTGGGACTCAAAAATGAATATTTATAAAGTATATTCATCAGATTCAAGATATTGTTTTAGCTTAGTTACGAGATCCTTATTTTTCTTTTTTATCTTCCACCGTAATATTATATGCTTACTATAATTCCAGTCATGTTTTAGAAGGGTTCTTGCAATCATCCTAAATTGCCGAGCCACTTTTTTGGAATTTTCTGCAGTAATATGATTATAGTAATTGTCGCAGAATTTAATAATGATATTGTCTAAGTCTAAATCTCTATTAGGCTTTCTATAAGGATTAGCTAACGCCCTTAACTCCAAAATCTTCTTATCAGTAATAACTTCGATTGAACAAAGCTCCATTAACCTAGCCCGCCAATTGCTTTCCTTATGAATAGCTGCATGATAAGAAGCAGGAACAACAACCATAATCGTAACAACTGCAGAAATTATGGGAGCAAAAATAGATACTAATAATTGAGCCATTTCTTCTCCTGTCATCTTTCCTAGAAATTCCGCTTCTTACTTAAGCCAAACATCGTCGCAAATGTCGCTAGCCCTAAACCTACCAAACTAAGTGCTCGATTACTATCATTACCAGTTTGTGGTAATTTCTTAGCATTTTGTTGCGCTTTATATTCTTCCCGCGTCATATATTCATTAGTACCATTGATCTGATTTGCTACTGATTCAACAGTATTAGCACCAGTAGCATTAGAAGCTGATTGGTTAATAGCTGAAATTGACGGTGTAGTTGTATCAGTGGTCATTCGGTGATCATCAGTTGATGTTGATGGAGTTATATCAGTACCTTTGTTTGAATCAGATGGTTGCGTAGGCTTGTCTGGAGTTACTGGTTGATCTGGAGTCTTAGCAGCAGTGACATTCAATTGTTCCTTAACAGTTGTCGTTGAACCGTCTGGGAATGTTACAAGAACATCTTCGTAGTAAGTACCAGCATTAGCTAAGTGTGCTTTAACAGTATTGGCATCGACCCAGCTTGCAGTGGTTCCTTCGGGGAGACTAATAGCATCAGTCTTAGAAGCGCTAAGGACAAGCATTGAATCAGTTGTCTTAACTACCTTGTGGAAGCCATTAACAAATTGAGGTTCTGGTAATTGATCATTAACAGTCACATCAATTGGCTTCATTTGAATAGCATCACCATATTGTTCAGCATCAGTCTTAGTTTGAGGTTGATCTGGTGTTGATGGTTGGCTGTTCTTAATCCGATCAAGTTCAGCTTGAACAGCAGTTAATGCCTTTTGCGCCTTAGCTAAAGCATCAGCTGTTTGACTCTTCTTGTTCTTAGCAGCATCTAATGTCTTTTGAGCATCAGCTAACTTAGCTTGAGCATCTTCAAGAGCCTTCTTAGAATCTTGAGCCTTTGCTTCAGCTTCACTCAACTTAGCTTGAGCAGCAGTTAATGCTTGTTGAGCAGCGTCAACAGCTGCAGGGTTAGCATTATCAAGTGCCTTTTGCAAATCAGCAACCTTTTGATCAGCAGCCTTCTTAGCAGCGGTCCAATCATTAAGTGCTGATTGAGTTTGGCTGAGCTTGTCATTAGTAGTCTGAACATTAGTGTTTGCTTCATCTAATGCCTTCTTAGCTTGATTGTATTGAGTTTGAGCATCACTTTGAGCTTGCTTAGCATCACTCAGCTTTTGATCAGCAGCTGTCTTAGTAGCTTCAGCTTGTTGAACAGCAGCTTCAGCTTGTTGCAATTCAGTTCGTGCTTGGTCAATCTTGTGTTGTAAGTCAGTCAAATCAGCTGATGAACCATTATTAATGTCAAGCTTGGAAGTATAATTACCATAATTTGATAATAAATTAGCAGTTGCCGTTGTCGGAGCAAATGTACTAATGTTCATCGTAGAAGATGATAAAGGTTGCGATGCATCACCTGCAAGAGAAATGATCAAATACTGCTGATCATTGTACGCAGCGTTATGATTGGCGACTGATGTTCCGAGAAGTGTGGCAGCATGATCGCCTTGTACACCAGATTGACTAACATCTTTAAATGCTAATTGCATTAATTGCAGGAACAGATTGTACTTAAGTTGATCCATGGAGTAAGTATTCAGTTCACCCAAGATCGGATATGCTTGCGATACACCATTAAAAATCGCTGCGTCTGCTTGACCATTAGCAGTTATAGTAGTTGGATTAACATTAGCAGGAGGGGTTACAGAACGATCATTATCATTATAGTAATTGCTAAATTGATTAAGTACTTCACTGACAGATAATAACGGCATTCTCAACTTACTCCGGAAAGCATTTAATACGTCAGCTGCAAATACTTCCAATTCAGCTTGCGCATTAGTACCTTTACCTTGCTTATCAGTAACGTTGTATGACCGACCGCTTAAGTCATAAGTAGTATCGTAATCAGCGTCACTCATAATGTCATCCATGTTATCAGTAAAGGCGTTAACGTTCTTAGTATAAAGCTCGTTAAGCATGTTCATTTGTTCTTGAGTCAAATGATGACCTTCATCAAATGCACCCTTCATCACTGTTCCAAAGTTATCAGGAATCCATAAGATGTCTGCAACACTCTTCTTCGTACTTGTCTCAGAAGTTTGTCCGCCTTGCTTCTTAGCATTATCTAAAGCTTGTTGAGCTTCACTTAATGCTTGTTGCTTAGCATTACTATTTTGTTGAGCATTATTTAGATCAGCATTAGCTTGATCTGCAGCAGTTTGTGCTGCATTTACATTTGAATCCGCAGTTTGAACTGCTGCTGACTGAGCATTAACTTGCTGATCAGCAGTATTTTTTTGTGCTTGTGCATCATTTACAGCTGATTGAGCATCACTAACAGCTGAATTTAATTGACCGTTAGCATTTTGATTAGCAATTGCAGCTTGATCAGCCTTAGCTTGATTGAGGTCTGCTTGCGCTTGATCACGGTTTGCAACAGCTTGTGATGCAGTATTTAATTGATTTTGTGCAGTCTTAACAGCATCACTTGCTTGACTAACTGCTTGAGCATCACTAGTAGCTGTTTGACTAGCTTGATTTGCAGCATCTGAAGCAGTGTTGACATCTTCTTGAGCTTTGTTGACAGCATCAGCAGCTTGGTTATCAGCTGATGTAGCAGATTGAACATTTTGCTTTTGAGCATCAACGTTTTGTTCAGCTTGCTTCAATTGATCGTTAGTTGTCTGAGTAGCAGCTTGATCAACTGTATCAGCATGAACAACAGACGTAGTAGTTACACTAGCAGTTACCGCAGCGGCAGCAACAGCAGTAGTTGTTAAAACCTTCTTAGTATTTTTATTCATGATTAACAATCTCCTCCTAGTTCTGAAAAGAATTAACAATTAAATTATATCCAGCTATTCCAATTGATACAAGTCTTTATGTTCCAACTAGAATATTTTCTAACTGGAACATAAAGATATAATCTACTTGTAACTTATTTTTAACGAAATTACTCCGTAAGCTTGAAAATAAAAGCAATACAGAGGTTAAAAATGAATAAAATAATAGGTAAAAATATCACTACTAGAAGGCATCAATTAAAAATGACACAAGAACAATTAGCAGAATTAAGTAATCTGTCTGTTAATTACATTTCAAAAATTGAACGTGGCACTACACCAAACATTAGTGCAAAAACACTCTATCGGTTGGCAAAAGGTCTTAATGTACCAATGGAAAATTTATTAAAGGAAGAAACAACTTATACAACTAATATTGGCCCATACCAGCAGCAATTAGAAACTTTCCTCAATCAATACCCAAGAGAAGAAGCTGAACAGCTATCAAAAAGTATACTAAAATTATTAAAGTCACAACTTCCAAATACAAAAGAATCTTAATAAACATGCACCAAATGAAGCCCGGAATTAATTATTAATTCTTCGTTTTAAAATATGAAAATCCGAACTACAATTTTCAATTTTTGCGAAATTGTAGTTCGGATTTTTCTTTTATAGGATCTTGAAATCAATAGTGTCATTAGTGAATATCCTCATTTTCAGTTATCAGTGTTTAAAAAACTAATCAAATATTGTAAGATAATAATAAATTTTGTTGTAATTTTTGATGCAATAAAAGACTGGGCACTATTTACTTTTGGGAGAGTAATTTGATATTAAAAAATTTTATCTTTGGTGTGACGCTTTTATCAATCTCATTTTACAACTGAATTAAAGAAGCAGGGCTGAACGATATTTATGTTCAAACCCTGCTTCTTTATTTTAGTTTCGTCGCGCGATCATCACGCGCTGTCCACCTATTTGTTTAACTTTAATATCTTTAAACCGATAATATTCCAGTAGTTGACGATAACGTTGCACAGTAGTAGCAGTAATCACTATGGTTCCCTTAAAGTCAAGAACCCTTATCGCCTCTTGCAAAACACGTCCTTGCGTAATTGCTGGTTTCACCTGCTGTAAATTGCTAATCAAAACATAGTCAAACTGATGATCAGTGAAAGGCAAATTAGTGTTATCAGTCAATTCTACTTTCGCGCGATCAGCTACTGCCTCTTCTTTGATCAGTTCTTTCACTTGCTGTGCTTGCTTTTCATTTTTAACTATTCCCATAATTTTGCCGGGAGCAATCAATTGCTTGGCAAGGTTAATAAACGTTTTTCCATTACCGATGCTCATGTCAAGGATTTGAACATCCCCGCGTATCGATAAATCAGTACTTATCTTTTTCCAGACCTGTTGCCTTTGCCAGATCAACCATCCAATAATTACAACAACTATAACAACTACGATCCCAATAACGACTATCAATTCTCTTCACCCATTATTTAACTAACAATATCGTTTAGCTTCCGAATATCCTTTAACTGCCCAACAACTGTAATTTTATCGTGCGGTTGAATAACATCATTAGCTTGCGGCATTTGATTAACTTCATCATCCTTACTAACAATGATAATCACATTGACATTATAACGATTACGAAAATCCAGTTCATCTAAAGTCTTATTGAAGAACTTTGGATTATTAATATTTACTTCTGCCAAAGTTATTTCCTTACTTAAGGTGACATAATCGACGACGCTTGGATTTAGTTGTTGGAAAATAAGTCGCTTAGCTAAATCATGCTCTGGTCGAACAACCATATCAGCGCCAATTCGCTCCAAAACGCGCGCATGATTAACATTTTCAGCCCGACAGATTACATCTGGTGCCCCGAGTTCTTTAGCAATTAGCGTGGCCATGATACTTGCTTCAACATTTTTTCCGATTGAAATATACACATGGTCAAAACTACCGATATCAAGGTCACGCAGAGCATCCTCATCTTGCGCGTCCGCAATTACCGCCCGCATAACTGACCCCGCAAATTCATTTACCACTTCTTCACTAGAATCAATCGCTAATACTTCTTGACCAGCCTGAACTAAAGCTTCACATATTGAGGCTCCAAATTGTCCAATTCCAATAACAGCATAACTTTCTTTTTTAGCCAATTAACACACTCTCCTCTGGATAACGATAATTCTTCGCTGCTGTACTTGCATTTAGGATTGAGAACATAACGGTATAAATTCCGACCCGGCCGACAAACATCAAAAACATAATAATCAGTTGTCCTAACAGGTTGAGGTTAGTTGTAATTCCTAATGAAATCCCCGTAGTACCAAAGGCCGCCACCGCCTCAAAGGTAACATACGCTAACGAATCATGTTCTGGCAAATCTTGTGTTTCCACAAGCACCAAAATTGATACAAGCAAAATAAATAAAGCAACAAACAGTAATGTCAAAGCGCGATAAATATTCTCTTGGGTAAAACGTCGATGGGCAAAAGTCGTATCCCGTTGACCACGCAGGGTTGCAAAACTCTGAATCGTCAATAACCCGATTGTCGTTGTTTTAACACCACCAGCAGTTGACCCCGGCGTTCCACCGATAAACATCAAAATAACAGTAAACGCGAGGCCAGCAGCACTTAAATCAGTATAAGGAAAAGTGATTAAACCAGCAGTTCGTGGAGTGATTGCCATAAAAATAGTATTGAGAATACGGTTGGAAAAACTTAATTTATCACTTAATTGTGCTAAGTTTTTCTCGGTAATAAAGTAAACAACCACAGAAACAACGAATAAAACTGCTCCAGTACGTAACGCCAACTGAGTATGCAGGGATAGCCGGTGATATTTAGGATAATTGAGGATATCTTTCCATACTAAAAATCCTAATGATCCGGCAACAATCAAAACAGCAAGCACACATAGCATATAAGGGTCATTAGCATAATTTGCCATACTATTATCAAACAAGTCAAAGCCGGCATTACAAAAGGCTGAGATTGAGTGAAAAATGCTAAACCATATTCCCTTGCCAAGTCCATAACGCGGATAAAAGTCAAAAAACAAAAATATTCCACCCGCTAATTGGATAAGTAATGAAAGCCGAATGATAAGATAAACCACGTTCAATTGGGATAAGTGGTCAAGATTAAGTGCTTCTTGAGTTAGCAATCGTGTCGACATCCTCATTCGCTGCCGCACCAAAAGTGACATCATGACCGCGAATGTCATAAAGCCCAATCCACCTACTTCCATCAAGATTGCAATTACAATCTGACCAAATAATGTCCAGTGATGAGCTGTACTCACGAGAGTTAACCCTGTTACGCAGGTTGCACTCGTTGAAGTGAAGAAAGCAGTCATAAAATTTGTCGTTTCTCCTGGTCGTGTCGCAAACGGCAAAGAAAGCAAGATTGTTCCCATAAAAATCACAATCAAGAACCCAAATGTCAGGATTTTGGGAAATGTATATTTATGTTTATTTATTTCAATCACTTTTATCCTTCCTCGTATTAATATTACTCAACTAATTATAAGCGTTTTTGTTAAATTCTAAACCATTATTTTATTTCCCGGGAAATCATCTCGAGAAAGCGCTACAATATAATTGTAGATTACCCGATTGCTTTTCCTGAAAGGAGATCCTTTTATGTACTATTCAAACGGAAATTATGAAGCATTTGCTCGTCCCCGTAAGCCGGCGGGAGTGGATAAAAAACATGCTTACATTGTTGGCGCCGGTTTAGCAGGTCTTTCTGCGGCCGTCTTCTTAATTCGTGACGCCCAAATGCCAGGCGAAAACATCCATATTTTTGAAGAATTACCAATCGCTGGTGGTTCCTTAGATGGTCAAGATCGCCCCGATGTTGGCTTTGTCACTCGTGGTGGCCGCGAAATGGAAAACCACTTTGAATGTATGTGGGATATGTATCGTTCAATTCCATCCTTGGAAATCCCTGGCGCATCTTATCTTGATGAATATTATTGGCTAGATAAGGATGATCCAAATAGTTCAAATTGTCGCTTAACTTATAAACGGGGCAATGAGGTTCCGACTGACGGCAAATACCTTCTCGGTAAGTCAACTAAGGAATTGATGAAACTAATCCTTACACCTGAAGACCAGCTCGGCGACTTAACGATCGGTGATTACTTCTCTGAGGACTTCTTCAAGAGTAACTTTTGGATTTATTGGTCAACCATGTTTGCTTTTGAAAAGTGGCATTCGCTAGCAGAAATGCGGCGATACGCAATGCGATTTATCCACCACATTGACGGCTTGCCTGATTTTACTGCTCTTAAATTCAATAAGTACAACCAGTATGAATCAATGACCAAACCATTGCTTGCATACCTTAAAGATCATGGTGTTAAGTTTGAATATGATACCCAGGTTCAAAACGTCCTAGTTGATACCAAGAATGGTGAAAAGCACGCTAAAAAGATTATTCTTAAGCAAGGCGGCGAAGATAAAACGATCAACTTAACTGACGATGATCTGGTATTTGTTACTAATGGTTCAATCACGGAAAGTTCAAATTATGGGAGTCATCACCAGGTAGCACAACCAACCCGGGCCCTTGGCGGTAGCTGGAAATTATGGGAAAACATTGCTAAACAATCGCCATCATTCGGTCACCCGGATGTCTTTTGTAAAAATATTCCTAACCGCAGTTGGTTCATTTCTGCAACTGCTACCGTTAAGAATCCACAAATTGAACCGTACATTGAACGACTAACTAAGCGTGATCTTCATGATGGAAAGGTAAACACTGGTGGAATTATCACCATCACTGATTCTAATTGGATGATGAGTTGGACCATCCACCGGCAACCTCATTTTAAGAGTCAAAAGCCAAATGAAACCATTGTGTGGATCTATGGCCTCTATTCTGACACAGAAGGTAATTACATCAAGAAACGAATTGTTGATTGTACTGGGGAAGAAATTACTAAAGAATGGCTCTACCATCTCGGTGTTCCAGAAGCTTTAATTGACGATTTAGCAAAAGAAGAGTCTGTTAATACCGTCCCTGTTTATATGCCATTCGTTACTAGCTACTTTATGCCGCGGGTAAAAGGCGATCGTCCTGATGTTGTTCCTGAGGGATCAGCTAACTTGGCCTTCATTGGTAACTTTGCCGAATCACCAACTCGGGATACCGTCTTTACAACTGAGTATTCAGTCCGGACGGCGATGGAAGCTGTTTATAGTCTCCTCAACGTTGATCGCGGGGTACCAGAAGTCTTTAATTCGATCTATGATATTCGCGAATTGATGCGGGCAATGTATTATATGAACGATAAAAAGCCGCTTGAAGAAATGGACTTGCCAATTCCAAAGATTGTTGAGAAACCACTGCTCAAGAAAATTAAGAAGAATTGGATTGGCGAATTAATGGAAGAACAGCATTTACTTTAAAACACTGAGGGAGTGAGGCACAAGTTAAATCAGCTTTTGTCCCACTCCCTTCAATTTAATATAAAGGAGTCTTTTTTATGATCAATGAAACGATTAAGCACCAATTAAACCATCGTACAATTCGGGCCTTTAAGCCCACAAACCTTTCTCCAGAACAACTGAATACTCTTTACTCTGTTGCTAGTCAGACGCCAACTAGTATGTTTATGCAGCAGATGTCAATTATGCACATCACTGATCCAGATAAACGTGCCGCAATAAGAGAAATTAGTAAACAACCGTATGTCGGCGCAAACGGTGACCTGTTCATTTTGTTAGTTGACCTTTATCGTAACCAACAAATACGGCAGCAAAAGGGCAAGGATGATGGCCGTTTACATACCGCTGATATTTTCTTTCAAGGCCTTGATGATGCAATCATGGCTGCCCAAAACGTGATTGTTGCTGCCGAGAGTATGGGTCTTGGCGTCGTTCCCCTCGGTTCAATCAAAAATGATCCGCAAAAAATCATTGAAGTTCTTAATCTTCCTAAAATGACCTTCCCGGTTTTAGGCTTACAAATCGGTGTCCCTGACCAAGAACCTCAACTAAAGCCCCGCCTGCCATTAAAATTCATCGCATTTGATAATGACTATCCAAAAGAGATCAAGCTCAGTGACTTAAGCGATTATGATCAAGAAGTTACTACCTACTATGACCTTCGTGATGCTAACCGACGAATTGATTCCTTCACCAACCAGATTGCGGGAGCTAAACTCGATCGCCACTATACCAAGCGCGATGAAATCATGAAGGTATTACACCAACAAGGCCTTTGCACTGATGAAGGAATTGATTAGTTCATCCCCTCAAGAGCAGCTAATGTCGTTAAGGTCACATCATAGTAATTCTTCTCTGTTAAGGGTTTACTGAAAATGTGTTTCTGACTAGCAAACAGATTATCATACCCTTCATTACGATTGCAGCTAACCGCATAAAAAATCGGCGCACTGAAACTATTTGATTGATATTTAACCAATCGGTGACCGTTTAATGAATAACCGGCTGTAATATAATACTGTTCACTGAAGAACCTCATCATTTTATTTAAGACTTTCTGAGCCCGTGGATCATTGCTTTTTGCCAACATCATTGGAACCCGACAAGCATTGGCACTATAGTCTCCATCATATTTTCCAGCAACCGTATTCGGTCCCACCGGCTTGGTACTTCCTGGTCGAGCCCAGGCAAAGTCAGGTACTAGTCCTGTTTGGTGCTGTTTACTTAATGCAGTCAGCCGGTCAAGCATATTATTTTTGATCATCTGCCACCTTGAATCGTGAGTACGATCGTATAAATGATCAAAAATTGTCGGCATTACATCAGAGGTTCGCAATAAATAATAAAACTTAGAATCCTTCGTAACCCAATCACCCACTGTTAGCATGTGCGTGGTTGGGTTATATTCATATTTCAAGATATCAGCGGCAATCTGTTGCTCTAGCTTATGATAATAAGGTGCTTTTTGTGGCCAAACTTTTGCAGCCTGGTGAAGAGCCGCAGCGATGTAAAGATCACCATCAGTCGCACTATTATGATCATCGACCCATTGCCCCTTTTTATTATAAGACTGACGCCAGGCCATCAAGTAAGTTAGGTGGTCATGGTGTTCACCAACATAATCGCGATGTGCAAGGTAATAGTTAAGCAACTTATCAAAGTCATTTTCACTTGCCCAGCCCTTTTCAGCAGCACGAGATACTACTTGCAGTCCGTAGCCTTGGCCTTCTGATAATGCAACCGGATGTTTTTGATCGTTGCTGGTATTAACAAACGTTTGCTTACTATTTTTGCGGACCAAATATGTCTCCTGCCATCGACGATAAGCTTCGTATTGAATATGTTCAGGATTCTTTATTCTTACAAACGCGAGCGTTGCAATATAAATAACTGCAACAACGAGCGTAAGAAGCCAAATATATACTGGACGTTTCATAACTAATCCCCTTATTAGTCAGCAAACCGCTTAGTCTTTACCCACTTTGTCCCGTCACGCCGTAATAGTCGATCAAGTGCAACGGAGATTACCGCATGAATCGAAACAATTATAAATAATTGCGAATAGGTAAAGTATGAAGCAAGCGCCAACCAGATTTGTTTATTCGTCGCTTGCCCAAATTGTGTAGCTGCTGCTGTTGTAATTTGTAAAATATACAAGATTATCATTAATAACCAATTAAAAAGCAAAAGTTGGGCGATTAAGATGTTGCTTTCCCCGAATGTAAAGGGAATCATTACCCGTGGATTAAAAAGATGAGCAATCCAAAAGCCTACGTTCGCTAAAAAGATCGCATCAGAAAGGACGATTGCCGCATTAAACCAGAAAAAAGTACAGGAATAATAAAAAGTTTCTAACTTTACTCGCCAATTGCTCTTTCTAAAGAGGTACTTAAAATTTTTAAGGACAACTTGGTAGTTTCCCTTTGCCCACCGTAAACGCTGATAGTAATAATCATGCAGACGTTCAGGCTCCTGTTGAAAGGCTTCCGAATTATAAGCTAGCGCGATTAGTTTGCCACTTTGCATAATTTTAAATGAAATATCAGTATCTTCTGTTAAGGCTCCATTTGCCCAGCCCCCGATTGAACGGACATATTTATTTTGAATGATAAAGTTAGTTCCTGGAATCCGGCCAATCTTAAATAAATGCCAAATTGCACAGTGCTGGATCCGTTGGGTAACAACAATTTCTTGATTAATGCACTTCGTCAAAAAGTTTTGTTCAGCATTGCGTGTCTTGTTCCGGCCAAATGCTGCAACGTACCGTGTTGGATTTTCGAGGATTTTTCGTACTAAGAAATAGAGAGCGTTTTTTTCGGGCATTGCATCGGCATCGTAAACGCCAATATATTCACCATGAGCCAGTTTAAGAGCATCGTTTAAGACACCCGCTTTCCCTCCGCTGCCATGACGTTCTATTACCTTTGCCGCCCTATTTTCATATTTTGGAAGCTGTAACACTGTTCGGGCCCGTTGAGCAGTTTGATCATTGCAATTATCCGCAAAGATTAATAATTCGACCTTATCTGCTGGATAGTTTAATTCAAGGATCGCTTGGGTCGTCTGAGCAATAACTACTGCTTCGTTATGGGCGGGAACGACAATCGTAATTAATGGATATCGTTTCAATGGGACAATATCCACAATTTTTCTACTATGCTCAAGCCAAAAGTGAACTGCCCCACCCAATGTAATAGATGACATTAATAGCGAACTCCAAATTGAGATCAGGGTCACAATCATTACAAACTCGATCATTGCTTTTTCCTTTCCCTTTTTACATTTAGTGTTGTCTGTTCAACGCGAAAATAAATCATCCATTGAAGAACAGCAAATATTAATGCCTGAACAAAAAAGATCAGGGTAATCACCAGCGCCAACCAAAAGAAAATCCTTACCATTATCTCTGAACCCCTCTTAAATACTCAACGACAAGGTCTGTTTCCATATCTCTTTCAATATGACGCATTACACTTTCCAGATTCTTAAATGAAGTCGCATTAATATCATCAACTTTCAAATGTCCCCATTTAAATTGAGGCTTTGAATTATTAATTTGTAATTCATCAAGTCCTGCACGCGTGCTTTGATTCTGATAAGCAAATGTAATATCTGGTAAATGATATGACAAAATTAAAAAAGTACCATCTTCTAAATAGTACAAGGCTTCAGATGGTAATCGGCGCCGTTTTAAGACTTTCGCAATTTGCTGAAGAGCATAGTTGTAATCATTATGATGAAATTGCCGTATTTGGTGATTATGAACCCAGTGAATCGCTGTAACATCAATCCACAAATCAGCAATTTGTTCTTTAATAATGAATTGAAGTTCCTTTTCATAAATCTTATTAGCATTATAGGCCGTCTGAAGTTTTACTATTTGATTATAGTGGGTCGCATAGCTTTCTATCTCTGCACGATTGCGGTCAAGCCAGCCCCACTCACCAATAATGTACCGACTGAAATACGCCAAACTTGCGGTAATTGGAAAGGCAAACAGTAGCATTATTTTGATCGAATTATCCATTACCACATAACCTAGCAATAAAATGGCACTACCAATCGTTGTTAAGCCGATTGCAAGCCAGGTTAAAACGATATTCGGCACCAAACTCCCCATCACTAAGCCTAAAATGATCATAATCATCATCGCCGTTGTAATAAAATGTGAGTATTGGGACGCCCACCACATCATTAACACAATTGCAGTCAATATTACACAAAGCGCAATAAGCCCCGATTCTACAACATGTCGCCGAATCATAAGAATATTCTCCCCTTCTTCTTATAAATTAGCAGCTAATATCTTAGCACACCTTTTTCAGCATTTCACTAGTTTAAAAGCTTGATAAATAAGGGATTACGCTTTATTTGTGAAAATAATTATCATTTTATAACAGGTAAATTTGCCTGCCAAAAATAACTTTTTGCTATATTTAAATTTATAGACATTCATATAAGATATGTTTTATTTTTGTACGTTGATAAGCAAAACTACAATAATTAAGGCAAACACAAAAGCCTGATTTAACTGTGCAGGAAAAATCAGGCTTTTAACTTAGTAAACTCATCGATGAAACATAATGTTGTTGATGTTAATTGGATAAAGGGATGCTTTGTTTCAATGAAGAGTCTTTTATCTAACTTAAATAAACAAGTGGATTTCTTGTTTGTAAGTATTATATCACACCTGTTGTGAAAATGTTAACTAAGATTTAGGATGATTAAATGTTTTTTCGCAAAAAACTCTTATTTATCTAACGTTCACCTAATGCACAAGCAGTGATTATCATCACAATATCACGTGTTTCCCACATAAATCTAGAAATAATAAATTACCTTGTCTTTATCAGATTAAAATTCTTTCCGGCATTTGATAGACAATATCATTGATTTCTTCTAATAATTTTCATTATATCCACCTCATTATATTATAATTTAGAAAAATAAATATTTTTATGCAATTGGTGTTGAAAAAAAAAAAAAGGCTAATATAAGGGTGATAAATAAGTTTTGATAAATTTGTTTAAAAGAAATGAATTTATTATTCCTGATCACACCCCATTGGTCAGCAGCGATGATTTTATGGCTATTTATAAGCTATTGTTTCATTGGATTTTATTTATCAAACTTTATAGAAAGGAGCAGAAGTTTTTACTTTGTTAGTTAAGTTTAGCGGTATCATTTAAGTTATTTAATTTACTTTATAGCTACTTTTCTTCCTTTATCAAAACGATTAAATCGCTTGGAATCATATCACTAATACTTTTAACTAAGTAATTCTCTTTTTGCGTTTCTCATTATTCTTAGAAGCGCTGTTGTTTGATCCAAAAATAGAATATTCATTAATACACAGTTACAAAGCAATCTCTATATTTAAGCTTTCTAATCAAAAAGCAACCTCACTGTCATCCTTTGACCCTGAGATTGCTTTTTAATTTAATTACTGATTTCCTGTTAATTTTCGCCGGACTAACGTTGGATCAGCCTTCCCTGGATTTAATTCGACCAGTTTTCCCGAACCACTGTAAATAATCCATTCTGCCAAATTAACAATATGGTCGCCAGCACGCTCTAAATTCCGAAGAACAGCTAAATAACTTTCATAGGCTTTTACATCTTCGCCACCTTTAACCAGTGCTTTCATGATTTCTTTTTGTAATTTCACATAAAGTAAATCAACTTTTAAGTCCTCGTTGGCAACCTCATAAGCAACCTGCTCATCAGTATAGACATAAGCATCAAGGATTCGTTCAAGCATTTTGCGAACAATCATCATCATCTGTTCAATCGGCTGTTCGATGTCTTCATGATGTTCAAATTTGCTCAAGGTAATCGCAGCACGAGCAATATGGGTGGAATAATCACCTAATCTTTCGATATCAGTACTAGCTTTTAAGATACTGATAATTTTCCGAAAGTCGGTTGCAACCGGATTTTGCAATGCCATTAGCTTCAACGCCTGTTTTTCCAAATGAATTTCTTCGTCGTTAATCTTTGTATCAGTTGTTAAAACCTTATCCGCTAAGTCCGCATCATGATCCGTAAACGCCTTTGTTGCTTGATAGATCTGCTCACTAGCGTCAATTCCCATTTCCATGAAGTGGCTCCGCAGCCGTTTTAATTCATCGTCAAAAATTGCTCCCATGTTTTCACTCCTAACCAAATTTTCCACTAAGGTAATCCGCCGTTTGTTGTTGTTGAGGATTCATAAAGATATCTGCCGTCTGGTTAAATTCAATTAATTTTCCTTGGTGCATAAAAGCTGTCCAGTCTGCTGAACGTGATGCTTGCTGCATATTATGGGTAACCATAATAATCGTAAATTTCTCTTTTAATTGTACTAGAGTATCTTCAATTTGCGAAGTCGAAACCGGATCAAGGGCACTTGTTGGTTCATCCATCAAGATAATTTCTGGTTGAACTGCCAGTGTCCGCGCGATACAAAGTCGTTGTTGCTGGCCTCCTGATAAGGCGAGCGCACTTTCTTTTAAGTGATCTTTGACTTCTTCCCACAAAGCGGCCTGACGCAAACTCTCCTCTACTCGTTGATCAAGAATTTGCCGGTCCTTTACTCCGGCAAGCCGTAATCCATAAATAACATTCTCGTAGATTGATAAGGGGAAAGGCGTCGGTTGCTGGAAGACCATGCCAATTTGTTGACGAATCCGGTAAACATTAACTTTAGGCTGGTTAATATTCAAGTCATGAAAATTAATTTCACCTTTGACCGTTGCTAAATCATCGTTCATCCGGTTAAGGCTTCGTAACAATGTTGACTTTCCTGAACCAGAAGCCCCAATCATTGCCGTAATCTTGTTGGCCGGAAATTTCATTGAAACGTCATGAACAACGTGTTTATCACCATATAATACTTGTAAATTTTTCACTTCAAGAGCAACTGAATTTTCCATTCTTTTATCCTCACTTTGCAAGTCGTCGCTTAATTAAATAACCAATATATCTAGCTAATAGGTTAAAGATTAAAATTGTTAGAATCAAAACCGCTACTGAACCATTTGAAACAGCACGGGCATCTGGAACCAGTCCTTCACTGTTAACTTTCCAGATATGGACAGCTAAAGTTTCGGCTGGTCGTAATGGATTTAAGAAACTGGTAGGACTAAATGGGTTCCAATCGGTATAGCTAATTGCCGGTGAACTCTGCCCGGCCGTGTAGATTAAGGCAGCAGCTTCCCCAAAAATACGGCCAGCACTTAGGATCGCTCCCGTAATAATTCCCGGTAAAGCAGCTGGTAAAACAATTTTAGTTGTTACTCGCCACTTTGACATTCCTAATCCCAACCCAGCCTGGCGTTGAAGGTAAGGAACTTGGCGAAGGGCGTCTTCACATGCCCGCGTTAAAATTGGCAAGTTCAAAATTGTTAAGGCCAATGCCCCAGCAAGTAAGGAGAAGTCTAACCCCCATTGCAAAACAAAGACTAAGTAACCAAATAATCCCACTACTACTGATGGTAATGAACTTAAAACTTCAATCGCCAAGCGTAATAAGTTTGTCCACCGATTATCTGGTGCGTATTCGCTTAAGTAAATGGCAGCACACAATGCTAAAGGAATCGAAACGATTAATGTTAAAACAACCAGGTAAAGAGAATTAAACAATTGATCACGAATTCCCCCACCACTTCTAAATGATTCAGCGCTTGACGTTAAGAAATGCCAAGAAATATGGGGAATTCCTGATAGTAATAAATACGCTAACAAGGCAAATAAAACTAACCCTACTAAACCGGTTAAAGTTAAAATAATCACGGTTGCCAACCGATCTACTTTTTCTGGACGCATTATTTTACCCCTTTCCGGCTAACGAGCCGCATTAACAGATTGAAGGCCAAGGACATTACTAACAGAATTAAAGCTAAGGACCAGAGCGCATTGTTTGAGATCGTCCCCATGACTGTGTTTCCAATTCCGGTAGTCAAAACACTAGTCAAGGTTGCCGCCGAATGCATCAATCCCGTTGGCATTACCGTCGTGTTTCCAATTACCATTTGAACGGCTAAGGCTTCACCAAATGCCCGGGCCATTCCAAATACCATTGCGGTTAAAATCCCGCTTTTGGCACTCGGAATAATCACCCGCGAAATCGTTTGCCAGCGAGTTGCTCCCAGCCCCGCAGACGCATTACGATATTGTTTAGGAACTGCCCTAAAACTATCAATTGTCATCGAAGTCATTGTTGGTAAAATCATCAAAAATAATACACAAGTAGCAGCGAGAATTCCAAAGCCAGTGCCGCCGAAAAAGCGACGTAAGAAGGGAACGATTACTGTTAACCCAACATATCCATATACGACGGATGGAATTCCGACTAATAATTCAATGGTCGGTTGGAGAAACTTATATGCGGTTGATGGCAAAATCTCTGTGATTGCAATAGCAACTACTAAGGCAAGCGGCAAAGCAATTATTCCTGACAAAAGAGTAACGCTAAAAGAAGTAGCGATCATCGGCAACGCGCCGAATACATGATCACTTGGCCGCCATTTAATCCCACTTAGAAATTCCCACAATGAATAGTGATTGCCAGTAAAAAGGGCAATTCCTTTCCAAGTTAAAAAGATTAAGATCGTTGCCACTAGTCCCCCAATTAAAGTAATCGCCAGATAACTAATTACTTTCCCTGAGGCTTCCTGCTTACTTTCAACCGAGGGCTGTGTCAAACGTTGTCGTAAGTCTTCCATCGTACTATTTCCTTTCAGTTACTTTCCCAGTTGGCGTTTTTTCAACTTTCATATCATGAATGCTAATATAGTGAGCTTCTGTTACGAGCGTCTTTTGGACTTTCTCGCTTTGCATATATTTAATGAAACTTGCAGTTGATTGGGATGGTTGTTTTTGCGTGTACATATGCTCATATGACCATAATGGCCACTTATTAGTTGTAACATTATCAGCAGTTGGCGCTACTCCATCAAGGTTAACTGACTGAACTTGGTCATTAAGATAGGCAAATGCAATATAGCTGATTGCCCCTGGTGTATTTCTAATAATTTCTTTGACTGTCCCGTTTGAATCTTGTTCTTGAGCATTCACTGCCTGCATCCCTGGTTTCAATACTGTTTGTTCAAACGCAACCCGAGTTCCACTCCCATGAGCACGATTAATAACTGTAATTGGCAAATCAGGTCCGCCAACTTCTTGCCAATTCGTAATTTGACCAGTAAAAATTTGCTGAAGCTGCTTCATTGTCAAATTCTTAATCCCAAGCTCTTCATTAACAATTGGTACTATTCCCGAAACAGCAACAATATTGTCATCTAATTTATTGGCATTAATCCCATCTTGCTGGTCAGCAAAGATATCAGCAGATCCGATATTTACTGCTCCTGCTTGTACCTGACTAAGACCGGTTCCTGAACCGCCACCCTGTACAATAATGCTGGTTTGGGGATGCTTAGTTCGGTAATCATTTGCAACTGCTTCAGCTAATGGTTGAAGAGCTGTTGAGCCGACAATGGTAATTTTTTCTTGTGATGGTTGTTGCTTAGCGAGTACCCATGACCCGCCTAGCCAACAAACTATTGCGACGACAACAACCCCGATAATCGTTTTTTTCATTACTATTCCTACCTGTTTATTAGTTGTTTTCATATATTTCGTATGGTACAAATAGAGAATAGCAAGTCGATGTAAATTTTTAATCTTTGTAATGTAAAGGTTATGTAAATTTTGGAGAAAGTATTATGACCAAGAAATTTTTGCTAATGAGCCAGCAAGACGATCTCGTCCAACAGTTACAAGCTATTTGTAAAAAAGAACACTGGGCCTATGAGCTCGTGACTACTCCGACGGGCTTAGTAGTAGCCTTAGAAAAAAATCAAATTAGCGGAATTTGGTGGGATATGACGGAGGTAAGCTTAGATACCACGATTGCTACCATGACCCTTATTAGGTCGCAAGTCCAAGGACCAATTACCGTTTTTACTCCTCGTCTTACGGAACGCATTCAACGAAAATTATACCGGGCACATGTTGATGATATAATTGAATTTCCTCTCCTTCCCAGTGTTTTCCGCCCCTTAATTCAGCAACGCTTGTGGACTTACCACTATCCACAGATGCATTCATTAGCTGATGATAATACAACCAAAAATGACCCAGTAATAACTACTGGATCATGGGAAATTAATCAAGAAACTTATACTGTTACTAAAAATGATAAAACAATCGCTTTAACACCTAAGGAATTTCAACTACTTTCCTACTTAGTCGACCATAAAGGACAGGTATTAAATCGGGATCAACTCGTTAATGGGATCTGGGGATACGATATCCTTGATACTTCACGGATCGTTGACATTCATATCAGCCACCTCCGCGATAAGCTTGAAGATGATTCCCAACACCCTACTCACCTGCTCACAGTACGGGGATTTGGATATAAATTTGTTTAAAATAAAAGGGAGTTGAGAATTAACCTCCTCGACAAGGCGGTGGGTTAGTTCCACGATATCTTAAATAATGTTTATATATGAAGAGGCTATTGAAAAAAGCAAAAGTTTTTTCAATAGCCTCATTCATTTTTTGTTACAAACATCTCTCATTTTATAAATTATCTAAGTAATCAATAAAGCGGGGCATTTCTTCTAATTGATCTGCAGTTATTTCCCGGGTAATAGTATGGTCTTCAGAAAAAACATAAACCCGATCTACTAATGATCTAATCTGGTTAAAATGGTGGCTCGAAATAATAATTGTTTTTCCCGCATGATGAAGCTGGTTAACAATCTGAGTTATCAATGCCCGATATTTTGGCGATAAACCATTAAACGGTTCATCAAGAATTACAATGTCAGGATTCATTGCCAGAACACTCGCAATCGCCACGAGTTTTTGTTCCCCACCAGAAAGGTGATAAGGAACCCGATCACGTAGCCGTTCAATTTTCAGAAGTTTCAAACAATCATTTACTCGTTGATCAATTTCATGCTGCGGAAGTCCTAAATGTTGGGGACCAAATGCAATCTCATCAGTTACACTGGTATTAAATAATTGAATGTCACTATTCTGGAAGACAAAGCCAAACTTTTGATAAAATGGACCAGTTTTAGTTGAATCTTTTAAAAACTTCTTATCGATCGTCTGGTCATTAAATGTATATTTACCATTCTCCAAACTAAATAGTCCCACAATTGTTTTCAATAGTGTCGATTTTCCAGACCCGTTTGGACCCATGATACAGACCGCATCCCCACGATTAACATTGATATTTACATCATGAAAACCCGTTTGCGTTCCATAAGTATAAGCTCCGTTAGCTATTTTGATCATGCAACCACTCCTCGTATTAAGCAGTATGCAACAATTGCTAGTAACAATTCTCCCATACTAATAACGTCATATTTATTCCAACTAAGTCTCCAACTCGCAACATTATTACTATTATATCCCCGTAATAACATTGCTTGGTAAAGGTCACTGGTTCGCTTCTTTGCTGATAGATATACTTGTCCGATAATTACGCCTAAAACACGCCGATTTACGTGTTGTCCAAATGTCCGTAATTTAATACTGCTTAATAATTCCTGGATATAAACACCTAATGTATAAACATATTTCATTGTAATATCAAGAGTTAGAATGATGACATTCGGTAAATGTAATTGTTTCAATCCTTGAATGAATTGCGGCCAAGAAGTAATACTTAAGAATATGGAAATATTTAACATGATTAGTGCAATCCGCGCTAAAAATAATCCAATATTATTTGCCTGTAATAATAAACTTGGTAAAAGGACAACTAATGAAACAAGCAATAATTTACAAAGCTTTTTACTAATTGTAATTATTACCGAGCCAGGCAAAATAAGCAGGTGAACTAACATCAGGATTAGCATTAACCATAAAAACATAACTTGTGATGATAATACGATCAAAATTGTTAAACCGATCAGTTCAACAATTCGAACCCATGGTGAATTCTTAGCAGAATAAACCGGCGTAATGCGTGTAAGAAAAGCAACCAATGCGGCAAATTTGCTCAAGTTATCTTGCACTAACCGCCCCTTTGTTAGGGGAACTTGATGCCGCTCTGAATTCATCAACCAGACTGGTAACTTTTCTATTGGTTTATTTTTAGGTTGGTTATTTATTTGGGGCTTTGTTTGTTGAACCATAGACTGCCATCAGCACCTTACTTATTAAGAAGAAAATTAATATTGCTGTAATCGCGCTTAAAATATAGCCAATTGGCAAACTTGTTCCGGGAATCGTATAGTCGCCAAACAATGCTGTATAGTTAAAGCCATGATTCATCCCTGCAGGTACTGAACTTGAAATATGTTCTAATTTTAAGCGGTGAAGCAACTCAGTCTTATCCCATTCACCAAAAGCCGTTCCACTAGCGAGCAATCCAATTGGTGAAAGGACAACTAAACCAATAATGACATATACCAGATATTTAAGGGAGCCTTTTTTAGGCGTTTTTTGCTGATCATTCTTGTAAATTTCAGCAGGCGCAACTTTCTTGACAAAAACATAAACAACATAGGTAAAGAAAGCTTCGATCCATCCTGCTACTGCTAGATGGGCAAACGCCATTGCTGGAATCGTTACGGCTAATGGATACGGATTATATAGGGGTGCACCACTCGCCGTATGCGCAATTAATGGCTGAATTCCTAACTCAAACCCTGCCATTAAAGCGGCAAGATTAATACCACAATACGAACCAATAATCGCTCCTAAGCTTGCGTGATGGTGTTTACGCAAAAAGTTATAAATCCAATAACCGGTAAACGGCATGATAATCGCCATATTAAAAATATTAGCACCTAAGGCAAGAATTCCACCGTCACCAAAGAGAAACGCCTGTAAGATCAGTGCGACTGTAACTGCAATACTAGCCGCGTATGGCCCAATTAAGATTGCAAGCAGCGTACCTCCAACCGCGTGTGCACTCGTTCCACCAGGTACTGGAACATTAAACATCATCATCAAAAATGATAATGAGGCCGCAATCCCCAGCATTGGTGCAAGTTCACGATGTTCTTTTAACTGCACTTTGACTTTTTTAGCCGAGACTGCAACTACTGGCGCAGCGACCGCAAACATCACTGCACAAGTTGCTGGACTCAAATAATTATCTGGAATATGCACTAATCCCACTCCTTTTAACCTATTTCAACAGCTCCTCGCCATAATTCTTTCCCATTACTAGGAAAAGACCAGCATAAACAGCAAATAATCCTAAAATCATATCAGCTAGAATATAGAAAATTCCAACCCAGATATGACCGCCCATAAACAAAACCGTTATTCCCTGGGCAAAGGATGAAAACGTTGTTAAACCACCACAAAAACCGGTAGTAATTATCGTATGCCAATCTTTGGGTACAATCTTTTTCAGTGCCCAGCCAGTAAATAGTCCAATAATGAAACAACCGACAGCATTGACAATTAAGACTGCTAACGGATCAGCAAATGGTGGATTGATCCACAAATCTGAAACCAATTCACAAGCATAACGGAGAACACCACCGAAAAAGCAACCACAGCCAATTACTAGCAATTTCAAACCATTGGTCATCTTACTAACTCCTTTCTACAACCACGAGTGAAACCATAATCCTAAGTAAACACAGCAAATGCAGGCAATTACGCTTCCTACCCAATACGTCCAGGCTAAAAGCTTTTTACCACTTTTGAAGTATTTCAAAGTTTCTAGTGAAAATGTAGAAAAAGTAGTTAATCCACCACAAAAGCCAGTTGCTAGTAAAACATTCATTGTATTCCGCAGCTCATCACTAGTAACCATTCCGGCAAAGACGCCAATCAGTAACGAACCGATTAAGTTTGCCATAATGGTTCCCCAACGGTAATGATCATAGTCAGAATTTAATACATCTGATAGTAGGCTTCGTAGTCCACCACCAAAAAATGCACCAACGCCGGCCGCAAGTAAATCTGTAACAATAATATTCATTCTTATCTACCTACTTTAAGCTTGTTCTCGTTCAAGGTGTTCACTCTTCCGCAAGTTGAGTTCAGAGAAGTGAAGAATCTTTTCACGGTAGTAACTGATAAACTTCCACATTAATTTGTGGTTTTCAAAAGCACTGTCACTCAATAACCGCAGCACCATTCCATCTTTTTCAAGCAGGGAGATACCATAGTGAATATTAACGTCAAACTGGTCCAAATACTTCCGCAATTCTTCAACCGTCTTTTGCGTAATATTTTCATCAATAATAACAACAGAATTGAAGTTAAGTTTACCTTCAAAATAACCAATTTCCTGCATTGGATCAGATTCTGGGTCAACCAACAGATAATCGTTATATACTAACTGACCATCATAGTTAATTTTTGTTTGCAAACCCACTTCATCATATTGGAAAGGCGCTCCATCTGGTGACCATCCTTTAGAAAGGCCATCAGTTAAAATCAACTTAGCACCCTTTTCCATATCGATGGTTGTTGTTTGCCGATAACATGCATCTTTATATGGAATCGTTTCATCTTGATAAAATTCTAAGATTGCATTCTTACCGAGATGAAAATCATCTTCTTGGGTTGTCATTTGATGATTTTCACACTTATAAACATAGGTTGGTGATTGGGTAGTTACAATCGCGTGACTATTATCATCTAATGTAATTTGATGATGATATTTTTCACCCTCAACGTATCCGCCACCTGTAGTTATGAGAAAGTAATATGGAATGTTATCTTTATTGGGTTGGCAAAATGATAACCATGAATTGCCTTTTCGGAAAGTACGCTTAGCAAAGTCACGCCCTTTCGTATGGGTAAATTCGAGGTCGATCATGCCATCATAATCTTTACTTTTCATCTTCCAAGTCCTCAAGTAATACATCTTTCTTCAACCAGTCAACAACTCCATCAAGACCAATATCCTTCTTTAAGTTAGTAAAGAGGAAGTTGCCATCATTCCGGAATTTTTCTGAATCTTTCTTCATCCGGTCAAGATCAGCGCCGACATATTTAGCTAAGTCTGTCTTGTTAATAATGAAGAGGTCCGACTTGATCATTCCTTGTCCAGCTTTCCGTGGAATCTTTTCACCTTCAGCGACATCAATAATGTAGATTGAGAAATCAACTAATTCTGGACTGAAAGTTGCCGCTAAGTTATCCCCACCACTTTCGATAAAGATCAAGTCAAGGTCATTATTAAACCGTTGCTCTAATTCTTCTACAGCGGCCATGTTCATTGAAGCATCTTCACGAATGGCAGTGTGAGGACAACCACCTGTTTCAACCCCAATAATCCGGTCTTCATCAAGAACAGAATTCTTAGCCATATATTCGGCATCCCACTTAGTATAGATATCATTGGTAATTACCGCGATATTATAATCATCATGAATCCGCCGGGTAAGCCGTTCGATTAATTGCGTTTTTCCTGACCCAACAGGACCACCAACACCAATTCGTACTGCACGTTTCATAAATTTTAACTTCCCTTCCAAAATACTTAAGACATGAACAACCGTGATTCTTGTGTTTCGTGATTAATCTGTGCCATCTCAAGACCAGGAGCATTAGCGCCAAGGTAAGATTCATCTAATTTCATTACCCGCTTATATAATGGCTTTAATAACTTAATTAGGTCGTTTAAAATTACTTGTCCTTCACGCTGCCCTAATGGAATTGCTCGAACCGCATTCAAGACCAGCGTTGAAGCAACACTATATCCGTACATCAAGAACGCATCCATCAATGGAACACCTTTATAATGAGCAAACATCGAGAAGACGATTGCGGGGTTTCCATACGCTTTACCATCTTCAATTGCTTTCGCATATTCTTTTAGGTGCGGAACCTTATCGCCGTAAATTTTATCGATTAAAATAATCATTTGGTGGGCGATCAGCTTTGTCCCATTCCGTGTTTCAGTTGCTAAAGTTGATTTCGTAATCTGATCATCATATTCAATAAGCTTATCAAAATCATGCTTATCAATGGCTTCATAGCACAGCTTGACGAGCAAGCCTTCACCAAACCTAAATTGCGAACGATAGTAGTTCTCAAGCCAAATACGAAACTCAGGAGCTTTTTTAATTACATTAGTTCGTAAATAATTTTCCATTCCGAATGAGTGATTAAATGTACCGATTGGGAAGGTCGAATCACAAATTTGAAAAACTTCAAGATAGTTGAGTTTCTTTGTTAATTCATTTTCCATTATCTATCCCTACTTACTTTGTCAAATCGAGGTACTCAAGTGGTTGGTCTAGTTGAACCTTCTTTAATTCATAATTGATATCATGCTTATCAAGCATTTTAATTACAACTTTATCTAAGAGAAGTGAAATTTTACCATCCTTAATTTGGACTGGCTTGTGTAAGTTGCCAAGGAAGTGAGCTACAAGACCCATTTCATCAATGTCACGTGGCGTTATCTCAATCATTTCATCAGCGATTACGCTCAAGACAAGCAATTGCTTATCACCAAGCTTAAAGGCAGAACCATTCTCTAAAATCTGGTCTTCATTATCGAGGCGAATGCCATATTCGTTGCCATGATCTGTCTTTACCCGGAGAATATTTTTCATTAAATCATCACTTTTAACCATTGCAGTTTCAATGTGATAACTACCAATATTAGGAATATCATCTACGTTACGATAAACTTCTGTTAAAACCATAAGTATAAAACCTCTTTTTATATATTTTTATAAAAGGAGATTGGGGCACGGCTCCCAATCCCCTGGATAAATCTAAATTAGATTAGTATAGGTAGTAACGTTGAGTTAATGGCAATGTTGGTGCAGCATCACAAGTGATCAGCTCACCATCAATCGTTACTTTGTAAGTTTGTGGATCAATTTCAATCGTCTTTGGAGTGTAGTTGTTAAGCTTCATGTTAGCCTTAGTAAGGCTCCGTGTATTGTGAACAGGTAAGATCGTCTTGTTCAAACCAAGTTGTTCCTTAATACCATGGTCATATGCATATTGAGATACATAAGTTACACATGTATGGTTAACAGCTCGGCCTTCAGCACCGTAAAGGAACCGTTCAAGAACTGGTTCAGGTGTTGGAAGACTTGAACTTGGGTCACCGGCAATACCGTATGTGATCATTCCGTTCTTGATAACCATATCTGGCTTAGTTCCAAAGTATTGTGGGTTCCAAATGTTTAAGTCGGCATACTTACCAACTTCAATTGAACCAACATAATCGGAAATACCATTACAGATAGCTGGGTTAATTGTGTATTTAGCAACGTAACGCTTAATCCGGTTGTTATCATCGTACTTGGAATCGCCATCTAATGGTCCACGAACCTTCTTCATCTTGCTTGCTAACTGCCAAGTCCGCATTGCAACTTCTCCAACACGTCCCATAGCTTGCGCATCAGAAGTCATCATACTAAGGGCACCCATGTCTTGGAGAACGTCTTCAGCAGCTTCAGTTTGCTTCCGAATCCGTGATTCAGCAAAGGCAACGTCATCAGGAATCTTTGGATTAAGGTTGTGGCAAACCATTGTCATGTAGAACAATTCGTCAAGAGTGTTCTTACAATATGGGTTAGTTGGCGTAGTTGATGATGGAAGAACGTTGTCTTGACCACAGACAACCATAATGTCAGGAGCGTGTCCACCACCGGCACCTTCTGTGTGGAATGTGTGAACTGTGTTGCCATCGAACGCATTGATAGTATTTTCAACGAATCCACCTTCGTTCAATGAGTCAGTGTGGACAGCGTATTGAACATCATACTTGTTAGCAGCAGCAATTGAGTTTTCAATTCCGGCTGCAGTTGCACCCCAGTCTTCGTGGGTCTTAATAGCAGCACAACCAGCTTCAACTTGTTCACCAATTAGTTCTGGACGATCACCAGAACCCTTAGCCATCAATCCATAGTTAATAGGTGCGTTATCAACGGCTTGTAACATCCGATGAGTATACCAAGCACCTGGGTTACAAGTAGCTGAACGAGTACCATTGGCAGGACCAGTACCACCACCAAAGAGGGTTGTAATACCGTTATCCAAAGCTGCTTGGGCAATTGATGGTGTAATGTAGTGAACGTGTAAGTCAATTCCACCAGCAGTAACAATCATTCCTTCACCAGAAATGGCTTCAGTACTTGCACCAACAATGAAATCAACGTTATCCATGACGTCTGGGTTACCACCCTTACCAATGGCTAAGATCTTACCATCACGAATACCAATATCGGCTTTGTAAATACCAGTCCAGTCAATAATAATTGCATCAGAAATAATTAAATCAGCAACCATTGGATTCTCGGCACGTGTTTCAGTAGCACTAACACCCATACCGTCACGAAGAACTTTTCCACCACCAAAAAGACTTTCTTGACCATGAACTGTTAGGTCTTTTTCAATCTTGGCAAACAGATCAGTGTCGCCTAGTCGTACACTATCGCCAGTAGTTGGTCCATAAAATGAGGCAAACTGCTCGTGATCCATATCAAAACTCATAACTTTACCTCCTCTTTACTTCTCTTCAGGATAACTCTTTTCAAATGGGTATCCATTAAAGGTATCGGCCTTCTTATCAACATCAAGCCAACCGTTGACCTTGTTGTTAAAACCGAATACACGGCGCTTACCACCAAAATCAATTAACTTAACAGTCCGCTCTTCACCAGCTTCTAGCCGAATGGCAGTACCAGCTGGAATATCAAGGTGCTTACCCCAGGCTTGACTACGGTCGAATTGGAGCCCTTCTTCATTAGCTTCATAGAAGTGATATTCTGAACCAACTTGGACAGGACGGTCACCAACGTTTTTTACTTTGAGCGAAATGTCATCGTAACCAACATTGTATGGAACTTTATCTGGTTGTAATTTGTATTCTCCAGGAACCATTTTGTTTCCTCCTTTTATCTATGCTAATAATTAACGAATTGGGTCAGTAACAGTAATTAGCTTAGTGCCATCAGGGAATGTTGCTTCAACTTGGATCATTGGGATCATTTCTGGAACACCTTCCATAACGTCATCCTTAGTTAACCAAGTAGCCCCAGCGTTCATCAAGTCACCCACGGTCTTACCATCACGGGCACCTTCCATTAAACGACTGGTGATTAAAGCAACTGCTTCAGGTTCATTTAGCTTTAACCCACGGTCCTTACGCTTTTCAGCAACCATTCCGGCTAAACTAATCATCATTTTTTCCTGTTCACGCTTTGTGAGCCTCATTGTATATCCTTCCTTTCTGCCTAAATTGTGTTAGTTAGGCCAGCAGTTCAGGAGCATTAAGAATCCTGGAATCCATGCTGTACAAATTCCTTCAATAATTCCTAAATATCCTGGAAACTTCCCAAGATTTATTTTTAGATTGTTAGTCAAGAATCCTGTTAACCAGAGAATTCCCCAGGCCCACCAGATGATTCCATACATCCAATTTCCACCATAATTTTGGAAACAAAGGATCCCAGCTGGAATTGAATTGATCGCAACAAACAAACTAAACCAGCCATAAAGTCGTTGGTCAAAATCACAGAGAGTGTTAAAAGCTACATAAAGATAAGTAAATGCGAATAGCAACCCAGTGGCACTGGCATAGAACCAACTTGCCGGTTTATTGTTAATAATTCCCCAAGATAACGCAACGATATTAAGAGTTAAACTGAGACCACCGGTAAAGAAGTTCATAACCACAATCGATTTATCCTTTATGTCTTCTACAGCATAGAAACCATTACTCATCAGTACCATGCCGACATAAAGCAATATACAACCTAACAATTCATTTTCGCCTCCTTTCATTGAGACGAGTTAAAGAGTACTAATCAATGTCGTATGTCGTTTCATTAAGCAACGTTTGATCAAGACCTTCTTGAATAATTTCATCAGAAGGACGAATATTAGTAATTGCACCTAAAACCTTAAGCAAGATATAGGTAATTGCAAACGAATAAGCAGCAACCAAGATAACGCCACCAGCTTGGATCAAGAATTGGTGACCACTTGCAGCAACACCATTAACGGTTTTATCTGCTAAGATACCAATTAAAATTGTTCCAGTGAATCCACCGATACCGTGAACTCCCCAAACACCAAGCGCGTCATCCCAGCCAATCTTTTCTTGAAGACTAACAGCCACATTACAGATAATCCCAGCTGCTAAACCAACTAAGACCGCGGCAGCAGGATTAATGTATCCAGCACAAGGGGTAATTGTAGCTAAACCGGCAACTGAACCAGTTAAAACATCAATAAAATTAGCCTTCCCACGAACAAACTTGGCATATAAGACCCATACAATCATTCCGCTAGCTAGTCCGATTGCAGTATTAGCAAAAGCCTTGGTAGATAGCGCACCTGCTTTTAAGGCCCCGCCTGAATTAAAGCCAAACCAGCCAAACCAAAGAAGTCCGGTTCCGATCGCGGCAGCCATCAAATTACTTGGCTTCATTCCTGCCTGCTTTAATTTCCGTTTACCAAGCACAATAATACTTGCTAAGGCGGCAAAACCAGCAGTGGTATGAATAACCGTTCCACCAGCAAAGTCAACAAAGCCCCACTTTGCTAAGAAACCATTACCCCATACCCAGTGACATACTGGAATATAAACAAGGTATGTCCAGAAAATATCGAGAAGAATATACCCTTTCATATTCAGTCGTTCTGCAAAGGCTCCACTAATTAATGGAACTGTGATTACACAAAACATTAACTGGAATAGGAAGAATAAAGTAAATGGAATAGAAGCAGCGTGAACTGAACTTGGTACTAATCCAACATTAGCTAAAGCAAAGTAATCAGAAATCCGTCCGATTACTCCCCCCTCATCTTTTCCAAATGCAAGACCAAATCCACCGTAGATCCAAATCAGTGTAACGATTCCCATTGAAATAAATGATTGCATCATGATATATAAGACACTGCGCTTACGAGCTAAACCGCCATAAAAGAAGGCGAGGCCTGGCGTCATCAGACAAACCATTGCCGTACAAAGCATCATAAAGGCTGTGTCACCACTATTAATATGCAAAATATAATTCCTCCTTTACTGCTAATTGATTTATTAATGAAACATTGATAATAAACACGTAATTGCTAAATGATTATTAAAGCCTTTTCACTAATATTCACTTTTATAATACTATTTATATTAATTATTACAAGAAATAAGGCTTTTATTTTCATAAAAATATAACTACTAAAAAAAGCCTACGAGAATTGATAGTCTCATAGGCTTTTGTTTTATTAGTGTAATTAATTTGATTTATTTTTTATCCGTGTAGAGTTTGTAAAACTAAATATACTGTTCAACCGCATTTCGATACTTTAATAGTTCTGTTTGCTCCATGGAAGAATCAGGAAGCACAACTTGAACGCTATCATTGCCACCATTTTCATCCATTTGTTGACGTCCCCATACTCCCAAAGACATAACGAGACGGGCAAATTCTTGACCACCTTCCGTGAGAACAAAACAACCAGCTTCTTTAATCGGACTGATCAAATATTTGGCTTGCAATTCCTCAAGTATTGTTATCAATTGATTATCAGAAATATTAGTCAACAATTCGTGCAAATCATCAAAGTCTAACGGTTTTACTCCCAGCCAGAAAAGAGCTTTAGAGTAATCGCCGTTGCGCAAAAGGCTTAAAGAATAAGTAATGCCATGATTAGTTTCTTGATTCATCATTAACCCACTCCCGCGTACAAAGTATTGTAATATTCATCACAAATTATAACATGAGGAAAAAGCAATCTCAAAAGAAAACCTCGAATTCATTTATCATATTATTATCTTTGAAGACAAATATATTTTTAAAGTCAATCTATTCAATGAAATCGTTCTCAATAGCATTATATTGTATATTTACTTTTTAGTAAAATTTGTGCCTCTTTTATCCCAAAGAAATGTGATTTAGGACTACTCATCTTATGAGCGATTAATACTTGTCGTGCTTGGTCACACTGTACTTTCGCTAACTCATTTTGCTGGAATATTTGGAGATAGAATGATAACTGCCGTAATTTAATTGCTAATTGGTTCCGTGCCTTCGTCAAAGTCACATCCTTAAACTGTTTATGATCATGAATCAAGAAACGGGTTTTTCGGCGCTGTAAAGCATAGTTAATTGAATTACTCTTAATCCGATGAATATCTTGAACTGTGAGACCGTGTTGACGGAGGAGGTAATTAAACATCGTAATCTGCTGGTCGACTTGTCGCCAATCCGTTGCAATATTATCTCGTAATTGCTCAATCTCTTCTTTGGTAAGGCGGTGGGTAATTCCTTGTTTTAATTGGTGATATAAGGTTTGCAGATCTTGATAATCGCGTTGGTGGAGTGGAAGGTCAACTCGACTAAACAAGTTACATCGCTGGTAAAGGATCGTTCCTTCGTGGTTCTTAAATCCCTGCCGATCAACAATAAACTGGAATATCTCTTGTGGAAAACGCCGCCCAGCTTGATAAGCCAAAAGAATGCTATCCATATACAGATTAATTTCGTTAATTCCGGCCTGAATCTCTCTTGCAACCTTTTGAGGAATACTGGCATGCTGCTGAAAGTGAGAGATGCCCAAAAATAACTGCCGACCGGTTGTCCGCGAACGTAGGATAAATTGATTTTTTAAACGCCGACCACAATCACAATAGAGGTTGTCGCCAGGATGATCATGTTGTCGCTGATACCATGGGTCAATTACCATCCCCTGAAACTCCCAGTCAGTCTGTTTGAGATAGTGGTGGGTATGAAAACGCGATAGCATCGCATAACGCGTAAACTCACTCAATGCCTGAACCTGGTCTGGCCTTAACTGTTGTAAAATATCTTCTCGCTGTTGACGGGTCAACGCAATAATTTTATCCATCCTCTCATCCCTTTTCTTAAAATACTGTATTACTATATCAAAACAAATGTTCGATTTCAAATTGTCTATTTAATCCTTTTCTGGTAAAATATTTAATTACAAGGAGTGATATTATTTGGATTTAGACATACAGCCCGTGAGGTTGAGTTTAAAAGAATATAAACAAGTTAAACAATTATATATGCGCGCATTCCCGAAATATGAGCGAGAACCGTGGACGTGGTTGCTCATCAAGAGTAAGTATCAACGCGCTGACTTTATGGCCTTCTATGACCAGGAACAGTTTGTTGGATTTGCTTACGTTATTCACAGTCACGGTATGCATTATATTTTGTATCTCGCAGTTAATGATCAAATCCGTTCTCAAGGATATGGGACGCGGATTATTAATGAGCTTCGTCACCTTTACCCTGAGGATTCACTTGCTCTTGACGTTGAGCAACCGAACCCTCAAGCGGCAAATAACCAACAACGGTTACGACGACTTAAATTTTATCGGCGCAATGGCTTTTTCCCAACGCCAAAACTTTTCAAA
Organism: Limosilactobacillus reuteri; assembly: GCF_020785355.1. Lineage (GTDB taxonomy): Bacteria > Bacillota > Bacilli > Lactobacillales > Lactobacillaceae > Limosilactobacillus > Limosilactobacillus reuteri_I. The sequence goes on along the minus strand of NZ_JAJGVH010000062.1, from coordinate 14,630 downwards.
GAAGAAAAAGTCACATTCCAAGTTTTAGCAACCAATAAAAAAATCAACCAACGAAAGATTGATAAGGCCTTTGAGTGGTTCTCATGGCCGCTTGGTTGGCTGATTCAATAAATATTTCAATTTTACTAGTTTGAGGCTGTTGAAAAAAGCTTTTTTGCTTTTTCAACAGTCTCTTTTTATCGTCAAGAAAATAAGGTTCACAAAAGTGTTATAATTTATGTAAGCGGATACATAAAGGAGTGATAACATTGGTAGAACCATTATTTTTAAAACCAGTCTTTCATGAGAAAATTTGGGGTGGTCGGCACCTTGCAACTGATTTCGGTTACCAAATTCCAGCGGGAACAATTGGTGAGTGCTGGGCAATTTCTGGCCATCCTCATGGGCCAAATATCATCACAAATGGTCAATACGAAGGCCAACTATTGCCAAAAGTTTATCAGCAACATCCCGAGCTATTTGGCAATCCACGCTCTTCTGTTTTTCCATTATTAACAAAGATTCTTGATGCTAATGCTAGTCTATCAATTCAAGTTCATCCCGACGATGCTTACGCTGAAGAACATGAGCACGAACTAGGCAAGACAGAGTGTTGGTATGTTATTCATGCAGAACCTGGAGCTTATTTAACATACGGCCATACCGCAAAAACGCGCGACGAGCTTATTAAGATGATCGATAATCATCAATGGTCAAAACTTTTTAGTAAAAAGCCAGTAAAAACGGGGGACTTTGTCTATGTGCCAAGCGGAACTATCCATGCCTTAAATAAAGGAATTATCGTCTTAGAAACCCAGCAAAGTTCTGATACCACTTATCGGATCTATGACTATGACCGTCGAGATAAAAAAACAGGTCAGCTACGTCAGCTTCATTTAAAACAGGCAAAAGACGTGACAACGGTGCCATTTACTGAGCCACAAATTAACCCCCGCATCGTTCATGATGGTAATTCAATAATTACTACTTTAATTTCTCAACCTGACTCACCATTCTTTACCGTCTACAAGTGGGAGATCCGTGATCAAACCAGCTTGGCTCACGAGCATGGCCCTTATACTCTGGTTTCAATTATTGATGGCAATGGAATTTTAACTGTTGATGATCAACAGTATTCGCTTCACAAAGGCGATCATTTTATCATCCCTGCAACCGTTAAAAGCTGGATAATGGACGGTGAGCTTTTAGCGATTGCTTCTGAACCAACAGATTAATCATTTGCTACCTGCAGTATTTTAGCTACTTGTTTTACAATATCATGCGGTTTTTCCGCTTTAAAAATTAATTTAAACTTAAACGACTGATTGCTTTTCCCGGCCAACGGTAAATAGCGGATATTTTCAAGTGGGTTTTGGAGGACCTTGATCAGCTTTTCGGGATAAAACGCTACGGCTTGACCTGATCCGACTAACATCTGCATCTGCTCATAAGTCGGCACTCGTAATACTTCAGCAGGTCGTACAATTCCTTGGAGACTACTGGTAAAGGCTTGTTTTAAATATGATGAATCTTCATTACTATAGTAGGTTACCGGCATTTTCTGAATAGTAGCAAGCTCAACTTCATTATTATGACTTAAACGCTCGCTTATTCCGATGATCATTCGGTCACGGTGGATGGTAACCGTTTGTAATCCCATTTGTGCATAATTATTGTTAAAGCCATAATCATCCATCACAATGGCACAATCAAGGTTATCCATTAATACATCTGAGACCAAATGTTCCACACTCTCTTCGCTTACAAAGGCATTTACAGTGGGCGATAACTTAGCAAGCAGTTTATGGATAAAGAGGCCATCAAAAGGCGAAAAATAACCGATTAACAAGTTAGTTGCGCCCCGGTAAGAAAAACGGTGGAGCTCATGTTCGGTTGCATCTAGCATATTAATAATTGCCTCACTGCGTTTTTTAAAGAATTCACCAGCCGGCGTCAAAACGATTTTATTTTTCTTGCGCTCGAACAATTGAGTATGAAGATTCTGCTCTAACCGTTGAATCTGTCGCGAAACAGCCCGTTGTGAGACGTAATTCTTTTCCGCTACTTTTTGAAAACTGCCTAATTGAACAACATCCAAAAATAATCGTAATAATTCTTCGTTCATTTTCATCTCCTAGGCGAACATTTTAATTCGGGTGTAGACTTCCATTAACAGTCTACACTTTTTCTTTCTAATGCTACAATAATTTTGTTTAATATCCAGAGTATTTATATTGAAAGGAAGAGCCAAATATGCAAATTAAAGCTGCTGTTGCAACCAAACCTAACGCTGATTTAAAGATTCAAACCGTCGAATTGGATGAACCAAAAGAAAATGAAGTATTAGTAAAAATTGCTTCAACAGGTTTTTGTCATACAGATATTGTTGGTCGAAGCGGTGCTACTACTCCTCTCCCCGTTGTCCTCGGGCATGAAGGTGCGGGTGTCGTTCAAAAAGTAGGAGCTAACGTTACGGACGTTAAACCCGGCGACCATATTGTTCTATCATTTAGCTACTGTGGCCATTGCTATAACTGTACTCATAATCATCAAGGCTTATGCGAAAACTTCAATCAGCTAAACTTTGAAGGAAAAACCTATGATGGTACTCACCGCCTGCACTTAGATGATGGCACGCCAGTCAGTGTCTTTTTTGGTCAGTCTTCCTTTGCAACATATATAACAGCCAATGTCCATAATATTGTTAAAGTCGATCAAGATGTAGACCTTAACTTATTAGGCCCACTCGGTTGTGGAATGCAAACAGGTGCTGGAACCGTTCTAAATTATATTAAACCTGCTCCTGAAGATGCAATTGCCGTTTTCGGTGCTGGTGCTGTTGGCTTAGCCGCAATTATGGCTGCTAAAATTGCTGGAGTTAAACATATTATTGCGATTAATCGTAACGGTAACCACCTTGACCTGGCGAAGGAATTGGGCGCTACTGAAACGATTAATAATACGGCTGAAGATCCCGTCAAAGCAATTAAAGAAATCGTTCCGCGTGGTGTAACTTATGCAATCGATACTACCGGAAACACCGGTGTAATTAAATCAGCAATTGATAGTCTTGCCACCGCTGGAGAATGTATTCTCTTAGGGGTCGGCGGTGATATTACCTTAAACTTAATGAATGATATCTTGTCAGAATCCAAGAAAATCTCTGGGGTTGTCGAAGGAGATAGCAATCCCCAAGAGTTTATTCCTCAACTAGTTAAGTACTACAAGCAAGGCAAGTTCCCCCTTGATAAGCTTGTTAAGTACTACGATTTCGCTGATATCAACCAAGTTATCGCTGACTCAACCAACGGAAAGGTTATTAAGCCAATCATCAAAATTGATCCTGAATTAGCTAAATAATTAGGTGGAGTGTTTTTTATGAAAGTAATTTTTGTTTGCCTTGGTAATATTTGCCGCTCACCAATGGCGGAAGCGATGTTCAAAAAAATGGTTACAGAAGCTGGCCTTGCTGATCAAATTACCGTTGACTCGGCCGGCACAAGTAACATTGCAGAAGGTTCACCTGCTGATAGTCGAACAAAAGCCATTCTCGATAAATATCACATTAAAGACGATGGAATGATTGCCCGTCAATTGCGCGACAGGGATTATTATGATGCCGATTATATTATCGCCATGGATCAGATGAATATCCAGGACGCAAAAGATATGGCACCAGCTGGGTTAGAGAATAAGGTTCACGGAATCTTTGAAGCTACCCCAGGAAAAGAAAATCGCTATATCGTTGACCCCTGGATCACTCACCGGTTCCAAGATACCTATGATAGCTTAAGTGAAGCCCTCCCCAATTGGCTTGCTAAGCTAAAGAAGAAAATTAAATAACTGTTTATCAAAAAACACGCCTGAAAATTTCAGCCGTGTTTTTTCTTTTTATTGGTAATTAAGATCGTCAAACTTCTTATCAGCGTTTTGTTGCGCCATATCCTTTGATTGGTAGTAAACAGCATTTACCCAATTTCCGGCACCCCCGGCTGATACAAGAACTTTAACCTGCTTTCCATCGATTGTTTCAGTCTTAACAGTATATGATGAACCGTCACCGGCATTTTGAACCCAACCACGGATATTTAACCATCGTGATCCATTCATGTTAAAGAAGCTGGCTTTCCCCCAGTTCTTAGTAGCGTTTTGGATTCCTTCGTTAGTATAGTTATCCTCGTCTTCACCCCACTCAGAATCCTGTTTAAAGAGTTGAGTTGTTGTACTGCTATTCTCGCCACTGTAGGTAAAGGTATGAGGACCAAATGTTATTGTTGAGTCAGCATCATTATCTGCCGAATACCAGGTTCCCTGCATTTCACTTGGAACATCAATAGTACCACTGCGGCCATACTTATGATCATTGCCAGAATTACTGGTGCTTGCTGAGGAATTGCTATCACCACTGCGCTTATCAACTACCTGCGTCTTAGCAGCTAAGTCATTAACGAGCTTCCCCTGACCTTCTTGATTAACATAATTGGCCATTTCTGACTTTGAGATTGTGGCGAGTTTGGTACTCTTTTGATTTTCCTTAACATTTTGGTAGATGTTTACATCATCGTTATTAACAGTGTAAACCAAGCCCTGTGACTTTCCACCAGCAGTCACATCGTAAGCTACTCCTTGCCCTCCATCACTCAATTGGTATTTAGAGCTTGGGTAAAGATTTACCTGCAATCCCTCTTTTTGCGCTTCTTTAGCCATGGCAGCCCAATTTCCGCCATAACGAAGGCCGCAATACGTACTAATCAAACTGACAGCTTCTTGGGGGCTCATGTTATCACTATTAACTTTCACATTACTTTTAGCGACTAATAAACTACTGCTTGATGCAGATGAAGAATTAGCCGCTTTATTGTTAGCCTGATTTCCACAACCAGCCAACAATAGGCCCATCCCCGTGACCATTAAAAATCCTATTTTCTTATTCATATTATTTTCTCCCATAAAAAACGCTCCCTGTGATATACAAGGAGCATTTTGATTACATATTTAACTAAGCCCGTGACTTGTAGCTACCATCAGTAGTGTTGATGATTAACTTGTCACCGTTCTTGATAAATGCAGGAACGTTAACAACTAAACCAGTTTCCATCGTAGCAGGCTTACCACCACCATCGATAGTAGCACCCTTAATCATTGGTTCAGTTTCAGCAACAGTTAATTCAACAGTGGTTGGTAATTCAACCCCAATGATGTCGCCGTTAACAAAGTTTAAGATAACCTTCATGTTTTCAACAAGGTAGTTCTTGTCGTCACCAAGCAAGTCATGGTTTAAACTGTATTGTTCGTAGCTTTCAAGGTCCATAAATACGGCTGAATCACCTTCATCATAAAGGTATTGAGCAGAACGCTTGTCAACGTTAACTTGTTCAACCTTTTCAGATGGACGCATAGTAGTGTGGACAATTGAACCTGAACGGAGGTCTTGGATGTCCATTTGCATTAAAGTGTTACCCTTACCAGGCTTGTGGTGGTTGATTTGAAGAACCTTTAATAACTTACCGTCACGTTCAAAAACCATACCTTTTTTCAAATCAATTGTTTGAATCATAGTATAAAAACTCCTTCATATAAAACTGAACTCTTTTACCGATTAATGGGACTTTGCTTTAAAGCAAGCCTTAATCTTTGGCTTCGTTCCGTGCCGTTAATCATAGATAGTTACCATCTACAATTTACATTCACTGTCTATTGTATCACATTCCCTAATCACAACAATAGCAGTTGTTAGGATGTTTTATCAATAAAAAACTGTCTGCCTATTTCATAATTTTCAATAGACAAACAGCTTTTTTTCTTTGATCGATACTTCTAAACTAGCTCAAGATGTAATTGCTTTTCACCAATGAATCCAGCGCGCTTAAGAACAAGGTAAAGAGCAATTGAAAGAACAGCGGGTACTACCACGCCGAAAACCATGTATGTGCTGAACTGAGCCCAGCCGCGTGATAAGTAAGCAATTGGTGCAATCAAGGAGTTTAGTCCCAATCCTCCTAAGGTCGATGTTGAACGGAAATCAAACAGAACTGTTGCAATTGGTGCACAAACAGCTGCTGAAACAACCGTTGGAACTAAAAGATAAGGATTGATGAGGAGATTGGGAAATTGAACTTTAGGGGTAACAAGTCCTTGGGCGATATTTGCGCCAAGGTTATTTTGCCGAAATGACATCGCAGTAAAACCAACAAATTGAGCAGTAGTACCGATCAAGGCAGCCGCCGAAGAGATCGGATCAAGCATCAACGCAACGGCCAAGGCTGCAGAAGAGGCAGGCGTCATCAGAAATAGGGCCCACACAACGGAAATTACCATTGATCCTAAAACTGGTGAAACTTGCATCGAATGCGCAATGTAGGCGGACACAGCAAGAAGCGCCGGCGTAACAACTGCCGCAACGACTAGACCAAAACCGATACCCACGGCTAATGCACCAAACGGAACAAGAACCATATCAAGTGGTGTCTTTCCAGTTAAATACTTACCGACAAGAACAGCAACGATCGCCGCTAAAACAGCAGAAACAGGTTGGCCAGTAGTAAGAACCGGTGCTCCCGCTGCCGCCGCAGTTACTTGCCCTGTTGCAGTCATTCCTTTAACCGCCGTATCAGTAAAATGAACACCATTTGATCCAACGGTAGCCGCTACCATTGATGCAAATGTAACTAATGTATTTGTGTTCATCTGTGAAGCAACCGCAACCCCAATAGCAGGCGCTAATAATGCTTGAGCCTCACCACCAATTAGGGTAAGGACATGGATACCTGTCAAGTTACCAATTGTTTGAGTTAATAATCCTCCTCCTAGAACGACCAAAATAGCATTAGCCACCGCCGCAAAAATTCGATAGGCCACTTCCTTGACCTTTGATGAATTTTGATAAGTTGCATTAGCTTTAGAATTGCTAACTTGATTTTCCATCATTAACGCCTCCTTATAATTTATTTTTTGTTTAATGATTGTTGTTAGTTTATCGGAGCGATAATTAAAAGTCAATTATATTTCTCATTTATTTTTAATTTAAATCAAAAGGTTAGATTTATTAAATCTATTACTACATTTAATCTTAAAGTAAGCGCTTTTGTAAATGAATTATTAAGAAAGAATAAAAAGGATAGCAAAGCTGAAATGCTCACTATCCTTTTATTTTATGCTTCGAGTTTGTTGCTATGAATCTGTTAAGCCACTATCCATTGCATTATGTGTTAAGTCATTGCAATAAACCATCTTCAAATTAACCACAACTCTCCGCATAACTTATCTTTGACAGTTCAAAGAATTACTAATCTTCTTTACGCCGTTTCTTTCCTGCAGCCAATAAACCAGTTAAGCCTAATGCAGCTAATCCAAGGGCAGCAGCTGAATTATTTTCATTACCAGTTTGCGGTAGCTTCTTAGCTTCTTGCTTAGCAGGTGCAGCTGATTCAGTCTTCACTGGCGCTGGCGTCTCTGCTTGTGGGGCAGCAGGAGCTTGAGGAGTTGCCGGTTGAACCGGTTCTGGAGTAGCTGGTGTTTCTGGAGTTGCCGGTTCATCTGGTTGTGGTGTTACTGGCGTCTCAGGAGTTACCGGTGTTGGCGTCGTGTAAACAACTGGTGTATCAACAGTTGGATGCGTTGGCGTTACCGTTGGAACGCTTGGTGTCATTCCAGGAACTGAAGGTACTGGTTCATTTGGTACAACCTTGGTTGGATCAGTTAGGTCATTGGTATATGGCACAGTTGGAACATTTGGAATTGGGTTGCCATTTGGATCAACCGGTACAATGTTTCCAACCTTAGTGTAAGTAACCGTATCTTCAAGATTTTGTTGAACCGTTTCCTTAGCCGGAACGTTAGCCTTATCCGCAACATAGCCATTGATTACTGGAACCTTAACTTCGTTATAACTGCCTTTATCAGCAGTCCATCCTTCGTCAGGGTTAATAATTTGACCAGTTACCTTGTCGATGATTAATGTCCGTGTCCAAGTTGAAGTTTGCACATCGTCATCACGCATCTTATTACCGTTGTTATCCACGAAGTGGACCGTTGAAGTGTATTCCTTCGTGTAAGTATCCTTAGCAGGCCACTTTGGACCGTTTGGTTCATCAGGGTTTACTGGTGTACCAGGTTCATGTGGATTGTTTGGTCCTACTGGAGCATGACCGTGCTTCAAGACAACAGTGAAGACTTGATTCTGATCCGCGTTATCATCGAAGGTTGCGCCTGCTGGGAAGCCATCAGTTACTAGTACATAACCTTGTGCTTCCAGTTGCTTGATTTGATCAGCCGTACTGTAGTTAATCTTGTCGCCAGCCTTACCAGTCAAGTCACCGGAAGTTGCGATTTGCGCGTTGTTGTTATCTTGGTCAACGTAGTTAACAATCGCAATTTGATCAACCGCTGGCTTTGGATTTACCGTATCTGGCGTGTACTTAACGGGTGTATCAACACCTGGATCGGTTGGTGTTACCGTTGGTACTTCTGGCTTGTAGCCTGGAATAGTTGGTACTGGTTCATCTGGCGTTACCTTCGTTGGATCAGTTGGATCGGTTGGGTATTGTGGTGTTGGAACATCTGGAATTGGGTTACCATTTGGATCAACTGGAATAATCTTTCCATTTGGTACATAAGTAACTGTCGCTTCTTGATCTTCCATCGTGACACTTGGCCCTTCAACTTGTGCCCGGTCAGCATGGTAACCATTAACAACTGGGGTCTTAACCCCATCATAACTTCCCTTGTTGCTTACCCATTCTGTTGAGCTGATAATCTTACCAGTCACATTATCAACCGTAATGGAACGAGTCCATTGCGCGTTTTGAACATTGTCAGCTGGGTTATCGTTTCCTGCACCAACATAGTGGACAGTAAACTTAACATTCTTAAGGTAGTCAACATCTTCATTGGTTACCTTCGGTCCGTCTGGGTAGTTAGGGTTAATTGGTTCACCCGGTGTACCTGGCTTATCCGGTTTGAACGTCGTGGTTCCGTGCTTCAAGACAACCGTGTAAGTTTGGGTAGTATTGTCATCATTGTCAAATACTGCACCAGCTGGGAAACCATCACTTACGAGAACGTAACCTTGATTTTCAAGTTGTTTGATTTGGTCAGCCGTACTGTAGTTAATTACACTACCTGGCTTACCAGTTAAGTTACCAGAAGTTGCAATTTGCGCATTGTTGTTATCTTGGTCAACGTAGTTAACAACTGCGTTTTGATCATTAACAATTGGGTTGTATGGTACTGGTGTATCCTTACCAGGATCCGTTGGCGTTACTGTGGGAACACTTGGTGTATAGCCCGGTACGTCTGGAACTGGCTCGTTTGGCGTTACCTTCGTTGGATCAGTTGGATCGTTAGGGTAACTTGGGGTTGGAACATTTGGAATTGGCTTGCCACTTGGATCAACCGGAATAATCTTACCAACCTTCTTGTAAACGACTTCTGTCACAACATTTGGATTATCAGTAGTTGCTGTCAATCCACCAGCAGTTGGAACTTCAGCAACGTAACCATCAATTACCGGAACGTTGATTGTCCCGAACTTGTGGCTAGTTTCATTCCATGCACCATTAGTAATTACATCCCCGGTTACCGCATCAACAACATCAGCCGTCCGGGTAAATTCACTGGTTTGAACATTATTTTCATGAAGCGTGTTGCCATTTTCGTCGACAAACTTAATCGTCTGAGATGCTGGAATGTTTTGCGCATTTCGTTCGACCGTTCCATTATCTTCATAACTAACAGTAACGGTATAACTCTCATCCCCATGGTTCAATGGCACACTCTTGACATTATTGCCATTAGCATCTCGACTAACGGAAACCACATGCATCCGGGCAATACTTGGTGATTCAACCCCCTTGACATCTTGAGCTGGTGTCCAAGTTAACTCGCCAGGGCCTGTAATCTTCCCATCTTCAACGGTTACCAATTTGCCAGTAACCTTATCAACTGTACCTTGAGCAGTAAAGTTAACAGTTTGATCAATCGGATCAGCTACTTGCTCACCTGTCTTCGCATTTACATAGTTGATTGTCCGTGTAACTTCTTTTTGTAAATCAGTCTTGTTGTAACCAGCCCCTGGATGTTCTGGATTGACTGGTTCAGTACCATGCTTCATCACAATAATAAAGTGCTGATCGTTATTGCTGTCGTTATCAAAAGTCTGATCGACATCAAAGTCGGAACTAACATATTCATAGCCAAGACTTTCAAGTGCATTAATTGAATCACCATAGCCAGTAAAATCAATCTTGGTATTTTCAATTCCATCAGCGTTGAACTTAGTCGTGATGCCCTCAACAATAATTTGTTGGTTATTGTTATCTTGATCCACGATTGTTAAGTCAGCTTTTTGAATTTGATTGTAAATAACTGGTGTATCTTTGCCCGGATCGGTTGGCGTTATGGTTGGTTGACTTGGCACCCATCCTGGAATATCTGGAACTGGTTCATCTGGCGTTACCGCTGTAGGATCAGTTGGATTAGTCGGATATTGTGGAGTTGGGACATTTGGAATTGGCTTGCCGCTTGGGTCAACCGGAATAATCTTTCCATTTGGAGCATAAGTAACAGTTGTTTCAATGTCATCTTGCGTAACAGCTGTTGCAGGAACAGTTGCCCGATCCGCATGGAAACCATCGATTACTGGAGTAGCTACTTGAGCATATTCTGTCTTTTGCCCAGGAACAATTGCCCAATCCGTATCATATTCTCCACCCGTAACAAGTTCATGGGTGACAGCATCAATTGTAACTGTCCGACTCCACTGTGAAGTTTGAACATTATCGGCTGGTGTCTTATCACCTGCGCCAACATAATGAACAGTTGCTTTAACATCTTTAAGGTAATTGGATGGATCAACATTTTTGTCTGGATGATCAGGGTTGACCGGTTGTTGACCATGCTTAAAATGCACTTCAAAGACGTTCGCACCATCAGCGTATTTAGCGCCCGCGGTAAAACCATCTGAGACTAATTCGTAACCTTGACCTTCAAAATTAGTAATTGAATCCTTAGTTGAATAGTCAATCGGATCGCCAACGTATCCCTTAAGATCATCAGCTTTAAGTTGAGTATTAGTCGTATCATCGATGTACTTGACCTGCGCAGTGGCATCCTTAGCGTACTCATAAGTTACAACATAATTATATGGAGTAAATTGACCGTGATCAGCGCCATAGGTTGTCCGTAAAGTGTAACCCTCAAAGGTCTTTGGCGTTGTACTCCATTCACCAGCAGAGTACCAGTGCTTTGTTGCATTAATCCCATCATTAGTTTGGTCTGGATTTTTTTTATTGAAAGCAATCACTTGGTCATCGGCAAGCTTGTTACCCTGTTCGTCAATAAATTTAACAGTCACTGGCTTGTTAGGAATTAGGTTAATTGAAGTTGATGCCTCATTCCAGTTGTAGTAGTCAGTATTCTTGTGGTAATTAAAGGTTCCCATGTAGGTGTAACCTTGGTTGTGATACTTCTTAACAAGATTATCAATCTTAGCCTCAATATCACCATTATCATGTTCGTAAGTTAATCCCTTAACTCCTGAAACATTAAACACATCGGCAGGATCAATCGTATCCCACGCTGGACCAAAGTATTCACCGTATTGGGCACCAGATCCCTTTTGACTATCTTTAGGGTTAGGATTATCCATAATCTTTTTGTACTTAAAGGTATGGATTTGGTAATTAAGATTACCTTTGGATTGAACATTATTATAAGTATCAATAAAGGTTGCCTGATCATCTAACTGATAACCAGGAATATCAATGGCTTGAAGAAGAAATTTTGATGGACCAATATCCTTATTATCGCCATGATTATAAGCGTAACTAGCTGTAGTGGAAGTATTTGCACCAACAGATGAAGTTGAAAGTACTTCTCCTGTATCTTCATCAATATAACGAACTAAAATTGGAGAAATACGGGCATATTGAAGGGTAATATCAACATCTTTATCTTTAATTCGAGCCATATTACCATCCATCGTAAAGTTTTCATCAAGAACTTCAGGGTTTAATAGCTTGTAACCCGTTGGCGCCATCCCAAACGAATATAGGCTAGTACCTGTCTTGCCTTCTCCATTAAAAACACCATTTTTAAAGTTGTAGTTAAAAATATACGATGGTGTAACTGGAGCAGCACCAGTTGTTACATCAACAGCCTTAACGGTGATTTTATAAGTCTGATTAACATTTTCATTTGCTGTTGGAGTCGCAGCGGTTTTTTGCGCCGTCACCCCTTGAACACCAATTGCATGTTCAGCTGATGGGGTCGTTGTAGGGATAAATGTTTCAGTCTTTGGTGCTTGAGCGACATTTGCATCACTATTATTTTGCGTTGCACTGCTTGTATTGTTGACCGCAACAGCTGCTGATTGCTGATTAGCAGCACTAGTAGAAGTACTATCAGTAATTGCAGACGTTGCACTACTCATCGCCGTAGAGGCAGCGCTATTAACAGCAGCTTCATAATCGTTAGCAACTGATGTATCAATATTACCAGCGGGATTGACAACAGAAGCCGAAACATTTTGTGCAGCATTAGCGGCAGTTGCCTGTTTCATCGTTGCAGTACTTGCAGAAGAAACAACAAGGTTATGGTCAGTTTGTTCTGCACCCGCACTTCCAGAATTAGATGTTGAATTTGCATCAGTTGTATCAGCAGAGGCAGTACCAGCAAAAGTAACTCCTAACAATACAGAAGCAACCCCAACGCTTAGTTTTTTAATCGCGAACCGTTGCTTAGTAGGTTCATTTTTCTTAATTTGTTCTTGAAGGTTTTTATGAGATAGCATTCTTCTATATTCCCCTTAATCAATGGATAAGCTAAATTACCAGGCGCCCAAACATGCATCACAACTTGTTTTCACCTTTTAAATATAAAACTTATTCTTCAAATTACAACTCAATTAGCAAAAATTAAGTTATCATCTGTTAATAATTTTAGCGTTTAAATGCTGATAGCTCAATAATTAACCTTAAATTATTTTATGCCAAATTAATGAAAACAAATCCAGCAAACATGAAAACTATTTCATATCTAGTGTTACTTAGCGTGCTTCAATCCCATCTTTCAACCATTTTTTCTAACGTCATCCAATAATTTTTTTAATTTCAAACAATTCCATAGCGAGGCCATTCTTTTAGCTAACGATAAACATTTTTGAATTATGCGCAAAAAAAAAGCCCTACAGTCGAAAACTGTAGAGCTTCTTTTATGGGTATACACTTTCTGGTATGGATGGAGATTCCATGCCAGATTTTTTTGTATAAAAAAGAGGCATTTGCTGTCCCCTCGTTATACAATCAATTCACCACAAAAATCATGAAAGAAGGTTAAACAAATGTCCCATAATGATTCTATCCTAAATATTCTTGGAATTAAAGATAAAAATATTAAAATTATTTCTGTTGAAGAAGCTGAACACAACAATGATTCTGTTAAAGAGTATATAACGCTAATAACAGCTACTCTTTCTTATCCGATTAATCGTTGTCGCAACTGTGGCTTTCCCACTGTTAATAAGGATGGCTTTCGCAAAACTCATGTACGACTGGCTAGTTTAAACGGGAGAAGATATGAATTAGAGCTTCGTAAACAACGCTATAAATGTAAATCATGTCATACTACGTTTGGTGCTATTACTAATTTAACCAAAGAAAATCAAACCCTATCCAGTGATCTCAAAAATCAAATCATGCTTTTGGCTCGTAAAGGACTATCCGGTCAGCTAATTGCTGAAATGTGTCACTGCTCTCCTAGTAGTGTTCGTCGAACAATTTTAGAGCGCATGGAACCACACTATCGTGTGGCTAAGTTGCCTAAGCATTTATGTTTTGACGAGTTTCGTTCAACTAAGTCTGTGATGTCCTTTATCTGTTGTGATGCTGAAACCCACCAAATTGTCACAAAGTTACAGGATCGTCTATCACCTACAATTATTGATTATTTTGAAAGTCGTTATTCAAAAGCCGAACGCGAATACGTTCAATCAGTTGTAATTGATTTAAATGCTCAATATCAAAGCTTTATCTATCGCCTTTTCCCTAATGCCAACATTATTATTGATCGCTTCCATCTTGTGCAATTAGCTGGTCGCGCTTTGGACAATTGTCGTATTTCTATCCTAAAACAACTCGATAAACAGAGCCGAGAATATAAAATTATGAAGTCACATTGGAAGCTATTCCATAAAAAAGCTGAAGATCTTCACCCTGAAGAAGTAGTTTTTCTTCGCGGCGTTAAGCAATATATGACTCGCCAAAATGCTGTGGATCTCATTACTAGTAAATTTTCTAAGTTCGCTGAAGTATACCAAACTTACCAAGATATCACGAAAGCCCTCAACGAGCGCAATAGTGAATTACTAGAGTCAACCATCTTAGACTACCAAAAAACCAATACAGAAATGGATACCGCTATCCAAACCCTTCGTCAAAACAGAAAATATGTCTTAAATAGTGCTAAGTTTGAATACTCTAATGGTCCTTTAGAAGGCATCAATCGCAAAATCAAAACTCTAAAACGAACTTGTTATGGTTTTGCCAATCAAAAATTTTTCTTTTTAAGAATCGATTGTATTTTTTCGTAAAAAAATACCCCCTACATTTTCGTAGGAAGTATTTTTAGTCAACCATACCAGTTGACAGATATCC